>NZ_JACCQQ010000002.1:0-479161 GCF_014268345.1 Pseudomonas sp. SWRI18
ACCTGATCCCATCCCGAACTCAGCAGTGAAACGATGCATCGCCGATGGTAGTGTGGGGTTTCCCCATGTGAGAGTAGGTCATCGTCAAGATCAAATTCCAGAACCCCTGTCTGCTAACGCAGACAGGGGTTTTGTCGTTTAGATCGGCGAAATCGCCGGTAATGCGCCTCTCGGTTAGGACCTTACTGTTAACCCGTTAGCGCAATGCTCCACAAGGCATTTGCCCCTTGCAAAGCGGGTGCTTGTACGACAACCACCGGTCGGTTTCCTACGTAAAAGCACCATATGTCCTACAAATCTCTAAGTTTCGCCAACCTTTGGCCGAAAGCCTGAAGAGCCATGCGTGCACCGAAATAGAGCGGCCAAAGAAGCTGCCTATAACCCTTACATGGAATGTTCCTCTCGGCACGCTCACCCCTTTGGCAAAAAGAAGTCGATGATATGAATCTCAAGTTCAGCCATAAAATCCTGTTGGCCGCGTCAGGCGTCGTGGTGTTGGCCTTCGCGTTATTTACCCTTTACAACGATTACCTGCAGCGCAGCACCATCAAGCAGAACCTGGAGTCGTCCATCCAGCAATCCGGTGAACTCACCGCCAGCAGTGTCCAGAACTGGCTCAGTGGTCGGATACTGGTGCTCGAAAGCCTTACCCAAAACATTGCTCACCAAGGCAGTGATGCTGATCTCCCAGGGCTGGTTGACCAATCCGCGTTCACCTCGAACTTTCAGTTCACCTATGTGGGCCAGACCAACGGTGTGTTCACGCAACGGCCGGACGCAAAGATGCCCGACGGCTATGACCCCCGTCAGCGCCCCTGGTACAAGCAAGCGGTAGCTGCAGACAAGCCCATGCTTACGCCACCTTATATGGCCGCAGTGGGTGGGCAGATCGTGACCATCGCGATGCCGGTGAAAAAGAACGGTGAGCTGCTCGGCGTAGTTGGCGGTGACCTGAGCCTGCAGACCTTGGTGAAGATCATCAATTCGGTGGACTTCGGCGGCATCGGCCATGCGTTCCTGGTCAGCGGCGACGGCCAGGTCATCGTCAGTCCTGATGAAGACCAGGTGATGAAAAACCTCAAGGACATCTACCCCGGCACCCAGTTAAAAATCGAAAGGGTCAATCAGGACGTCGTTCTCAATGGTCAGGACCGCATCCTGTCATTCACGCCTATCAGCGGCTTGCCTGGCGCAGATTGGTATATCGGTCTTTCAATTGATAAAGACAAAGCCTACGCACCGCTGGGCAAGTTTCGCACTTCCGCATTGATCGCCATGTTAATCGCCGTGGTCGCGATTGCCGTACTCCTAAGCCTGCTGATCCAAGTCTTGCTGCGCCCCCTGACCACCATGGGCGTGGCCATGCAGGATATCGCCCAGGGCGAGGGCGACCTGACCCGCCGTCTGGCTGTCACCAGCAAGGACGAGTTCGGTGAAGTTGGCAGCGCGTTCAATCAATTCGTTGAGCGCATCCACGCTTCGATTTCCGAGGTGTCCTCGGCTACACGCCAAGTGCATGATTTGTCCCAGCGTGTGATGGCCTCGTCCAATGCTTCTATCATTGGTTCGGACGAGCAGAGCGCGCGCACCAACAGCGTGGCTGCAGCGATCAACGAACTGGGCGCCGCTACTCAGGAGATCGCTCGTAACGCTGCCGATGCTTCACAGCACGCCAGTGGTGCCAGCGAGCAGGCCGACGATGGACGCAAAGTGGTGGAGCAGACCATCCTCGCAATGTCGGCGCTGTCGCAGAAAATCAGCCTGTCCTGCACCCAGATCGAGACCCTGAACGCCAGTACTGACAATATTGGTCACATCCTTGATGTGATCAAAGGTATCTCCCAGCAAACCAACCTGCTGGCGCTCAACGCAGCCATCGAAGCTGCACGCGCGGGTGAGGCCGGTCGCGGTTTTGCGGTGGTTGCCGACGAGGTGCGCAACCTGGCTCACCGTACCCAGGAGTCTGCCGAAGAGATCCACAAAATGATCACGTCGCTGCAAGTGGGCTCGCGTGAAGCGGTCACTACCATGAATGCCAGCCAGGCCTCCAGCGAAGAAAGCGTAGAGGTCGCAAACCAGGCCGGTGAGCGCCTGGTCAGCGTGACGCAGCGGATCGTGGAGATCGATGGCATGAACCAGTCCGTCGCAGCAGCGACCGAAGAACAGACCGCCGTGGTGGAAACCCTCAACGTGGATATCAACCAGATAAACCTGCTGAACCAGCAGGGCGTGGCCAATCTCAACGAAACCCTGAAAGATTGCGATGCGCTGTCTCAACAGGCCAATCGGTTGAAGCAACTGGTCGATAGTTTCAAGATCTGACCCGCTGACTGATCAGGCAGGAGCGATTCACGTTGTTCCTGCCCGCTCAGCCAAGCATCCGGCGAACGTTGTACAACGCGCTATCGACGAAGCCTTGCACAAACTGTCTAAACCCTGTGTTCGCCTCATCTGTAGGTTCCGCGATAATCGTCCATGTCACCCGGGAACACTGCGCTCCAAGCGATTGCACCTGGATTGCCGCCCATAACCTGGCCACGCCCAGCGTGTTATAGATAGTGGTCCAGGTCATGTGCATGGCTTGCTCGTCCCGGCTATTGAGCTGCTCCACCACGCGGTTGCCATCGCGGAAAAACTTTGTACGCAAGGCGCCCACACCTGTGCCCGTCATCTCGATGTGCGTCAGGTCAGGAATGAACACATCGAAGCTTGCAAATTGCCCCACGATGTTCCACAGCCGCGTCGCATGACAGCCGACCACGACAGACGCCACTATTGGCAGACCGTTCGGGTTGCGAATTAACGTATCGGGTTGCAGCGGTTTCATGAAGTTGTCCTGAGGCATTCAAAAAAAGCCAATGGTCTTGAGGTAGTCGCAGCCTTTGCTCAACAGCGCCGGATCTTTTTCAGGATAACGTGCGCCCATCTGCCGGACCCCCTGTCGCGCGTTTTCGTGGCGAATCTTCGACGTGTCACCAATATCTTCATCCAGGCGGCCGAGATAAAAGCCCAACACGCCAAACAGGGCGTTGTCCTGGCCGACCGTTCGTAGCGCCTGTTGCCACCGCGCGATACTTACCCGCTTGAAGCGGTGGCCGGCTCGGCTGAAAGCATCCAGATAGCGGGCCCAGCTCAAAGGTTGTGGGTTGTGCAGGTTGAATACACTGTTGTCGGCTTGAAAGCGGGCGCAGTGGAACGCAATGAACCGAGCCAGAAAGTCCACCGGCATCAGGTCGAAGTTTAGTGCCAGTCGTGGCAGCTGACCCAGTTGCAATGATCCCTTGAGCATCAGCATCAAGCGATTTCTTTGCGGTTGGCACACACCCGTAACGCTGTTGAAGCTGACATTGCCTGGGCGAAAGATGTTCACCCAGGCCCCGCGCTCCACCGCACGGCCCAATTGCCGTTCGGCGACCCACTTGGACAGGTTGTAGCCATTCTTGATGTACAGCGGCAGCGTGGCGGCGGCGGGTGCTTCGAGGACATAGCCCTGTTTGTCGATACTGCTTGCAGCGGACAGCGTCGAGATAAAGTTGAAGACCTTTTTGCAGTGAGTCTCGCACAGGCGCAGGCACTCAAGCATGGGGTCGACGTTGTCCCTGGCCAGTGACGCGTAGTCCATCACGTGATTGACCTGAGCGGCGTTGTGTATCAGCACGCCGAAGTCTTTGGCGAGCGTGTCATAAGCGTCGCAGGCCAAACCCAATCGATGCAGGCTGATATCGGCGCTGAATACCTGCACCCGGCTCAGGTCCAGATGCTCCAGGCGATACTCGCGCAGCGCCTGTGTAAAGCGTGCCGTCGCCGAATATCCTGGTTCCGCGCGTACCAGGCAGGCCACCTGGGTTGCGCCACCGGCGAGCAACGCCTCGACGATATGGACACCGACAAAACTATTGGCCCCCGTCACGATCACCCGGTGCGGATCGCCCGCGCGGTCATCCGCCAGCGTGTTGTACACCCACTCTCTTTGAGCATCGCGAGCGGCCTGGCTGAAGCGCGCATCGGGTCGTTCGCCGTCCTCCACCAAGGTTGCCAGGGTACGAATCGTCGGCACCTCAATGAAGTGGCTAAGCGCGAAGCTACGGCCGAATTGCTCGCGAACGCGCAGCAAAAGGCTGGACAGCAAAATCGAATGGCCGCCGAGATCGAAGAAGCTTTCGTCGATAGATATTTTTGCCGCAGGCAATGCCAGCAGTTCGCTCCACAAGCGGGTCAGCCGCAAGTGAAGCGGGGTTTGTGCCGCGCAGCAGTCAGCCTGCGCAGTAGGCGAGAGCGGCAGTGCCAGCAACGCCCCGCGATCGACTTTGCCGTTGCCGGAACACGGCATGCAGGGCAGTAAATTCCAGAATCCGGGTCTCATGTAGTCCGGCAGCCACTGCCGCGCGTGTTGCTGCAGGGCCGCCACAGTGGCCCCCGGTTCAGGTTGGGCGACATAGCCTCGGATCCTGAATTCTCGGTCGATTACCACCGCCACCTGGCGATACAGCCGACTGTTACGCAAACACTGTTCAATCTCTTGCGGCTCAACCCGAAACCCTCGGATCTTCACTTGATCATCTCGCCGCCCCCCCAGTACGATCCCGTCGGCGGTCCACTTTGCCAAATCGCCGCTGCGGTAAGCCCGCAAACCCCGGCCGCCTGGCACGGCCAGCTCCACGAACGCAGGGGCGGACTGTTGCGCAACGTTTACATACCCCAGGCTCACCCCCGGCCCGACGATATAAACCTCACCCATCACTTCTTCATCCACCGGCTGCAGGTCGTCGTCCAGAATCAGCACTTGGCTGTTGGCGATGGGGTAGCCGAGGTTGCGGTTGCTATCTGCGGGGTTCAACGTCCGATGGGTAACCAGCACAGTCGCCTCCGTGGGCCCATAGAGGTTATGAAACCGACACTGCTTCGCCAGGCGTTCGATCACATGGGGTTCGCACACATCACCGCCGGTCATCAGATGCTTCAGGCCCAGTGGTTGTCCTGGTGGCAGAATGCTCAGCAGGGCTGGCGGTAGAAAGGCATGGGTGACGCGCTGCCGGTGGAGCAGACCCAGTAGCTGCCGAGGGTTTTGTCGTTGCTCCGCATCAGGAACGATCAATTCGGCGCCTACTATCAGCGCGGGGAAAATGTCGATCAGCGACGAGTCAAAGCTCAACGGCGAAAATTGCAGGACACGGCTCTGCTCATCCAGCTCCATACAGGACCTGAACCACGCCGCAAAATGTGCAAGGTTAGCCTGGCTGAGCAACACACCCTTGGGTTGACCTGTGGTCCCCGAGGTGTAGAACGTCATGCAGGGAGCATCAGCCGCGGGATGGTGACGCATCAGGGGTCGCGTCAAGTCGGCGCCGCGCAGTTCGACACTGCTGACATCCAAGGCAATGAACCGCCCCCGCAAGGGATGCTGGCCGGCGTCAAGCAACACCCTTGCATCCGCGCTTTCAAGCATGGCCTGATGGCGCTGAGGCGGATGATCCGGCCCTAGCGGCAGATACACCGCTGCGCAGCCCAGTACCGCAAGAATACTGGCGTACAACTCGGTGGATTTTTCCAGGCATACGCCGACCACTGCTGACGTCTGCGCAGTCTCCAGCAATGGTTGCAGCCGCTGCTGGATCGCCATGGCGTGAAGCTGCAATTGACGATAAAGCACTTGGTTGCCGGCGATGTTCAGCGCCGGCCGGTCAGCGAAGGTTTGAAGGCTGGCCTGCAACCGTTCGATTACAGGCACCTGGGCTTCCTGCATGGCAGCAGGGTCTTCAGTGCGGTTGAAGCGATGCACAAAAGCCAGCGCGTCAAGCTCGCCCAAACCCTGCTCGGGCCATTCATTGGCGGTGGCGCTCATGCAGAAATATTCAGGATCCCGCGAAAACCCACTGACGTGCAGCGCGACCCACTCCACCAACGCATGCGTGACCTGCAGGCGCAGGCGCTGGCCATTGCCGTTGCGCTCGTCCGCGACGTCCAGTACCGCTGACAGCTGCCGTCCAGGCCCATATGCGCGTAGTTGCAGCGCGGGCAGCCCGCAGTCGGCTACCGGGCCGACACCCAGGCGCAGGCTTAGTCGTGGAATTGGGCCGGTGTGATCCAGCGCTCCGTGGCTGCCGTCATCGAGACAAAGGTCGATGCCCTCGTCAGCCGAGGCATGACCATACTGTTCCAGTTCATGCCTGATGGCGCCCAAGGCGCTGCTGGCGCCAGCAAAGCCGATGGTCAGTCGCCGCATGTCGCCCTCCGGGACACTGGCAGGTAAGCGTCCAGCGCTTGCACCACGCTCGGCGTTTGCAGCAAACCGCTGTGTTGCAGGAAGCTGAGGATATTGCCCATCAACGGATGCTGCCGGGTGATGGGAAAGGCCAGCGCCGCGGCTTCATCGCGTAATGCACCGCGCAGGCTGGCGCTGATGTCGAGGTGTTCGATCAAGTGCAGGTCGAAGCTTTTTTGCAGATCGTTCGTCAGGTAATGGGCGAGGAAAATGGGCAGCACCTGGGCGATGCTATCGCGGTCTTCGTTGCTCGCAGCTTGCCAATACAAACGTACCAGCCGTGTCCAGAACCGGGCGTGGCGGCCTTCATCAAACAGGTGGTCGGCCATCAAGCCACGGATGGAGGCCTTGACGCTGGCGTCCTTGGAAAATGCCGCTACATCGTGGGTCACGGTGTTTTCGGCGATGGCCACGCCAATCAGTGCTATTGCATCATGCAAGCGGGCTGGCGCCTGTGCCTGCGCCGCCGGCAGCGCGCGGCTCAATTCGATTTCCCGCGGCGGCTCCAACGGTTGTATGCCGGTCATGGCGACGGTTTGCTGCAGGAAATCCAGCGCAACCAGTGCGTGGTAGTCCTCGTCCACGACGACGGTCATCGCGTCAATGCGACAGGCAAGCGGGAAGGGTACCGAGAACTGATTCTTGGCAATGCTGCGCGCGGTCTTGTCGACGATCTCGGTCTCGAATATTACGACGTCATTGATGAATTTGTAGAAGCTTTGCACCAGCACGAAATCGCGCCATTGCGGGCAGTGTTCCAGGAATGTCCCACAGAGCACCAAGGGTTGGCGGCACAACGGATAGATCAGCTTGTCATCGTCCTCCAGTAAGCGACGAGGACGTGTGCGGATGGTTGCGCGGCGCTCCCAGTCATCGGCGATGGCTTTGTAGTCGGCGGCGTTCATGGGTGCACCGCTTGCAACGAGGCCCGAACCTCGTCCCAGAAAGCGATACGCCCCTCCACAGCCGCCAGGGCGGCGTCGTTGGCCTGTTGCGGGTACGCCGGGTCCGCACTGGCGAGGCGCTGCAGCAACTGTTCGGCTGCCGGCCCATGGTCCTGGGCGTCCAATTCGATGTGCCGCTTGAGGTAGGCACACAAGGTAGGTGCCTGGCGACGGACCCCTTCATCAGCGTTCAGGAGGCGCGTGAACATCGTCGGGATGACATGCTCGCGACTGTGCAGAAAGGCTGCCGCCACGCAATGGGGCGGCGCGTTCAGCGCAAGGTGCAAGGTGCCGCTGACGAAGCAGGCTACGCCGGGAAGCACCTCGATCTCCTGTAAGGCGGCAGTTGCTTCCACGCCCTGGCGTTGTAGCGCGACAAAGCGGTTGATAGGCAAGGTGCTGGCGCCCACTTCAGTCATGGCCTCCAAGTAAAGTTCGAAGTGGCTGCAATAGCCTTCCCCCGGATGCAGGTCTGACTCCTCAGCCAGCACGATCTCGTTGATCAGGCGTGCGGCTTGCGGGTCGGCAGGTGGCAGCCAGGGCAGGCGAGTGCAGGTCAAGTCCTGCTGCAGGCGTTTGGCGAGGGTCATGAAGTCCCAGACGGCAAATATGTGGCTCTCCATAAAAAGTTGTAACTTGCGCAGGGAAGTTATTTCTGAAAATAACGGATGATTGCATAACTGCAGTTTTGCTGTTTCAAGTAACGGTTGATGCATGGTTGGTGCCTTAATTGTTGCGTCTGCTGTGAACACAGCGATAAGTGTTTTGTTGGCAAGAAGTGAGTGAGTATCAACCAGCCGCCGGCGCGCAGGGTCGCTCCATGAAAGGGCTGCAACGTCTAGTGAAGTGTCTGGTTCAGGAGTAAAAGATGATAAGCGGGTTAAACAAGTTGGCGAGCATACAAATGTGTTAGAAGTTTTTCTAAATAATATGTGCTGTAAGTTACTTTCTTGGTTGTCGGTGGGAAGTTTCCACGGGGCGGCGCGCTAATAGTTAGCCAGGCAGCCCCGCAACAGTGAAGTTCGAAATAGCAGCGGTGTGTTTATTGCGTGCGTTTAATGTTGTCGACATCCAAGCCGTTGAGGTACGCCGTGATCACCTCCATGCCTCGCATCAAATGATTGCGCAGCGTCAGGATGCTTTGCGCGGTTTTCTTTTGCGCCACCAGGCTCAGCAGTTCACGGTGATCTTCCTGGGAAGTCTCACCCAGGCCCATGGCTTCGAGGTTGTAACGCAGGAAACGTTCTTCCTCGTTCAAACCGTGTTCCACCAATTTGAGCAGCCGCTGGTTCGGCGCCTTGCCATACAGCGTCATGTGGAACAGCCGGTTGAGGCGACCGATCTCGCGGTAGTCTTTTTCCTGCTCCAGAGCGTCGATGATGGCGTTCGCCTCGACGATATCTGCCTCGGTTAGCAAAGGAATCGACAGGCGCAGCGCCTCAGATTCCAGCAGCATCCGCAGTTCATAGGTTTCGGCCGAGTTATCCTCGATCAACGGTGCAACGACGGCACCCTTGTGGGTCACCACATGCAACAGTGACTGGGCTTCCAGCTGGCGTAAGGCTTCACGCACCGGCATCCGACTGACCCCGAACAAGCTGGCCAATTCCTGTTGGCGCATGGCGGTACCGCAGGGCAACCGACCATCCAGGATGGCGTTGCGCAAGGTTTCTTCAATCACGGAGCGAGCGAGATGCGCGGGAATAGGTCCGCTGATCTTGATGCTGTTCAAAGGGGTCGGCTTATGCGTCACGGTTACGCTACGCTCCTTATTATAATGGGGTGGTTAATTGGATCCAAAGGCACACTAGGGGCTGCCCATAAGCTTGTCAAACCCGCACGGTTTCGGCTTGTAAGCGGCTCAACATAGCGCTCCGAGCACCCACAGCCAGGTTTTATCGAGTCTTACGCAGCCACGTTCAACTTGCCTGCCTTCGAGCCGGCGATGGCGATGACACCCGGATATCAGGCCAGCGCAGTATGACCCTGGGCGCCCAGCCGCGGGGGATCGCGCCAGAACACTTTCTGTCTATCGTTATTCTCTAACGGTATTTAAATTGATGTTCTTATATCTATAAAGTCAACATCCTGTCTGACCGGGAGTGACCTTATGTCCGCCATCTCTACTGTTCCAACAGCGACCGCCACCACCCAAACCTTTGATATCCGTCCGTTGCCCGGCAGTGTCGGCGCCGAGATCATTGGTCTGAATTTGTCGCAACCGGTCAACGAGCAGGATTTCGCACGCATCCATCGCGCGCATCTGGAGCATCACGTCGTGGTGTTCCGAGACCAACGTATCACCCCTGAGCAACAGATCGCCTTCAGCCGCCGCTTCGGCGTGCTGCAGATCCACGTGCTCAAACAGTTCTTGCTGGCCCACCACCCGGAAATCCTGATCGTTTCTAACATCATTGAAAATGGCCAATCCATTGGGCTGGGTGACGCGGGCAAGTTCTGGCATTCGGACCTGTCCTATAAGGAGCTGCCAAGCCTGGGCTCGATGCTGCACGCGCAGGAGCTGCCCAGCGAAGGCGGCGACACCTTGTTCGCCGATATGCACAAAGCCTGGGACCAACTACCCGAGCACCTGCGCAAAGCTGTTGAGGGGCGCAGCGCCGCGCATTCCTACACTGCGCGTTACAGCGAAACCAAATTCGAAGGCAACTGGCGACCCACGTTGACGCCCGAGCAGCTTGCCCAGGTCGCTGAAGTGGTGCACCCCATTGTGCGCACCCACCCGGAAAGCGGCCGCAAGGCGCTGTTCGTCAGTGAGGGCTTCACCACCCGCATCGTCGGCCTGCCGGAGGACGAAAGCCGCGATCTATTGGCCCAGCTCTACGCCCACAGCGTGTTGCCACACAACATCTACCGACACCACTGGCAGCCCCGCGACCTGGTGTTCTGGGACAACCGCTCGCTGATCCACCTGGCTGCCGGTTGCCCGAGCCATCTGCGCCGCAAGCTGTACCGCACCACCATCCAGGGCGACGGACCTTTCTGATTCGGAGCATGACCATGTCCAGGAAAATTCCATTTGCACGCCTGGCCGCGACCGTCGGCCTGGGTCTGAGCCTGCTGGCCGGCAGCCTTGTTGCGCCAGCGGCCGCGCAGGCAGAAGGCGAGATTCGCATCGCCGAACAGTTCGGCATCGTCTACCTGCTCCTCAATGTCGTGCGCGACCAGCACCTGATCGAAAAGTACGGCAAGCAGGCGGGCATCGACATCAAGGTCGACTGGACCCAGCTGTCTGGCGGTGCCGCGGTCAATGATGCACTGCTTTCAGGCTCCATCGACATCGCCGGTGCCGGCGTCGGCCCGCTGTTGACCATCTGGGACCGCACTTATGGCAAGCAGAACGTCAAGGCCGTGGCATCACTGGGCAACTTCCCGTACTACCTGGTGAGCAACAATCCCAAGGTCAAGACTATCGCCGATTTCACCGAGAACGATCGCATCGCGGTACCGGCGGTGGGCGTGTCTGTGCAGTCGCGCTTCCTGCAATATGCCGCGGCCAAGCAGTGGGGCGACAACGCATTCAATCGCCTCGACAAATACACCATTGCCGTCCCGCATCCGGATGCCACCGCCGCCCTGATTGCCGGCGGCACCGAGCTGACCGGGCACTTTTCCAACCCGCCGTTCCAGGATCAGGCCCTGGAGAATCCCAACGTGCATGTGGTGCTCAACACCTACGACCTGCTCGGTCCGAACTCACCCACGGTGCTGTTCGCCACCGAAAAATTCCGCAATGACAACCCGAAAACCTACAAGGCGTTCGTTGACGCATTGACCGAAGCGGCGCAGTTCGCCCAGAACGATAAAGGCGCCGCGGCCGACACTTACCTGCGCGTGACCAAGGCCAGGATCGACCGCGCCGCACTGTTGAAAATCATCGATAACCCGCAGTTCGAATTCAGCGTCACGCCCAAGAACACCTACCCGCTGGCGCAATTCCTCTACCGCGTCGGCGCCATCAAGCACAAGCCTGAATCCTGGAAGGACTACTTCTTCCAGGACGCCAAGCCCCTGCAAGGAAGTTGAGATGAACGCACCCTTGCAAGGCCACACGGCCAGCAACCTGCACACCGCCGCGCCGTTGCTGGCGATGGATAACGTCAGCCTGGAATACCGCACCCCCGAGCGCGTGGTGCGGGCCACGCACCAGGTGAGTTTCGAGATCGACCCGGCCGACCGCTACGTACTGCTCGGCCCGTCGGGCTGCGGCAAGTCCACGTTGCTCAAATCCATCGCCGGGTTTATCAAACCCTGCGAAGGCGAGATCCGCTTGCTGGGGCAGAAGGTCGAACAACCGGGGGCGGACCGCATCGTGGTGTTCCAGGAATTCGACCAATTGCCGCCGTGGAAAACCGTCAAACAGAACGTGATGTTCCCGCTGCTGGCCTCGAAGACCTTAAAGCGTGTCGACGCCGAAGAACGCGCGCTGCATTACCTCGACAAAGTCGGCCTCAGCGCTTTCGCCGACGCCTACCCGCACACGCTTTCCGGCGGCATGAAAGCCCGCGTGGCGATTGCGCGGGCGCTGGCCATGCAGCCGAAAATCCTGTTGATGGACGAACCCTTCGCCGCCCTCGACGCGCTGACCCGGCGCAAGATGCAGGAAGAACTGCTGCTGCTCTGGGAAGAGGTGCGTTTTACCCTGTTGTTCGTCACCCACTCCATCGAAGAGGCGCTGGTGGTCGGCAATCGTATCCTGCTGTTGTCGCCCCATCCCGGACGGGTGCGCGCGGAAATCCACAGCCATCAATATGACCTGCACAGCCTCGGTGGCGTGGCGTTCCAGGCGTCGGCGCGGCGGATTCATCGCCTGCTGTTCGATGAAGCACCCCAGGCCGAACGTGAGTTGGGTTTTGCCGACATCCGCATCGCTTATTGAAAGGGTGACTCTATGCGCCAGGAATACGAAATCACCCTCGAGCCGCTGCTCAGCGTCCCTGTGGAACGCGAGCTGCCCCTGCGCCAGCGCCTGTGGCAACAAGGCTGGCTGCGCAAGGGCCTGATCCTGATCGTGCTCGCGATCCTCTGGGAAGCCGTCGCGCGCTACCAGAACAATGACTTGTTGCTGCCCAGTTTTCTCCAGACCGCTCACGCCCTTTACGACGGCTTGCTCAGCGGCGAGCTGTTGAGCAAGGTGAGTATCTCGCTGGTCGTGCTGATCAAGGGCTACCTGATCGGCATCGTGCTGGCGTTTGCCCTGACCACCTTGGCGGTCTCGACCCAGCTGGGCCGCGACCTGCTGAGCACCCTGACGTCCATGTTCAACCCGCTGCCGGCCATCGCGCTGTTGCCGCTGGCGCTGTTGTGGTTTGGTCTGGGGCAGAACAGCCTGATCTTCGTGCTGGTGCATTCTGTGCTCTGGGCACTGGCACTCAACACCTACTCGGGGTTTCTGGGGGTGTCCGAAACCCTGCGCATGGCTGGCCGCAACTATGGCCTCAAGGGCATGCGTTTCGTGCTGTTCATCCTGATTCCGGCGGCGCTGCCGTCGATCCTTGCCGGCCTCAAGATCGGCTGGGCATTTGCCTGGCGCACGCTGATCGCCGCCGAGCTGGTGTTCGGCGCCACCAGCGGCAAGGGTGGCCTGGGGTGGTACATCTTCCAGAACCGCAACGAGCTGTATACCGACAAAGTGTTCGCCGGGCTGGCCGTGGTGATCCTGATCGGCCTGCTGGTGGAGAACCTGGTCTTTGACACGTTCGAGCGGCTCACAGTGAAACGCTGGGGCATGCAGCGCTGAATACGCTACGATTGCGCCGAGTTCACTCCCCACCGAACACGAGTGCCTGGCATGCAACTACCGGACATGAACCTGCTGGTCGCCCTCGACGCCTTGCTGGATGAGGGCAGCGTAGTCGGCGCGGCGCGCCGCATGAACCTCAGCCCGGCGGCCATGAGCCGCACCCTCACGCGCATCCGCGAAGCCGTAGGCGATCCGATCCTGGTGCGCGCCGGTCGCGGCCTGGTGCCGACGCCCAAGGCGCTGCAGTTGCAGGGCCAGGTGCGCAACGTGGTTGAGCAGGCAGCGTTGCTGTTTCGCTCGGCGGATCAGGTGGACCTGAGCACGTTGCGCCGCCGCTTCAGCGTGCGCGCCAATGACTTTTTCATTGGCGTGTATGGCGGTCGCCTGTTCGACACCATGGAGCGCATGGCGCCGCTGTGCGAGCTGTGCTTCGTGCCCGAAGGCGACACCGACGACGAAGCCCTGCGCGAAGGGCGGCTGGATTTGCGGGTGAGCAACACCCTGCCGGCAAGCCCTGAGGTGAAGGTGCAGAACCTGTTTTCCACTACCTTCGTCGGCCTGGCGCGGGAAGACCATCCGTTGTTCGACGAAGAAATCACCGCCGCCCGTTTTGCCAGCTATTCCCATATCAGCATCTCGCGGCGCGGCATTGCCCGTGGGCCGATCGACACCGCGCTGAACGCCCAGGGCCTGGAGCGCCGCGTGGCGATGATCGCCCCGGGCTTTCACGGCGCCATGTTCATGCTGCCCGATTCCGACCTGCTCCTGCCGGTGCCCAAGGAAGCGCTCCTGAGCGCCAACCGCCTCAAACTGCCGCTGCGCGCGTTTGCCTTGCCGATCTCCCTGCCGACGCTGGTATTGGCCCAGTTCTGGCACCCGCGTTTCGACAAAGACCCCGCCCATAAATGGCTGCGTGAAACCATGCGCGAGAGCTGTCATGCCACATGGCTGGAAGCACAACCGGCTTGAAGTGGATGCGGTCTATGTGGGAGCTGGCTTGCCTGCGATAGCGGTGGGCCAAATAACCAATCTGTATCAGACAGTCCGCCATCGCAGGCAAGCCAGCTCCCACAGGCATCAACACTGGATTTTAGAATTGCGTCTGACGCACTTATAACCTGCCAACAAGTAACTTTTTGTCATGGATTTACCTGATTAAACTGCTCGGGTATTGACCATTCCGAGTTACCTGTTCATGACTTCCCTCGCTGCACCCGCCCTTGAGGCCGCAGCCAAACCCACCGCCATCACTCCTCCCGTCTTCGGCCCGCGCATTATCATCGGCCTGGTCGGCGTGTTGCTGGCGGTGCTGATTTCTGGCCTCAACGAGATGGTCACCAAGGTCGCGCTCGCGGATATTCGCGGTGCGCTGTCCATCGGTTTTGACGAAGGCACCTGGCTGGTTGCGGCCTACACCGCCACTTCGGTGTCCGCCATGGCCTTCGCACCCTGGTGCTCGGTGACGTTCTCTCTGCGCCGCTTCACCCTGTGCGCCATCGGCCTGTTCACGCTGCTTGGCATCCTGTGCCCGTTCGCGCCGAACTACGAAAGCCTGCTGGTGCTGCGCACCGTGCAAGGCCTGGCCGGTGGCGCGTTGCCGCCGATGCTGATGACTGTCGCGCTGCGCTTCCTGCCGGCCAGCGTCAAGCTCTACGGCCTGGCCGGCTATGCACTTACCGCCACGTTTGGCCCGAGCCTGGGCACGCCGCTGGCGGCGCTGTGGACCGAGTACGTCGGTTGGCAGTGGGCGTTCTGGCAAATCGTCGCGCCATGCCTGCTGGCGATGGCCGCCGTGGCCTACGGACTGCCCCAGGATCCGCTGCGCCTGGAGCGCTTCAAGCAGTTCAACTGGCGTGGCCTGCTGCTGGGCTTTCCGGCGATCTGCATGCTGGTGATCGGCATCTTGCAAGGCAATCGCCTGGACTGGTTCGAATCGGGGCTGATCACCTTTCTGCTGTGGGGCGGCAGCGCGTTGCTGGTGCTGTTCATGCTCAATGAGTGGTCGCACCCCATGCCGTTTTTCAAGCTGCAGATGCTCGGCCTGCGCAACCTCTCGTTTGCCTTGATTGTGCTGGCGGGCGTGCTGATGGTGCTGACTTCGGTGATCATCATCCCGTCCAGTTTCCTCGCCCAGGTCCAGGGTTATCGGCCGCTGCAAACCGCGCCAGTGATGTTGCTGATGGCGCTGCCGCAATTGATCGCGTTGCCGCTGGTGGCGGCGCTGTGCAACCTGCGCTGGGTCGATTGCCGCTGGGTGCTGGGGATCGGGCTGGGCATGCTGGTGCTGTGCTGCGTGGGCAGTTCGCAGCTGACCTCGGCGTGGATTCGCGACGACTTCTACGGGCTGTACCTGCTGCAGATTCTGGGGCAACCGATGGCCGTGCTGCCGCTGCTGATGCTGTCCACCGGCAGCATCCAGCCAACGGACGGCCCGTTCGCTTCGGCCTGGTTCAACACCATTAAGGGCTTGGCCGCCGTGATCGCCACGGGCGTGCTCGATACCTTGACCACCCAGCGCCTGCACTTTCATTCGACCCGGTTGGTGGACCGCCTGGGCAACTCGCCCCTGGTCGAGGGCGAAGCGCCGGGCTTGGCGCACCGTCTGCACGAGCAGGCCGTGGTACTGACCTCTTCGGATCTCTACTGGGTCATGGCCGCGGTCGCGGCCGCGTTGATCCTGCTGATTTTCTGGATGCCCACGCGGATCTTCCCGCCTCGCGCACCGACTTGATTGAAGGACTGTTCATGAAACGCAAAGATAAAATTGCCGTCTCCGTTATCGCCATATTGGCGGTTGGCGTAATCGTGTACCTGGCCGCGCCGGGTCTGCTGGGCAGCAAGCGCCAGACCACCAACGACGCGTTCGTCGCCGCAGACTTCACCCTGGTGGCGCCGCGTGTGGCGGGCTTCATCAAGGAAGTACTGGTGGAGGACAACCAGCGTGTCAAGGCCGGCCAGTTGCTGGCGCTGATCGACGACCGCGATTTCCGTGCCGCCGCTCAGGCAGCCGACGCCGATACCTTGGTTGCCCGGGCCCAGCTGAAAAACGCTGCCGCGACCCTTGAACGCCAGAGCTCGGTGATCGCCCAGGCGCAGGCCACTGTGGCGGCGGATCGTGCCGAAGTGGCCTTCGCCGAACACGAATTGAACCGCTACAACCACCTCGCCGGAGTGGGCGCGGGCACCGTGCAGAACGCCCAGCAAGCCAAGACCCGCATCGACCAGGCCACTGCGCGCCTGGCCAACGCCACGGCGGTGCTGGCGGCCGAACGCAAGCAAGTGGAGATCCTCACCGCCCAGCGCGATGCCGCCGAAGGTGGGCTCAAGCGCGCCCAGGCCGCGCTGGAGCTGGCCAGTTATCAGCTGTCGTACACGCGCATCGTCGCCCCGGTGGACGGCATGGTCGGCGAGCGTGCGGTGCGGGTTGGCGCTTATGTGACGCCAGGCAGCAAGATCCTCGCCGTAGTGCCATTGGAACAGGCCTACGTGGTGGCCAACTTCCAGGAAACCCAGCTCTCCCATATGCATGCCGGCCAGGCTGTGCAGGTGCGCGTCGATAGCCTGGACGGTGAGCTGCTCAACGGGCATCTGGAAAGCCTGGCGCCCGCCACCGGGGTGACCTTCGCTTCGATCAAGCCGGATAACGCCACCGGCAACTTCACCAAGGTCGTGCAGCGCATTCCGGTGAAAATCGTCCTCGAACCCAACCAGGCGCTGACCGAACGCCTGCGGGTCGGCATGTCGGTGGAAGCCACCGTCGACACCCAGCCGACCGCGCAGCAGCATGAGGTGGCCCAGCAATGAAACAGATTGCCTGGCTTACCTTGAGCCTCATCAGCCTGAGCGCCTGCACCGTTGGCCCGGATTTCCACAAACCCGACAGCCCACAACTGACGCAATGGAGCCAACCCCAGGGGCGCCAGGCGGCCAGCCGTGCCGTCAGCGACCCGTTGCAGGAGCGCTGGTGGGACGTGTTCCACGACCAGCAGCTCTCGGCGCTCACGCGTCGTGCGCTCACCGGCAACCTCGACTTGAAACTGGCCAGCAGCCGCTTGGAACAGAGCCGCGCCGTACGCCAGGTAACCACCGCCGAGCGCTACCCCGATGTCGACGCCACGGGGGCCTACCAGCGCAAGCGCAACAGCGGCAAAGGCTTGAATGATCCGTCCGGTGAAAACGGCCGTTCGGCGTTCAACCAGTGGGACATGGGCTTCTCCGCATCCTGGGAGCTGGACTTCTGGGGTCGCGTCAAGCGCGAAACCGAAGCCGCCGACGCCACCCTGCACGTCGCCGAAAACGACCGCCGCGCGGTGCTGCTGTCAGTCCTGGCCGAGACCGCCCAGGACTACATCCAACTGCGCGGCGTACAGAACACTCGCGCCGTCACCGAGCAAAACCTCGACGTTGCCCGCCATAGCCTCAAACTTTCGCAATTGCGTTTGGCCGACGGCGTGGCGACGGATCTGGATGTCGCTGAAGCAGCAGCGCAAGTCGCCGCCATCGAAGCACGCCTGCCGGATCTTCAGCAGCGCCAGGACCAACTGATCAACGCCCTCAGCCTGTTGATGGGCGAGCCGCCCCAGGCCTTGAATGCGCAGTTGTCCAAGGACGCCGCCGTGCCGCAAACCCAGCGCCAGGTTGCCATCGGCCTGCCGTCGGAACTGGCCGAGCGTCGCCCGGATATCCGCCAGGCCGAAGCCCGGCTGCATGCTGCCACTGCGAACATTGGCGTGGCCAAAGGTGACTTCTACCCACGCATTACCCTGTCGGGCAATCTTGGCTCCCAGGCCATGCAACTGTCGGATTTCGGTTCCTGGGGCTCGCGCGCCTTTGCCTTCGGCCCGCAGTTCAGCGTGCCGCTGTTCAACGGCGGACGACTGCAGGGCATGTTGAATCTGCGTGAAGCCCAGCAACAGGAAGCGGCGCTGGCGTACCAGCAAACGGTGCTGCGGGCCTGGCATGAAATCGACGACCAACTGACCCGCTACAACGCCAGCCAACTGCGCCGCGACAGCCTCGCCGAAGCCGTGCGCCAGAACCGGATCGCCCTGCGCACCGCGCAGCAGCAGTACGTGGAAGGCGTGGTGGATTTCGTCAACGTACTCACCGTGCAAAGCGCGCTGCTGGCCACGCAGGAGCAGTGGGTGGAAAGCTCGACGGGTGTGTCCCTGGCGATGGTTGGGTTATACAAAGCGCTGGGCGGAGGGTGGGAATCGGTGTATCCGCTGCAAACCGCCAGTGATCTGGGTGCCATTACGGCGAAGGACGCACGGTAGTGTCGAGCCAGACCTACGACTGGTAGGCACTCGGTTGTAGGACACGTCCTGATTGAGTCGTGGGTGAACCCTAAACGTCTCGCGAGCGTTAGCTTTCCATTGGCTAACCTCGCGAGAACTGCCTATGTCCATCGCCGAAAATCCTTACGCCACGCCGCAGTCCCGTCTGAGCTGGATGCCGGTTCGCCAACCCATGTTTTTGGTCGTGGCTCCGCGCAAATTTCTCTCCATGGTGTTGCTGACGCTGGGTGGCTACTTTGCCTATTGGCTCTACCGGCAATGGACGCTTTATCAGCAAGCTACCGGCAAGCGGCTGTGGCCCTGGGTTCGGGTGCTGTTCCCGGCGTGCTATTTTTGCTCGCTCATTCTTCGCGTGATGCAGGAACTGGAACAGGGTGAATCCGCCTATCACTGGTGGCCGCGTTGCCTGGCGGTGATGATCTTTGTGTGTGGGTGTTTGCCCCTCACGGTGTTGTGGCTGCTCTCACCGTTTGCGGCACTTGCTGTAGCGGCCTGCATTGCCGTGTTGCAAGTGGCGCTCGCGTTGCAGCTGCAGTGTGCGATCAATCACTTGGAACGCGATCCGGAGGGAGAGGGAAACGCATGCCTGACGCGTGCCAATTGGCTTGGAATAGCGGCTGGGCTATTGGGGTGGGGGCTGCTTGTTACAGCAGGTGTCTGGGGCGCCGGATGAGGGGCCCGCGTTTCAAGGGTTTTGTAAAAACACCACATACCCTCGAAACCACTCACTCCCTTGCAGATACTTCGGTTCCTCCCACGCCCCGCCCTGAATCAAGCCGACCTTGAACGCCAGCCCCAGGCGATTCATGCGTGGCAGGTACGCCGCGTAATCCGGGATGCTGTGGCGGCCCTGATAGGTCTGCACCACCACTTCATCCACCACGCCCTTGAGCTGGGCGATGGCGGCGGGGTCGGCGTTGCTGCTCCAGTCCATCAGGCCGGTGATGCTCAGGCGCAGGTCGCTGGGCAGGCGCTGGCGCAGGTCGCGCAGGAAGTGGGCGTATTCGTGCAGGTACTGGGTGCGGGCGTCGAAATCGATCTGAATGCCGACCACCGGGTTGCCTGCGTCGCGCCAGCGTTGCACCTGGCCGAACAATTGGCGGTAGACCTGCTCGGGCCAGTGCAGGGTGTGGGCGCGGTAGACGATCCAGATGTCGCCCTGGGTCAGGCGCGGCACGCTGATGCCTTGGGCGATCATCTGCACCCCACGCTGCGGGGCGCGGCGGGTGGAGTTGATCTGGCCCTGGAGGATATACAGCGTTTTGGCCTGCTTGAGCACCGGTTGTGGCGTGACGCCGCTCCACAGCCAGAAGGCATCATAGTCGCGGGCGTCGACGGCGCCGAAAGCCGGGCTTGCCAGCAACAGCAAGCCTAGCCACAGGTGCTTCACCAGTAGTACTGCAGCGATTTGCCCCACTGGGTGTCGGCGTGGTTGCTTTTGAGCTGACGGAACCAGGCTTTGCGCACTGCCGGCGTGACATCCTGGCCGCCACAGCTGTTGTAGCCCGACGGCGCATAGCAGTTGATGGCGCGGAACAGCGCGTAGGCCCTGTCATTCTTCGGCGCCTTGGCGTTACCGATCACCTGTTTGTAGCCGTCCAGGCGCGAGAACGTTTCACCCTTGAAGTCCGACGCGCTGCTGCCCAGGCTGCCAGCGGCGCGTGCCTGTTCCAACGGCATGCCGTCCAGGCCGTTGCGCAGGATGAACTCACCCATGCAATTGAGGCCTTGTGGGTTTTTGGCATCGCCCTGCAAGGTTGCGGCGATTTGCGCGATGCTTGGGCAGGCATAACCGGACTCGGCCTTGTCGCCGTTCCACTGGAACAGCTTCAAGGTCTGGCTGGCGCCGTAGACGTAGCCCAGGCTGGTGCCCAGTTTGTCTTCCGGAGCAGCGGCCGGCAGTTGCTTGAGGTCGTCGGCGAAGGTGGCGTACTGGCCGCGCAGCAGGTCTTTGTAGAGCAGCACGAACTGCGCCGTCTGGCGCTCCACCGGATCGCTCGCCTGGGCGATCTGCTGGCGCAGCAGCTCGGGGCCCGCCACGTTGCGCAACAGGATATAGCGCACTTGCCTGGCGCTGATCGGTGAGTCGGCGGCGAAGACCTTGGCCAGTTGACCACTGCGCTCATAATTCATGGCCAGGGCCAGCTCCAACTGGTCGCGTTGCAACGGCAGTTTCGCCAGGGGCAGCAGTTGCAGCCAGAGCGCTTCGGCGCCTTTCCAGTCTTGCTTGGCTTCCAGGGCCAGAGCGCGCAGGGTCTGCTGGCTGAAGGCGAAGTAATCCAGGCTCGTCGGCACGCTCTGCGGCAAGTGTTTCAACGCGGCGTCCGGCTGATGTTCGGTGTACAACGCATGCGTCGCCAGCAGGTAGTCGTACAGTTGCGGCGCGCCGGCGAACGCGGCTTTTTGCTTCTCCAGGTCGGCGCGGGAAAGGGCGGGTTGGTTGCCACCGCGCATCACCATCAGGTCGCTGACGAGTTGGATCATTGGCGTAGTGACGGTCTGGCTATTGACCATCAACAGCTTGAGATCAGCTTCTTCCACCAGTTCATCCACGGACACATTGCGCTGCGCGTTCGTTGCCTCGGTCATCGCCCAGGCGTAGGCCTCGGCGAGCTTGGCGTTGTCCCCGGCCAGCCAATACACGCGGCGCAACAGGCCACGGGCAGAGGCCACGTAGTCGCCTTGTGGATATTGTTTCAGGTAATTGAGAAAGCCCTGTTCGGCATCGCTCAGCGCCGACTTGTCCACCTGCTCCAGGCGCGGCATGCCGTACTCGTCGAAGGCTTCAGCCTGGGCCTGGTTCAAGGAAGTGCGCGCGGTCATGTACAGCGCAGTCTGCTGCAGCCAAGGCAGATTGCTCGTGCTGGCGGCGGCAAAACCGCGTTCGGCGTAACCAAAGCGACCGCTGTAGAAGTCGGCGGCGGCTTGCAGGTAAGTGCGCAACCGTTGGCCTTCGCTGGACTGGAACTGTTGGGCGTCGGCCACCTGGCCGTCCCAGGAACAGGCGGTAAGCAGCTTCAGGCGTGCCTTTACCAGCAACTCGCGTTCGGTCGCCGGTATATCGGCCTTGATCACCTGGCTGATAAACGCAGTGGCGCTGTCATCGTCGTTGCTGCGGCAGCGGCTGCCTTCGCCGTTAAGGAACGCTTCGCCTGCGGTTTTGTAGTCGTCGCGCTTGATGCCCAACGGTTGGAGCAACGTGTCGAGTTCAGCGGTGCGCGAATCATCCGGCGCGCTGTCGGGTTCGTCGTTCGTTGCGGGCACGGGCGCCAGGCGATAGACCGGGAAGGGCACCGGGCCAAAGCCCTGGGCCAGGTCATCTTCGCTCAAGGCGTTGGGCGTCAGGGGCGCAGCATTTTTGTCCGCCAGCAACAGGCGCAGGTTGACGCGGCTGTCGTTGCCCGGGCTGAGGAAGGGTTGGTTGCTGCACGAGTCGAGACTGTCACGCGCGACCCGCCAATCGGGGTAGCACGAGTCATCGGAACTGGCCTGGGCCTGTTGGGAAATTCCGGCGAGCAGTGCCAGTGCCAGGGGTGACAGGAAACCGATGCGCATGACGTGTCCTTGAGCCTGAGTCCGTGGAGGAGCGCAATAGTAGCGTGTTCCTACCACCGCTTCGGAGAAGCCCTGCACAAATTGTCGAATTGTCGGTCTATGAAGGCGAATCAAGGGCTTTTGCCCTAGAGTGGCGGTGTTTGCATTCAGGCAATCAAGGGTTGGGGAATCAAGGTGCGTCGGTCTGTGGTAGAGCGAAACGAAAAGGTCGGGGCATTACCCGCACTCAACCGCCTCACTTGGGAAGGTGCCGGCTGGATCAGCCGACTCTGGTGGGTGCCGATCCTGGCACTGGCTATCGCCCTGCGTTTTTACAACCTGACGGCAGCGGCCATTTGGGGCGATGAAGGCTCCAGCCTGTTGCTCAGCGAATACGCGTTGGCCGATTTGTGGTTCCACGCGGCGCACGACGTGCACCCTCCGCTGTACTTTGTCCTGTTGCGCAGCTGGATCGAGCTGTTCGGCGACAGTATCTGGTCGATTCGCGGCATGAGCGCCATTCCCGGTGTGATTGCCGTAGGGCTGGGCGTCTGGCTGACACGGCAATTGTCCACTCGGCGTGCGGCGGTGCTGGCGGGGATCCTGCTGGCGCTGCTGCCGACGGCGGTGCGCTACAGCCAGGAAGTGCGCATGTATTCGCTGCTGGCCGTGTGGTTGCTGGGCGCCACGCTGGCGCTGGTGTACTGGGTGCGGCAACCCGAGCGCACACGCTATCTGGCGGCGTATGTCGTATTGATGAGCGCTGGTTTCTATACCCATTACTTCACCGCCCTGTGCGTGCTGGTGCATTGGAGCTACCTAAGCGTGCTGGGTGTCACAACGGCGCGTGAACAGCGCCTGATCACGCGCCCGGCATGGTGGGTGGCCAACGCCACGATTGTGCTGTTGTTCCTGCCGTGGCTACCGAACCTGCTGGATCTGGTGCAGCACGTCGAACAACTCAAGGTGGGTGGCGACATCGGCTGGGAAGAGCCGGTCAACCTGCTCTCGCTGCCGTCGATGATCTGGCAGTTCATGCTGCAGGATGAAGGCATTGGGTTCTGGGCACCGTTGTTCTGGCTGTTTCCATTGCTGCTGGTGACGGTCGTCATGATCACCGCTTGGCGTGACCGCGAACGCTACCGTCCGGCCAGCCTGTTGGCGCTGTTTTTCCTGTTGCCGCTGTTGTTGGTGTACGGGGCGTCTTTTATTTCCCCGGTATTTATCGAGCGTTACCTGACGGTGTATGCCTTGGGCTTGCCGATCCTTTTCGCGATCGCAATCGACCGCTTGCCTTCACGCTTTTCTCTGCTGGGGGCGGCACTGTTTGTGCTGTTCGTAGGCGTGGAACTGGTCGGGTTGAAAAATAATTTTGCGGTGGATGAGCATGACCAATTCAACGTGCCGGTGGAGTTCGTCAACCGCAATTACCAGGAAGGCGACCGCATCGTCCTCAGCGACATGATGTGGTACTTGAGCTACGTGTATTACGACCAGACCGACGCTCAATTGCAGCTGTATACCCCGCCCAAACCCGACGGCACGCCAACCCGGCCCAACGCTTACGGTTTCGGCACCCTGGTGGACCAGGACGGCGGCCGCATCTACCTCGACCACCTGTCGGCGCTGCCCGCTGACACCCGCCGCGTGTGGCTGATCAGCAGCGTTGAGGCGCCAGATGAATTCGCCCCATTGCCCCCTGGCTGGCGCGAACTCAGTCGCCAGGAGGGCGGCGGCGCCAGGGCGCGATTGTTTGTGTTGTGCAATGTTGCGTCGGCGCAACCCGAAGGCTGCCGCTAGACTGAAATAATTCTTTGCGCTCAGGAGTCCCATTATGGAATCAAGCATGCATAGCCTGCCGTCACTGTTCAAACAGCTTGGGCTACCGGATGACCCGGTGAGCATCGAGAAATTCGTGACGGTTCACTCGCCGCTCAAGCCTGAGCTGAAACTGGCGGATGCGTTCTTCTGGACAGACAGCCAGAGAGCGTTTTTGCGCGAGGAGATTCTGGACGATGCGGATTGGGCGGTGGTGGTGGATGAGTTGAATTTGATGTTGCGGGGCGGGCGAGGGGTTTGAAGATGAATGGCGCCCATGGTGGACCGGTTGCCGTGCTCAGTCACAATCGTGTGATGAGCTATAGGGTTCCTGCCCACGTATTTGAAGCGATGATGGAGCGTCTGGATGACTTGGAATTGGCGGAACTTGTCCGCTCTCGCAGCCATGAGACGCCTGTACCGGTAAGTCTGGATGACCTTTGAAGCACTGCTGAGCTAAATGTGGGAGAGCCCTCCGAATCTCTGATTTGGCGCTGTCGCGCAGCAAACTGAGGTCTCTGTGGCGAGCGGGCTTGCCCCGCGTTGGGCTGCGCAGCAGCCCCAGTCAGCAGAATGCGGTGTATTAGATATTCCGCAGAGTCTGATTTTAGGGCTGCTGCGCAGCCCAACGCGGGGCAAGCCCGCTCCCACACTGGATTCTGTGGTGTTGCGGCTATCGCTGAAAATGCAACACCCGCACTCAAATGCGCTTTACTTATCACACCTTCCACCACCCATCCGCTAAATTGTTTCAAAACTTGACGCGTTTTGATCATTCCACCATATTGATAGTTAGCAAACTAACTGTATGCGAACGATCCAGTGCCTCAATCCCTCGAACAACTCCAGATGAACCTCAGCAGCAGCATGGTGGTGGGCGCCCGTAACTGGCGCAAAATCTGCCAGAGCACGCTGGTGAGCTATGGCATCTCCGAAGCCTGCGCCGTGCCGTTGTTGATGATCGGCCGCTTGGGCGACGGTGTGCACCAGGTAAAAGTCGCCCAGGCCTCGGGGATGGAAAGCCCGTCGCTGGTGCGCCTGCTCGACCGGCTGTGTACCGACGGCTACGTGTGCCGCACCGAAGACATCCATGATCGTCGCGCCAAGTCATTGAGCCTTACCGAGCGTGGCCGCGAACTGGTACACGCGGTGGAAGCGCAACTGGTGCGCCTGCGCAAGGACGTCCTGGCGAATATCGCGCCCGACGATCTGGAGGCCGCGCTGCGTGTGTTGCGCGCCTTCGAGGCGGCGACGCCGTGAATGGTTTTTTCACCGGCATGCCGCCTGCCAAAGACTGGTTCTACGGGGTTCGTACCTTTGCCGCGTCGATGATTGCCTTGTACATCGCCATGCTCAT
Source organism: Pseudomonas sp. SWRI18 (assembly GCF_014268345.1). Lineage (NCBI taxonomy): Bacteria > Pseudomonadati > Pseudomonadota > Gammaproteobacteria > Pseudomonadales > Pseudomonadaceae > Pseudomonas > Pseudomonas sp. SWRI18. Next base: position 24,974 of record NZ_JACCQQ010000002.1, read on the forward strand.
GCAAATGCCGCGTCCGTACTGGGCGATGGCCACGGTGTATATCGTGTCGAGCCCGTTTGTCGGCCCTACCAGTTCCAAGGCGCTGTACCGCGCCATCGGCACCTTCATGGGCGCGGCGGCGGCGGTGGTTTTCGTGCCGATGTTTGTGCAGTCGCCGTACCTGTTGGTGGTGGTGATTGCGCTGTGGACGGGCACGCTGTTGTTTCTGTCGATGCACCTGCGTACCGCCAACAATTACGCCCTGATGCTCGCCGGCTACACCTTGCCGCTGATCGCCCTGCCGGTGGTGGATAACCCGCTGGCGGTGTGGGACGTGGCCGAGGCGCGCACCGAAGAGATCTTCCTCGGCATCGCCGTGGCGGCGGTGGTGGGCGCGATGTTCTGGCCGCGCCGGCTGATGCCGGTGTTCGATGGCTCGGTGGCCAAGTGGTTTGCCGACGCGCAGGTCTACAGCCAGCGCTTCCTCACGCGCACGGTTGAGCCTGAAGAAATCAGCACCCTGCGCGGCGGTATGGTCGCCACCTTCAACACCCTCGAATTGATGATCGGCCAGTTGCCCCACGAAGGCGCCCGGCCGCAGACGGTGCGTAATACCAAGGAGCTGCGCGGGCGGATGATCCACCTGCTGCCGGTGATCGACGCCCTGGACGACGCGATCTATGCCATCGAACACCGTGCACCGGAGTTTCTCGATCAGTTCACGCCGCTGCTGGAAGCCGCCAGTGCCTGGCTGGAAAGCACAACAGAAAATGCCCCCTTGGAACGTTGGCGCGTGCTGCGCGACAAGATCGACGCCGCCCAACCCCAGGGCGAAGCGCTGGACGACCGCCACACGCTGCTCTTCTCCAACGCCCTTTACCGTCTGGCCGAATGGATCGACCTGTGGCAGGACTGCCGCAGCCTGCAAGCCGCCATCCAGTGCGAAAGCCAGGACACCTGGCGCGCCGTCTATCGCCACTGGCGGCTGGGCCGGCTCACGCCGTTCCTCGACCGTGGGCTGATGTTCTACTCGGCATTTTCCACCGTCACCGCGATCATCGTCGCCTCGGTGCTGTGGATTTTGCTGGGCTGGACCGACGGCGGCAGCGCAGTGATCCTGGCCGCCGTCGCCTGCAGTTTCTTCGCCTCGATGGACGACCCGGCGCCGCAGATCTACCGGTTCTTTTTCTGGACGGCCATGTCGGTGCTGTTCGCCAGCCTCTATCTGTTCCTGGTGCTGCCCAACCTGCATGATTTCCCGATGCTGGTGCTGGCGTTTGCCGTGCCGTTTATCTGCATCGGCACGCTCACCGTGCAGCCGCGTTTTTACCTGGGCATGTTGCTGACGCTGGTGAACACCTCGTCATTCATCAGCATCCAGGGCGCCTATGACGCCGACTTCCTCAACTTCGCCAACGTCAACCTGGCCGGTCCCGTGGGCCTGCTGTTCGCCTTTGTGTGGACGCTGATCGCGCGGCCCTTCGGTGCCGAGCTGGCGGCCAAGCGCCTGACCCGTTTCAGCTGGCGCGACATCGTCAGCCTCACGGAGCCGGCGACCCTCGCCGAACACCGGCACATGGCCGCGCAAATGCTCGACCGCCTGATGCAGCACCTGCCGCGCCTGGCGCTGATCAACCAGGACACCGGCACCGCCCTGCGCGATTTGCGCGTGGCGCTGAACCTGCTCGACCTGTTGGCCTATTCGCCGCGCGTGCTCGGTGTGCCACGGGTGCTGCTCAACCAGGTGGTGGAAGGCGTGGGCGGCTATTTCAAGGCCTGCCTCAAGGCCGGTGAACGCCTGCCGGCGCCCAGCGGTCTGCTGATGACGCTGGACCGCACGCGTCGCGCCCTCAACGGGCAAGGCCTGCAAGACGAAGACGACACCCGCCTGCACTTGCTGCATGCGCTGGCCGGTTTGCGCCTGGCGCTGTTGCCGGGCGTGGAGTTCATTGGCGGCGCCGAGCTGCAAGCGCCGCTGCCTGATGGAGCGCCTTTATGATCGGTGATCTGGATATCAGTGGGGTGTTCCTGCCCACGCTGCTGGTGCTGATGGGCATTACGTACGTGTTGTTCCTGGTGGTGCACGGGCTGTTGACCCGCGTCCACTTCTATCGCCTGGTCTGGCACCGGGCATTGTTCAATGTGGGGCTATACGCGCTGTTGCTGGGCGCGGTGGACTCACTCAGTCGATACCTGATGACATGAAAAAACCTTTTTTGACCATCGGCCGTGTGGTCCTCACGCTGTTGATCGTGACGTTTGCGGTCGTCGTTGTGTGGCGCATGGTCATGTACTACATGTTCGCGCCCTGGACCCGTGACGGCCACATCCGCGCCGACATCGTGCAGATCGCCCCGGACGTGTCCGGGCTGATCCAGCGCGTCGACGTGCGCGACAACCAGTTGGTGACCAAAGGCCAGGTGCTGTTCGCCGTCGACCAGGACCGTTTCAAGCTGGCCCTGCGCCAGGCCCAGGCCGCCGTCGCCGACCGCCAGGAAACCCTGGCCCAGGCCCAGCGCGAGTACAAGCGTAACCGTGGCCTGGGCAACCTGGTGCCCAGCGAGCAGTTGGAAGAAAGCCAGTCGCGCGTCGCCCGTGCCCAATCGGCCCTGGCCGAGGCCCAGGTAACGGTGGATTCGGCCCAGCTCAACCTCGACCGCTCGGTAATCCGCAGCCCCGTCGACGGCTACGTCAACGACCGGGCGCCGCGCACCCAGGAGTTCGTCACCGCCGGGCGCCCGGTGTTGTCGGTGGTCGACAGCAACTCGTTCCATATCGACGGCTATTTCGAAGAAACCAAGCTCGACGGCATCCATGTCGGCATGGACGTGGACATCCGCGTGATCGGCGACAACGCCCGCCTGCGCGGCCATGTGCAGAGCATCGTCGCCGGTATCGAAGACCGCGACCGCAGCAGCGGCTCCAACCTGTTGCCCAACGTCAACCCGGCGTTCAGCTGGGTGCGCCTGGCCCAGCGGATTCCGGTGCGCATCGCATTTGACGAGGTGCCGCCGGACTTCCGCATGATCGCCGGGCGAACCGCGACCGTCTCGATCATCGGCGATAAGGTTAAAGACGGAGGCACGCCATGAAGCAGCTGTGGGCAAGCGCCGCGCTGGGTTTGCTGCTGTCGGCCTGCCAGGCGGTGGGCCCGGACTACCAATTGCCGGACAAGGCCGCCATCAACCGGAGTGACCTGCAAGGCGAGTTGGCAGGCAAGGGCGGCAATGTGGTGTCGGCGCCGGTGCCGGCGGACTGGTGGAAGCTGTACAAAGACCCGCGCCTGGATGAGCTGGTGCGCCAGGCCATGGCGTCCAACACCGACCTGCGCGTGGCCGCCGCCAACCTGCAGCGGGCGCGCTTTCAAACCCAGCAAGCGCAATCGGCGGGTGGTTGGAGTGCTGGCGCCAAGGCAGAAGCCCAGCGCCTGCAGGAATCCGGCGAAGCGTTTTTGCTGGCTGACAAAGTCCCGGTGGATAACATCGGCAGCGTTGGTATCACCACGTCGTATCAATTCGACCTGTTTGGCACCTTGCAACGTGGCATCGAAAGCGCCCAGGCCAGCGCCGATGCCGCGCAAGCCGCCGCCGATATCGCGCGTATCACGCTAGTGGCGGACGTTGTGCGGTCCTACACCCAAGTGTGCGCGGCGAACGAAGAGCTGGCGATCGCTAACGAATCCCTTGAGCTGCAAGCCCAGAGCACGAAACTGACCCAGCGCCTGCGGGACGCCGGGCGGGGTGATGAAACCCAGGTGACGCGCTCGCAAACCCAATACAAATCCCTGCGCGCCGATATGCCGCGCTACCAGGCGTTGCGCCAGGCCGGGCTGTTCCGCCTGTCGATGCTGCTGGCCAAGCCGGTGGACCAATTGCCAGCGGGCACCAACACCTGCGCCGAACTGCCCCACATCGCCCAGCTGCTGCCGGTAGGTGACGGCGCGACCCTGCTCAAGCGCCGCCCGGATGTGCGCCAGGCCGAACGCCAACTCGCCGCGGCCACCGCGCGCATCGGCGTGGCCACCGGCGCGCTTTACCCGGATATCAGCATCGGCGCCACGGTGGGCACCGTGGGTCTGCTCGACAACCTTGGCCAACCGGCGACCAACCGCTGGGGTTTTGGCCCGATGATCAGCTGGACGGTGCCGACCAATGGCGCCCGCGCGCGCATCCACGAAGCCGAGGCCGCGACCCAGGGCGCCCTGGCGCACTTTGACGGCGTGGTGCTCAACGCCATCCGTGAAACCCAGACGGGCCTTGCGCAATACACCGCGCAACTGCAACGTCGCGACGCCCTCAGCGACGCTGGCGAGTCGGCCAAGGAAGCGGCGGCCCAGACCCATCGCTTCTTCCAGGCCGGCCGCGCATCGTTCCTGGCCGACCTGCAAGCCACCCGCACCTACACCGATGTGCGCGCGCAACTGGCAGCGGCCAACACCCAGGTTGCCATGAGCCAGATCGATCTGTTCCTGGCCCTGGGCGGCGGTTGGGAAAGCGGACGAACGCAAGCCTCACAGCCCGGCAAACCCTGAGCAGGTAGCTATGCTTTGTCAGGTGGAGCGTCCCCTTGTTTTCAGGGCGCTTCGCCTGATATCGCTTGCGTTGCTCATGGGGATCGCGAAATGAAAAACCCTTATGCTCCCGCGTTCTGGTGCGTGCTGTTCGCACTGGTGTTGTTATCGGCCGCTTATTTTTACGGCGTCATGCTCGCCCATCAACTCGACAAGGCCATGGTGTTTCTCGACAGCGCCTGCCTGGTCATCGGCACCCTGTCCATCGGCGTAGTGGCCTGGGCCTCCTACCAGAACCAGCGGGTCAAGAAAAAACTTCTCGAACAAGGCAAGACCCGGGTGGTGATCTGGGACACCAAGGTCGCGCTGCGCCGGGTCGAAACCGTGTTCGACCGCTATTTCTGGGGCAGCTATTGGCAGCCGGGGCGGACCTTCCAGGAAGTCATGGGTGACCTCACCGGCACGCCGCTGGAAAAAAGCCTCGAAGTCCTGAAAAAACAGTGCGTGGCCCTCGACCGGCAAGTCGCCGAAGGTAGGCACTGGCTGAATAACGCGCGGGAATTGTCCGACGTTGCAACGCAAATGGCCCGCGAGCGCTACCAGCTGGACTTCTGCGACCCCAAGTCCGACACCCCCGCAAACGCCGTGATACACCGCGAGTTTGAGGTGCTGGTATACACCTGGACGGCGCGCCTGAAGAGCTTCGACCACCAGCTCGATGAAATTGAGCTGGAGTACTCCTGAACTCCTGCTGAACCGATCCCTCTGAAAAGCTGGGCCGTTCGCGGCCGCCAGTGCTAATCTTCCCCCGTTTTCGGCGGGCTTGAGCCAACCCCCTCAGGGTTCAAGGAAGACAGCCCACTTCTCACAGGATTTGATCAGGTCACTTCATGAATAAGCCAGCCGTTGTTCTTTTGGGTTTCGTTGTCGCCGTGGGCGTCGTCAGTGCAGGCGGTGCCTGGTATACCGGCAAGCAGTTGGAGCCGGTGCTGCAAACGGCCGTGCAGGACGCCAACAAGGAACTGCAACGTTCCATGGCCGGCGTCGACGGCACCGTTGCCCTGGAGCTGGTGTCCCTGGACCGTGGCCTGTTCAGCAGCACCGCCCACTATCGCCTCACGGGCCAGGGCTCGTTTTTCGGCGAGCAGAACCCGAACCCCGAGCTGCTGATCGTCGACCATATCGAACACGGCCCGCTGCCATTCTCGCGCCTGGTCTCGCTCAAATGGCTGCCGGTCATGGCCACCAGTCACTATGAACTGGAAAAGAACGCCACCACCGAGAAATGGTTCGCCGCCGCCAAAGACAAATCGCCGCTCAAAGGCGTGGCCAATATCGGCTACAGCCGTTCGGTGAGCGGTAACCTCGAATTGCTGCCCCTGGACTTCAAGGACCCGACGTCCTCGGTGAGCTTCTCCGGCCTGAACCTGGATTTCGACAGCACCGCCGAAGGCAAGAAGGTCAAGGTTGATGGCTACATCAATAGCCTCAAGCTGGCGGTGGTTGACGCCAATGGCGCGCCGTTCGATGCCGAGTTCGCCGGCCTGACCGTGGCCAGCAACCTGGAGAAATCCACCTTTGGTTTCTACACCGGCCAGAACACCATCGAACTGACCGATACCAAGCTCACCTTCGGCCCGCAAAAAGCCGTACTGACCCTCAAGGGCTTCGAGCAGAAAGACAGCAGCGAAGTCAACGACAACATCATGGCCGGCCGCGTCGACTACAAGATCGACGAGATCGGTTATCAGGGCAAACCCGTCGGCTCCGCCGCCATGGCCCTGAGCCTGAAGAACATCGATGTGCCATCGAGCCTGCTGCTGACCAAGCTGTATCAGGACAAGATGCAGCCGGTGCAAGCCGCCGCCGCCGCGGGCCAGCCAGTGCCGGAGTTGCAACTGACCGAGGCCGAGCAAGCCCTGGCCGAAGCCAACGTCAACCAATTGCTGGCCGCCAAGCCGCACCTGGCGCTGGAAAACCTGTCGCTGAAAACCACCCACGGGGAGAGCAAATTCAACCTGGTGCTGGACCTGGCCAAGCCGGCCTCCATGGAACTGCCGCCGGTTGAACTGGGCAAGCAGATCGTTGCGCTGCTGGACGCCAACCTGACCCTGTCCAAGCCGATGATCGCCGACGTTGCCGCCTTGCAGGCGCAGGTGGGCGGTGTGACCGACCCTAAAGCCATCGAGCAGCAATCCCAGATGGCCAGCGAAATGGTCAGCGGCATGGCCGTTGGCACGCAACTGGCGACCCTGGTGGGCAGCGACGTGGTGTCCAAGCTGCATTACGCCAACAATGAAGTGACCTTCAACGGCCAGAAGATGACCGTCGAGCAGTTCATTGGCTTCGTGATGTCCAAGGTCGGCTCGGTGAGCGGCGCTCAGTAAGACTTCATAAATCGGGCCGCCCAAAGCGGTTCGATTGAAATGCAGTAAACAATGTGGGAGCGGGCTTGCTCGCGAAAGCGGTGTACCAGTCACCTGAGAGGTTGGCTGACACACCGCTTTCGCGAGCAAGCCCGCTCCCACATTTGGTTTGTGGCACTGGCCAGCAATTCTGAACAATTGTTCTGAATCTCCCTCCCCCTTTCTCCGCTAAGGGATAGTTCCCCCAGGAAAGCTAGGTCGGGTCCCGAGACGCCGACACCCTGATGCGCACCGCTCAGGCTCACCCATCGTTACAGCTTTCCTTGTAAGGAAGCCGACGATATGTTGCCAAACCCACCACTCAGTGCATCAGGCCGGTTGCGACTGCTCATCGGAGCAGCCTTGTGCAGCCAGTTGCTGATGCCCACCTTTGCGATGGCCGACCCGGCCTATGACGCCCTGATCATCCAGGCGCGCAATGGCAACTTCACGCCCGCCCTTACTCAACTGCGCCAACTGCCCGCCGAGCGCCAGACGCCAGGCCAGATCAGCGACCACCTGGTGATCGCCGGCTGGGCCGGCCAGGATGCCGAAGTGCTGAAGGTGTACGAAGCGCAAGGCCAGAATCGCAATTTGAACGCCCAGGCGCTGGCCACCGTCGCGCGTGCCTACCGCGACCAAAAAAAGTGGGCGCAGGCCGAAACGGTCTACCGCAAGGCGCTGCTGCGTGAACCGAACAATCTCGACCTGCAATTGGGCCTGGCCCTTACCCAGGCCGATTCAGGCAAAGCCACTGAAGCCGTGCAGCGCACCCGCGCGCTGGTCGCCGCCAAGCCCGATGACCCGAACCGGCGCATGGCCCTGGGCTACGCCCTGACCCGCGCGGGTTCGAACTACGACGCCCTGTTTGAATTCGACCAGGCCTTTATCCGCGCCGGCGACAAGCCCGAAGTCGCCCGCGAATACCTCGTGGCCCTGCAAAAGGCCCGCCTGCCGGAAGCCGCCTTGCGCCTGTCGGCCCAGCGCCCGGGGCTGATCGATGCCGTCACCCAGCGTCGCCTCGAAGGCGACCTGGCCGCCGAGCGCGTGCGCATGGCCGAGTTCGCCACGCGTACCGAGAAAGAACGCTTTGTGATCGCCGATCGCGCGCTTGCGGACTACGACCGACTGCTCGCCCGCTGGACCCCGGACGCCAGCGCCCAGGGCGACGTGATGATCTGGCGCATCGACCGCCTCGGCGCGCTCAAGGCGCGGGCGCGCACCGCCGAGGTGATTCGCGAGTACGAAGCCCTCAAGGCTCAAGGCGTGCAATTGCCGACCTACGCCGTCCGCTGGGTCGCTGCCGCCTACCTCGACCAGCGCCTGCCGGAAAAAGCCGCCCCGCTGTATCGCCAGGCGGTGACCGCTGCGGATGCCGACCCGGGCGATCATGTCAAAGACAGCTCCGCCCTGTTCTACGCCTTGCTGGAAAACGACCAGGTGGCAGAGGCGCGCGCGGTCGCCGATAACCTGGCCCGCACCGAGAAGCCCCGGGTTGAGCTCAAGGGCCTGCCCATCGGCAACCCCAACGATGAGTGGATGGACGCCCAGCAGTTGGCGGCCCAGGCCGGAACCTATGGCGATGACCTGGAGACCAGCGAAGAAAGCCTGGAAACCCTGGGCAACAAAGCCCCAGGCAGCATCGGCGTGCGTTTGGCGCAGGCCGAGATGTACCGTGCCCGCGAATGGCCAAGACGCGCCGAAGCGTCACTCAAGGAAACCGAAAACCAGAGCCCGCGCGACATCGGCGTGGAAATGTCCCAGGGCTTCACCGCTTTGGACCTGCAGGAGTGGCGTCAACTCGACCTGCTCGCCGATGACGTGGTCGCCCGCGCCCCTGAAAACCGCCAGGTCCAGCGCCTCGATCGCCTGCGCAAAGTGCACGACATGGCTGAAGTCCGCGTCGAGGCCTACACCGGCAAAAGCTTCGGCGGCAGCAATAACGAGGAGAGCGGCGCAATAACCGGCAGCCGTGACTGGGGCATTGAAAGCGTGATCTACACGCCGCCCATCGACGAAGACTGGCGGCTGTTCGCCGGCGCGGGCTACGGCACCGCCGAGTTTGCCGAAGGCACCGGCCATCACCGTTGGCAGCGCGTGGGCGTGGAACGGCGAACCCGTGACATGACCCTTGAAGCCGAGGTCTCCAACCATTCCTACGGCTTTGGCGCCAAGCAAGGCGCGCGCGTGTCGATTGCCCGCGACATCAACGACCACTGGCAATACGGCGGCAGCCTCGACTACCTCGCGGCGACCACCCCGTTGCGCGCGCTGAATGCTGACGTCACGGCCAACGGCGGCAGCGGTTTTATCCGCTGGCGCGCCAATGAAAGCCGTGAGTGGAGACTGGCCGTGAGCCCGTCCCATTTCAGCGACGGCAACGACCGCGTCGAAGCCTTGCTCACCGGCCGCGAGGGCATCTACAGCTCGCCCAAGGTGCAAGTGGAACTGGGCCTGGAGGTCAGCGCCAGCCGCAACAGCAAAGAAGACACGGCTTATTTCAACCCGAAGTCGGACTTCGGCGTGATGCCCACCGTCAACGTCAATCATGTGCTTTATCACCGCTACGAGACCCAGTGGAGTCAGCAGTTCCAGGTCGGCGCGGGCACTTATCGCCAGCAGGATTACTCCAGCGGCGGTGTCGGCTTGATCGGCTACGGCCAGCGTATTCGCTGGAACGACGTACTGGAAGCCGGCGCCAACCTGAGCCTGGTCAGCCGCACGTATGACGGCGATCGCGAACGCGATCTGCGCCTGCTCGTCGACCTCACTTACCGTTTTTAAAAGAGCCTGATCATGACCCTTCTCAGCCGTTGTCTGCTGGTCCTGGGCGTATTGCTGGCCAGCGCTTGCGCCCAGCAACCCGCGCCATTCACGCCACCCGCCGAGCGCCCGATACAGGCCAACGAAGCGCCGTGGCCGAAAAATCATTTTCTGGGCATTGCCTACCACGATGTCAGCGATAACGACCCCGACCAGGCGGTGGTGGCGGTACGCACCGAGCGTTTGATCGAACAGTTGGCCTGGCTGCGAGAGAACGGCTACCAGGCGGTCAGCGTGGACCAGATCCTCGCCGCGCGCCGGGGTGGGCCGACACTGCCGCCCAAGGCTGTGATGCTCAGCTTCGACGACGGTTACTCAAGTTTTTACACCCGCGTGATGCCGATTCTGCGCGCCTATAACTGGCCGGCGGTGCTCGCGCCGGTCGGTTCCTGGATCGACACGCCGCTGAACCAGCCGGTGGACTTCGCCGGCATGCCGCGGCCACGGGGCGAGTTCCTCACCTGGCAGCAGATCCGTGAAGTGTCGCGCTCCGGCCTGGTGGAAATTGCCGCCCACACCGACGCCAATCACAAGGGCATCCTGGCCAACCCCCAGGGCAACCTGGAGCCGGCCGCCACCACGCGCCGCTTCGATCCGGCGACCAATAGCTATGAAACCGAGGCGCAGTTCCAGGCGCGGATGCGCGCTGACGTGGTCGCGATCTCAAACAAGATCCGCGCCGTCACCGGCAAGGCGCCCCGCGTGTGGGTATGGCCGTATGGCGCGGCCGACGGCACTTCCCTGGCCGTGGTGGGTGAACAGGGCTATGAAATGGCGCTGACCCTGGACGACGGCCTCGACGACTCGAACAAGTTGATGAACAGCCCGCGCTTCCTGGTGGACTCCGACCCGGACGGCGAGCACTTCGCCAGCAGCATCGTCTCGGTGCAGGCCAAGGCGCCGATGCGCGTCATCCATGTGGACCTGGACCACGTCTACGACCCCGACCCGGCGCAACAGGCGCGCAACCTCGACGTGCTGGTGCAGCGTGTGGTGGACATGGGCTCGCCGACGGTGTTCCTGCAAGCCTACGCCGACCCCACGGGTGATGGCCTGGTGCGTTCGCTGTACTTCCCCAACCGTCACCTGCCGATGCGCGCCGACCTGTTCAACCGAGTCGCCTGGCAATTGCATACCCGGGCCCGCGCCAGCGTATTTGCGTGGATGCCGGTACTGAGTTTCGACCTTGATTCCAAGTTGCCGCGCGTGACACGTTGGGACCCGAAAACCGGCAAGGTGGGCACCGATCCGGATGATTACAAGCGCCTGTCGCCGTTCGACCCGAAAGTGCGGCAGATGATTGGCGAGATCTACCAGGACCTGGCGAGCTCCGGTAACAGTGGTGTCGACGGCGTGCTGTACCACGACGATGCCAAGCTGAGCGACTTTGAAGACGCCAGCCCCGCTGCGCTCAAGGCCTACGCCGCCCAGGGCCTGCCGGACAACATCGCCGCCCTGCGTGCCGACCCCGCCGTGATGCAGCGCTGGACCCGCTTCAAGAGCCGCTACCTGATCGACTTCACCAACGAGTTGACCGCCAAGTTCCGCGCCATCCGTGGGCCGCAGATACTGACGGCACGCAATCTCTTCGCCGAGCCGATGCTCAACCCCGGCAGCGAGGCCTGGTTCGCGCAGAACCTTGACGATTTCCTCCAGACCTACGACTGGACCGCGCCAATGGCCATGCCGTTGATGGAGGGTCAGGCATTGGCCAACTCCGACGCCTGGCTGGAAAAACTCGTGGCCACGGTCAAACAGCGCCCCGGCGCGCTGGAACGCACGGTGTTCGAACTGCAAGCCAAAGACTGGCGCACCAAGGCCGCGCCCGATATCAGCGGTGCGCAGTTGGCGCAATGGATGAACGTGCTCAAGCGCCAGGGGGTTACGAGTTTTGGTTATTACCCGGACAACTTCCTGGAAAACTCCCCGGACTTGAAGACTGTGCGTCCGGCCCTTTCCAACCAATGGAACCCTTGACCATGTTCGACAGAATCCTGGCTATATGCGTGCTGGCACTGGTATTGGGCGTGCCCCTGGGCCTGATCTTCCTGGTCACCGGGCAGTTCCTGATGGACTTCGTCTTCTTCTACCCGCTGTTCATGTCGGGGTTGTGGATCGCAGGCGGCTTGTACTTCTGGCTGCACTGGGAGCGCCACTGGCCCTGGGAAGAAGACACGCCGGCGCCGACCCTGGCCGGCAACCCGCTGATCTCGATCATCATCCCTTGCTACAACGAAGGGGATAACGTCGCCGACACCATGGAGGCCGCGCTGGCCCAGGTGTACCCGAACATCGAAGTGATCGCTGTCAACGACGGCTCCTCCGATAACACGGCGGCCGTCCTCGATGCCCTGGCCTTGCAGCACCCGCGCCTGCGCGTGCTGCACCTGGCGCAGAACCAGGGCAAGGCAGTGGCCTTGCGCATGGGCGCCGTGGCCGCGCGCAGCGAATACCTGGTGTGCATCGACGGTGATGCGCTGCTGGATAAAAACGCCGCAGCCTATATGGTCGCGCCGATGCTCGACAACCCGCGCCTGGGCGCCGTCACCGGCAACCCACGCATTCGCACGCGCTCGACCCTGATCGGTCGGGTGCAGGTCGGCGAGTTCTCGTCGATCATCGGCCTGATCAAGCGCACTCAGCGGGTTGTCGGTCGGATCTTCACGGTGTCCGGTGTGGTGGTGGCGTTCCGTAAAAAGGCGCTGGACCGCATCGACTACTGGAGCACCGACATGATCACCGAAGACATCGATGTCAGTTGGAAGCTGCAGCTCGATCACTGGAGCATCTTCTACGAGCCGCGCGCGCTGTGCTGGATCCTCATGCCCGAAACCGTCGCAGGCTTGTGGCGCCAGCGTTTGCGCTGGGCCCAGGGCGGCGCCGAAGTGCTGTTCAAGAACATCCGCGGGATCTGGCAATGGCGTCATCGCTACCTGTGGCCGCTCTTGTTCGAATACTGCCTGTCCACCGGCTGGGCCTTCACCTTCATGCTGTCGGTGATCTTCTGGGGCGTGGGCAAATTCGTCCCGCTGCCACAAGCGATTGCCGTCGACTCGTTGATGCCGCCGGCGTTTACCGGGCTGGTATTGGCGATGGTCTGCCTGTTGCAGTTTGCGGTGAGCATCCTGATCGACCGCCGTTACGAGAAAGACCTGTGGAAAACCCTGTTCTGGACGGTGTGGTACCCCATGGTGTTCTGGCTGGTCAGCCTGTTTACCACCCTGGTCAGCTTTCCCAAGGTGTTGTTCAACCAACACCAGAAGCGCGCGCGCTGGGTCAGCCCGGATCGCGGAATCAAACCGCTCAGTGAGGAGGCGTGATCATGAAACTGGTCAGAACCCGCCAACGTTCCGTGATGTGGGTCATCGATGTGCTGTTGACCCTGATGGCCTGGGCCGGCTTGATCTGGTTGCTGGCGCGCGGGATCAACTCGATATTGCAGACCCACGGTGGCCCTCGATTCGAGGCGCCTATTTTCGCCGCGCTCAACACCCTGCAGATCTACCTGTGGATCGCGGTGTTCAACGCCATCATCCTGATCAGTTGGGCGCGCTACCAGCAACGTCGTGGCCGCAAGTTTGCCCAGCGCCGCGCCGAGGCCAAGGCGCTCAGCGACCAGCACCTGAGCGAGAGCTTCAGCCTCGCTGAAGGCGACCTTGAGCAGTTGCGCCGGCCGGGTGTGCTGGTGATCCATAACGACGATGAGGGCGGTGTGGCGCAAGTGACGTCCCATGTCTCGCGCGATGTGGAAAAACCGGGGCTCACCCTGGTGCCGGGCAACGTCCAGAACAAAGACGCCAGCTAAGGAACAGCACTGGAAGATCATTCCCATGCAATGTGGGAATGATCGTGTTCAATCCGGTAAATGCGACCCAAATCACAAAACCCTCGCGAACTTTTCTGCTTTTTTCGGTACTAACTTATCTCAGCAAGAACTTGATGGCCAAATAATGGCAAATTATAAGTTCTATGATGAATACCGATCAACAGTGCTGCCGCTTGTCGGAAGAATACTTCCAGTGACAGGCCGAGTATCTTCTTGGTTGTTTTTATTCATTATTAATCAATGGGTTACACGAGTATTTAGTGCGAGCACCCAACTAACTCCGTTTTTTGAGTTATCGGAAGTTCGATGCTAGTTTGCCGGCCCCTGATCTTCGATGGATCGAATATGTCTTTTTTATTGCCACGGACCCGGTATCTGCTGTGCACTTTCATGCTCGCTTATATGAGCCTGAACAGCGCCACGGCCGCCCCTACGCCAGGGGATCAGGACCTGATTCGCGACCGCCAGAACCGCCTCCTGGAAGAGCAGCGGCGGCGCCTGGACGAACTCCAAGACTTGCCCGGCAAAGGCGATCAGTCCCAGGCCCCGGCCACACCCGCCGACACCCGTTGCTTCCCGATCAAAGACATCGAACTCAAGGGCGCCGACAGTCTGTCAGCCGGCGACCGCACCCTTCTGCTCAAGCCCTATATCGGCCAGTGCCTGGGCGTTCCACAGCTCAATGAGCTGCTCAAGGTCATCACCGACTATTACATCGCCAAGGGCCATGTCACCAGTCGTGCCTATTTGCCGCAGCAAGACCTTTCCAGCGGCCACCTGCAGGTGCTGGTGGTGGAAGGCAAGCTCGAAGGCTTGAAGGGCGCGCAGGGCAGCAACCTGACCGACCGCGAGCTGGCCATGGCGTTTCCCGGCGACATCGGCGGAGCGCTTAACCTGCGGGAAATCGAGCAACTGGTCGACCAGCTCAGCCGTTTGCCCTCCAAACAGGCGCAGATGGAACTGACCCCTGGCAGCCAGATCGGCGGCAGTGAAGTATTGGTCAAGAACGTGCCGCAAAAGCCCTGGCGCGCCAGCCTGTCGCGCAACAACGACGGCCAGAAGAGCACCGGCGAACAACAATGGGGCGCGGGCCTGGAGTGGGACAGCCCGCTGGGCCTGGCCGATCAGCTGATTTTGCGCGGTGGCCACGACGCCATCAGCGACCATCAGAAAACCTCCAACAGCAGCATGTTCTATTACAACCTGCCGTGGGGCTGGTGGAACTTCAGTTACACCTACAGCGAGAGCGAATACCGCACCTTCCTCATGCTGGACGACCTGAAGGTCAAGCAGAATGGTGACAGCCAGAACCATCAACTGCGGGCCGAGCGGGTGATCCATCGCGACGAGGTGAGCAAGACGTCGGTCAACGTCGGCCTGACTCACCTGCGCACCAACAACTACCTGCTCGACTCGCGCCTGGCGACCAGCAGCAACCGGCTCAGTGAATTTCAGGTCGGCATCACCCACGGGCGACGCATCGGCAATGCCTTCGTCAACCTGGACGTGGGCATGCAAAACGGCATTGGCGCCTTTGACGCGCAAAGCGACCAGCAGGTGCGGGATGCCAACGGCAACCTTACGGCGACCCCGCGCTATCGCAAATACACCGCCACGATGAGCTACCTGCAGCCCTTCACGTTGTGGGGCGAGTCGCTGAGTTTTTCCAGCCTCGCCACCGGACAGCGCAGTGAAGACGTGCTGTACCCCGCGCAACGCATGAGCCTGGGAGGCTCTTACTCGGTGCGCGGCTTCAAGGACCAGCAACTGAACGGCGACAGCGGTGGTTACTGGCGCAACGAAGTGCGCTGGGCGCGCCCGGTAACCCTCGACTGGATGCGCCCGGCCTTCGCCGAATACGGCGCCAGCGTCGGTTACGACCAGGGCGTGATCAGCAACGATCGCTACAACGATGACGAGCATGGTCGCGTGTCGAGTAACTCCCTGGAGTTGTTCGCGCGCGGTAAAAACGTCAGCACCAGCGTGACCTTTGCCCATTCCCTGGAGCGACCTGGCGTGGTGACCGAGCGCGAAGCGCCGATCTATTTCCGCCTGGATTTCTTCCTGTAATCAACACCGCTGCCTTGAGATTTTGAATATGGACGCTCGCCCTGCAACCGCCCTGAAAAGCCTGACCCAACGCGGCCTCGCCCTGATCCTGGCCAACGCGCTGTTCTGGCAGCCGCTGCTGGCCCAGGCCGACGGCATTGCGGTCAGCGGCCCGGGCACCACGCTCGGCCAGGCAGGCAACGGCGTGCCGGTGGTGAACATCGCCACGCCCAATGGCAGCGGCCTGTCCCATAACCAGTTCAAGGACTACAACGTCGGCCCCAATGGCGTGATCCTCAACAACGCCACGGGCGCGGTGCAGAGCACCCAACTGGGTGGGATCATCGTCGGCAACCCGAACCTCAAGGGCGGCGCGGCGAACGTCATCCTCAACGAAGTCAACGGCGGCAGCCCCAGCCAGTTGCGCGGCTACACCGAAGTGGCGGGGCAGTCGGCCAAAGTCATCGTGGCCAACCCCTACGGCATCAGTTGCAACGGCTGCGGGTTCATCAACACGCCTAACGTCACCCTGACCACCGGTAAACCGGTGATCGACAAAGTCGGTCGCCTCGACCATTACCAAGTGGATGGCGGCGCGGTGACCATCGACGGCCAGGGCTTGAACGCCAGCAACGTCGACCGTTTCGAAATCATCACGCGCACCGCCAAGATCAACGCCAAGATCAACGCGCGTCAGCTCACCGTGATTGCCGGGCGCAATGACGTCGATGCCCAAAGCCTGAAGACCACCGTGCGCACCGACGACGGCAGCGCCAAGCCGGAACTGGCGATCGACTCCTCGGCCCTGGGCGGCATGTACGCCGGCGCGATCAAACTGGTGGGCACCGAGGCCGGCGTGGGCGTGAAGCTCGACGGTACGTTGGCGGCCAGTGGCGGCGATATCCAGCTCGACGCCAACGGCCACTTGAGCATGGCCCAGGCCGCCGCCAGCGGCGCGGTGGATATCAAGGCCGCGAGCTTGGAAACCAAGGGCGCGATCTACGCCGGCACCCGCCTCAAGGCGCAGACGACCAAGGGCACGCTGAAAAACAGCAAGACCCTCGCCGCGCGCGACAGCATCACCCTGGCCAGCAACGGCCAACTGACCAACACCGGCATCATCGAAGCCGGGGTCAACGCCGACAACACCCGCAACGCCGTGGGCGACGTCACGCTCGACAGCCAGAACATCAACAACACCGGCACCGTGATCGCCAATCGCACCCTCACCGCCACCGCCACCCAAGTGGATAACCAGGGCGGCACACTGAGCGCCAGGCAGGCGCTGAACATCACCGCCGACAACGTCGACAACCGCAACAAAGGCCAACTGCTCAGCGACGGTGCGCAAACCCTCACGGTCAGCGGCCTGCTGGACAACAGCCAGGGCGGCATCATCGACAGCACCGGCGCGTTTACCCTGCACGGCAACCGCCTCGACAACAGCGCCGGCAACCTCACCGGCGGCGGTTCGATCACCCTGGACCTGCTCGGCGACCTGATCAACCGCAACGGCAAGCTGGCGAGTGTCGGGCCGCTGCTGGTGCAACGCGCCGCCCACATCGACAACCAGGGCGGCAAGCTCGCCAGCCAGGGCCTGCTGACACTGTTCGCCAACAGCATCGATAACCAGAACAAAGGCACCCTGGCCGCCAACGGTGGGCTGGCAATCACCACGACGGGCCTGCTGCAAAACGGCGCCGACGGCTTGATCCACAGCGAGCAGGGCGGCCTGAACATCAGCGCCGGTACCCTCGATAACAACGGTGGGCGCATCGCCGCCAAAGCCGGTAATGCAGTGGTTGACGCGATCAACTTCAATAACGGCAACGGCACCCTGTTCGCCGGCAGCGGTGTGAGCCTTACCGGGGTCAATGTCGACAACGGCGGCGAGATCGCCGGCAACCGGATCGACGTCAACCTGCGCGGCACCCTGACCAACCGTGGCCTGATCGAAAGCGCCTCGACCCTCGATGTCGAGAGCGCCGGCCTGACCAACAGCGGCCAGATGCGCGCCCTGGGCACCACAGGCAAAACCCGCTACGCCATCGGCGGCCTGCTGAACAACAGCGGCAGCCTGGACACCGCCAACGACCAGCTGAGCCTCGCCGCAGACACCTTCCAGAACACCGGCGGCAAGGTCTTGCACGTGGGCACCGGTGTGCTCGACCTGAGCGGTATCAGCCTGGATGACGTGGGCGGCAGCCTGGTCACCAACGGCGACCTGACCCTCGACAAAACCAACTGGACCAACAGCACCGCGATCCAGGCCGGGCGCCTGACTGTCAACGTCGACAACCTGAAACAGACCGCCACCGGCCAATTGCTCGGCACCCGGGCGCTGGTCGGCAAAGGCCTGGACTGGAGCGTTGGCGGTGCTGTCGCCAGCCAGGGCAGCCTCGACCTGACCGTGGACAACCTGCTCAACGACCACGGCCTGATCTTCAGCGGCGGCGACATGAACCTGCGCGTCGACCGCCTGAAAAACCTCGGCGCCACGCTCTACGCCATGGGCAACCTGCGCGTCGACCGCGACGGGCAGGGCACGGCGGCCACCAGCATCATCAACAGCTCGGGCACGATCGAAAGCGAGCGCAACCTGATCCTGGCCGCCAGCACGATCCAGAATATCCGTACTGTGCTCAACACCGAGTCCGGGATCTACAGCGCGTCCATCACCCCCACGGCCTGTATCAAGTACGTGACCGGTGGCGACTGCGACGGCGGCAAGCAGAACCATCCGTTCCAGATCACCGTGCGTGATCACTTTATCGTCAGCGACGCCACGCCCGCTTCCAGCATCACCTCGGGCGGCAACATGCTGCTGAGCGGCGGTGATCTGCTCAACAGCAGCAGTAGCATTGCCGCCGGCGGCGCCATGACCGTGCGCGTCAACCAACTGAGCAACGTCGGCCTGGTGACCCACGACACCCAGTACGACCGTATCTTTACCTCGGCGCGTGAGCGCAAGCCGGGCGGCTGGTACCGCGAGGCGGCGGCGTTCACCCAGCGCTATGCGGCGGGCCAGAACATGGACGGTGTCGAAGCCGGCCTGGCTTCGTTCATCGGCAAGATGGAAAGCGAAAAGACTGACCTGAGCAAAACCACTCAACTGATGGTGCCGGACCAGAGCTACGCCGCCGTGATTCAGGCCGGCGGCGCCGTGGACGTACACGCCCAGAACGGCATCGATAACAGCGTCGTGAACCGTGGCTACACCTACGTCGGCAGTGGCGCCAACACCACCAAGCCGGGCTTCTCGACCGAGGTCAAACTCAACTCGCAATTGCCACCCGACCTCACCCAGCAACAGGTCAACCCACTGAGCCTGCCTGGCTTCGACCTGCCTACCGGGCCAAACGGCCTGTTCCACCTCAACGACGGCAAGGGTGCCACTGGCCTGCCCACCAGCCAGTTCGCGGCCAGCCCGCACAAGTACCTGATCGAAACCAACCCGCTGTTCACCGACATGCGCCAGTTCCTCGGCTCGGACTACATGCTGACCCGGCTCGGCTACGACCCCGAGACCGCACAACGTCGCCTCGGCGATGGTTTCTACGAACAGCGCTTGATCCAGCAAGCCGTGCTCGCCCGCACCGGCCAGCGCTTCATCGATGGCCAGACCAGCGACGCCGACCTGTTCAAACACCTGATGGACAACGCCATCAGCAGCAAAACCGCGCTCAACTTGTCGGTGGGCGTCAGCCTCACCGCCGAACAGGTCGCGGCCCTGACCCACGACATCGTGTGGCTGGAAAACGCCACCGTCGCCGGGCAGGAGGTGCTGGTACCGGTGCTGTACCTGGCCCAGGCGAACAACCGTCTGGCACCCAACGGTGCACTGATTACCGGCAGTGACGTCAACCTGATCACCGGCAGCAACCTCAATAACGCCGGCACCTTGCGCGCCACCGGCAGCCTGTTGGCTAACGTCGGCGGCAACCTGGCCAACAGCGGTTTGATGCAAGCCGGCGGCCGCCTCGATGTGCTGGCCGGCGACAACCTCAGCAACCGCGCGGGCGGTGTCATCAGCGCGGGCAATGTAAACCTCGCCGCCGGCGCCGACCTGCTCAACGAACGCAGCGTCACCACCCACGAAAGCGCCAGCAGCTACCGCACCGAGCGCAGCGACTTCGTCGACAGCGCCGCGCGCATCGAATCGGCCAACGACCTGGCGCTGAAAGCCGGCGGCAACCTCAACAACGTCGGCGGCGTGCTCAAGAGCGGCGCCGACATGGCCGTCCAAGCCAAAGGCGACGTCAACATCACCGCCTCAAAAAGCCTCGACAGCGGCGCCATCGGCAACCGTTCCAACTTCAGCACCATCGCCCAGCAGGGCTCCGTGGTCGAGGCCGGCCGCGACCTGCACGTGGTTGGCGGGCGCGACATCAGCGCCGTGGCCAGCCAGGTCAATGCCAAGCGCAACGTCAACCTGATTGCCACCCGCGACCTCAACGCCATCGCGGCAGCCAACGAGCAGCATTCGACGTCCAACTCGAAAAAGATCAAAAGCATCGAAGACCACGTGCAGCAAGTCTCCAGCGTGATCAAGGCCGGCGGCGACGCCACCCTGAGCGCCGGGCAGAACCTGCAACTGGTGGCCAGCCAGGTCAACGCTGGCAACGAGGCGTACCTGGTCTCCGGCAAAAACCTCGAGCTTAAGGCCGCTGCAAACCAGGACTACAGCTTCTACAGCAAGACCAAGAAAACCTCCCAAGGCAAGAAATTCCGCCTCGACGAAACCAGCGCCGTGAACAACGTCGGCAGCCTCGTCAGCGCCGGCACAAACAGCACCGTCGTGGCCGGTGAAAACCTGCTGCTGGCCGGCAGCGCCGTCACCGCCGAAAAAGGCGCCACGCAACTGGCGGCCGGCCAGGACGTGAGCATCCTCGCCGTCACTAACTCAGACAGCGCCCGCCACGAACGCAAGGAAAGCAAAAGCAGCTGGGGCGGCCTCAAGTCGAGCAAAGTCCAGGACAAGGTCGACGAAAAACGCACCACCGCCCTGGGCAGCATGGTCTCCGGCGAAACCGTCACCGTCGCCGCCAAGCGCGACGCCACGGTCACCGGTTCCAACCTGGTCAGCACCGGCGACCTCGCCGTACAAGCCGGCCGCGACCTGACCATCGACGCGGCGCAAAACACCTTCGCCCGCACCGACATGCACAAGGAGAAGAACCGCGACCTCACCGGCGTGTTGACCGGCAACAAGCTCGGTCTGGACGACATGACCGGCAACCAGAAGCTCTACATCAACAGCTCCAAACACAACGGCACGGCCAATGAAATGACCTTGACCGGCAGCACGATTGGCTCAAGCGCGGGCAACGTGTCGCTGACGGCAGGGCGTGAGTTGAAGGTGGTGGCCAGTGATCTGGTGAGCACCAAGAACATGGAGTTGAGCGGGGCTGATGTCACCGTTACTTCGGGGATGGAGACGGCCAGTCAGACGAGTAAGGACAGTTCAAAAAGCTTGGCGGTTGGGCGCGTGATTGCAGGCTCTGTGGTAGACACCGCCACCAGCATGCGCGATGCCGTCAAAGCGGCCCGTAGTGCTGATGACCCACGCCTCAAGGCAGTCAAAATCGCCCAGGCAGCCCTCGCCGCCTACAACCTCAACGGCCAGGCGTCGGACGCCAATGCACAAAGCTCCGGCTTCAAAAACAAAACCGGCGGCACGCCCGGCAACGGTTCGCTGATCAAGATCGGCACTGAACTGGCCAATAACCGCAGCAAGAACAGCAGCGAATACAACAGCGCCACCGCCAAGCAGAGCACGCTCAACGCCGGGCAAGACTTGTCGATCATCGCCACGGGTGCGGCGGCGGGATCTCAGGGTGATATCCAGATCACCGGCAGCCGCTTGAAAGCCGCCAACACCCTGTTGTTGGCCAAAAACGATGTGCTGATGCAAAGCGCACAAAACACCACCGACCGTAAAAACGAAGGGTCGAAAACCAAAACCGCCATCGGCGCCAGCTTCAATATTGGCGAGCAAAACGGCTTCACCCTCGACCTCGGTGCGCAGGGTGCCAAGAACAACGGTAACGGCAATTCGGTCACCCAAGTCAACAGCACTCTGGATACCGGTTCGCTGCTATTGCAAAGCGGTGGTGATGCAACGCTCAAAGGCGCCCAGGTTCGCGCGGACAGGATCAAGGCCGATATCGGCGGCAACCTCAATATCATCTCCCTCCAGGACACCGAGTCGTCGCGCAGCAAACAAAACAGCGCAGGCTTCGGCGCGAGCATCTGCGTGCCGCCGTTCTGCTTCGGCTCCACCGTCGCGGCCTCGGCGAACCTTGCCGCTTCCAAGATGAACAGCGACTACAAGGGCGTGACCGACCAGAGTGGCTTGTATGCGGGCACGGGCGGCTACGACATCAATGTCGGCAAGACCACCACCCTGCAAGGCGCCGTGATTGCCAGCGAAGCCAGCGCTGACAAGAACCGCCTCAGCACGGATCGCCTGATCGTCAGCGATATCAAGAATGTCAGCGAGATCAAGAGCCAGTCGGCGAGCATCTCGGTCTCCACCAGCAGCGGTGGCGGCACCTCGCCGGGCGGCGCCATTCCGATAGCCCTCAAGGATAAAGACCACAGTTACACCCGCAGCGCAGTCAGCGAAGGCACGATTGTGGTTCGCAATGCCGAAGGCGCCAACGATTTGGTGGGGCTGAACCGCGACACTGCCAATGCCAATCAGAAGCTCGACCGGCCTGATGAAAAGGCCATGCAGGAACGTATCGACCTGATCCAGAGCTCGGCGCAGTTGGCCAGTGGGGTGATCAGTGCGGTGGGCAAGGCGAAGGCGGACGAAGCGAAAGCACTGGCCGATAAAGCCAAAAACCAGACCGAAACCGGTTCGCCGGACGCCGCTGGAACGGTACTCGCAGCAAATGCCGCTTATGCGGAAGCCAAGCGCTGGCAGGTCGGTGGCGACAAAAAGTTAATGGCTGACATTGCTACCGGTTTGATAGCGGCAGGGCTGGGTGGTGCACCTGTCGGAACGACGGTTGGCATCGTTGCCAACACGGCCTCCAGCGATATCTTCAACAAAATTGGTGATTACGCCCACTCACGTGCGACTGATCCGAAGGCAGATGCGGCCACTCGGGCAGCTTGGGCTGAAGGCGGTGCGGCGCGTGTGATGTTGCATGCGCTGGCAGGCGCGGCTATGGGGTTGTCCAGTGGCAGTGTGCAGAGCGGCGCATTGGGCGCGGGGGCTTCTGCGGCCTTGACGCCTATCGTCACGGATGCGCTGAAAAACACCATTGTTGAGCGACAAAACCGAGACGCCATCTCCGTGCTGATCGCTACAGGCATCGGCGCTGGTGCTGGCTCGGGTGCTGGCCTGTCCGGGGCTGCAGTCGGAGGGAACAGTGCGGCGAAAGTCGAGATGTTCAACCGCCAGATGCACCCTGCGGAAGTTATGGCGCTGAAGACACAAGTCAATGCGTTGGCGGCTGAGGCCCGGATCACTACGGCCGAGGCTGAGCAGCGCTTGGCCAGAGGGCTTGTGTACTACGTTGATGCGACTTGGAACAAAGTCGTTGGCGCTCATCAGGATCAGCCGGATCCACTCACACTCAAATATCTGGGGATCGCGCTAGCGCCCTTAGGGGATAGCTACAGCAAGCGTGTTGATATGGGTGACGTACCGGTTATTGCCGGTGCGAAAAAGACTTACACGCCTGATGAAACTGTTCGTTTACTTCAGGACTATCGCGTCAATAATTCCGGCAGTTACAACAAATCGGAGATCAATGAAGAGTACCTAGTCGGCAAGTTGGATCCCGTCGTGAACCAGCAGCACGACTTTTATCAGAAAAACCTTGGTTATAACTCGTCGCTTGGCGCTCTGCTGGAGGGCGCAGGAACGGGAATTCCCCAGGGATTGGGTGAGGGGGCAGCGAATACGGCTCGTGGGCTCTGGACGCTTGTTACTAACTTCCCCGATGTCAGCTCTCGTATGGCCAATGGGTTAGTTGCTTTTGTATCTGGGCGTGGACCAGAGGCTGATATCCACGACGAAGCGCAGGGTTTCCTGTATCTGCTCCAAGGCGATGAAGTCGCCAGGGCCAGGTTGGCGGCCAAGAGTTCTGCTGAGTTTGCGTTGGCGATGATTCCTGCGGGGAGAGCAGCTGCGGTAGGCAAAGTAGGAGGGCTAGCCAAGGGGGCTGAGGGTGCAGTAGAAGTGGGAGCCGCTACAAAAGCTTCGACTGGTACGCCTCCGTTTACCAGCTTAAAAGGTCCGTATAGTGAAGGGCCTTTTGGAGACTATCCTGCTGGATCGGTTACTTTTAACGGGCAGGCTGTAGATGGCGTTAGTGACTTCAGTAGCGGGCTAGGTGCAAAAGGTGTAAGCGCGGCAGTTAGTGATTTGGCCGCTAATCCAGCAACCTCATTAAGACAAAGCAATGGGGTTGCGCTCAATCCAAATCTACCTGACCCTGTCGCAGGATTGGATTACATACCAAAAACACTCAACTCATCCAATCCCAATATCGCAAACTCTCAGGTAAATGGTTATGTGGGCGAATTGAATTTGGCAAACGACATTGCCAATCTTCCCAATCAAACGGTGGTTAGATACGGTGATGCTATAGGTACGCACGGCGCGGATGTGGTGTCAGTTAATTTAGCTACTGGTAGAGTTACTTTGTGGGATAACAAATATCGTAGCAGCGCTCAAAATGTGCCATCGTCTCCAACGTTTACGCCAGGTTCGAATGCGCTGGATGGAGCAGTTTCCGACGCGCAGACAGCAATCAGAAATTCAAATTTGCCGGATTCAGTAAAGCAGCAAGCAATTCAAAATTTGAGAGATGGTAATTTCAATGCTAATACAGTGGGCTCTGGTGCTGCGAAAAATTCTACACCTGTTAGATTTTGTGGAAATAATCCATGTTGAGGATAAACGATGCTCTTTGATCCGGTCAAAACCCGATTTAATGGTTTCAGTGAGGCAATGCTTAAATGGCAATTGGAGGCGCAGTATGATCCAAAGCGGCCAATGGGGAATGTTGCCAGGTCTGATTTGTCCGATGTGATTTCAGCATGGCTTGTAGGGCTCCACGGCGAGATTGCCCCCGTACTTCCCCGCTCTCTGCAATGGATAGATAAGGCCATAGAAATCGACGAGGAATTCGGGCCAGACATCAATGCTCACAGGACAACATTGCACTGGGCTAAAGCTTTGGGGGAATGGATGGACACGGGCTGGAATTCTGAAGGCGAGTGGGGCCTGGCGCGTGTGTATGAGGAAGCTCGTTGGCGTTACGAAAAACGCCCTTGGTCAATGCACGAAATTGTCAAAAATGGCCTCGATGACTACATGGCTTTTGCCTACCAAGGCGGCGAACATAATGACGGCTTTGAGGCTGGCATTGAGATGTATCAACGTTGGACTGGCAAAACAGAAGTCGCGCTGTCCAAAACTTTGAAACCCCGAGACTTTGGCTACGCCTTGTGCCTTCATAGAACAGCCCGCCGACAGTTTGATGAAGACGACCTGCTTAAGGCAGGCCGAAAAATGCTAAAAAACAATTTGCAAGAAGTTTGGTTAGGAGGAGGACAATATATCCGCGCAGCTACATGGCTTAAGATTGTTTACTGGCACAACGATGAAACCCTGACACCTTTGCAGACAGTGTTGAAGGCCTACGACAATATGCCAAAAGTACCATGTCCGGATTTTGTTTCAGGAGAAAAATAGAATGGGCGTTAATGAAGGAATTTACAACCGCCTATACGCCAGTCACTGAAATATTTCATCTATGACTGCGAAGGAGCTCAATAATTTTTATGAGCGTTTTATACTTGATAAGCCATATTGTTTGGACGAGTTGATTCAAGCTGTCTGGCAGACGCGAGGGTATGAGAACTGGAGCGCGGATTTTTCCCCAGAATCTATAGATATGTTGGCTGAGTGGTTCGCCTCGCGGATTCATAAAGCAAGAATATCGTCAAAAGTTAGCGAAATAAAAAGCGATTCAATTGCCGGTCCGGCCGATTCTAGCGCGCTAGGTCTGTCCGAAGAAGAGATGTCTTTGGCTGTTTTAGTCGGCATGTACTATGGTGAAGTGGCAGTTCGAAATAACCCTGAGCTGAACTGGAGTCAATTAAAAGGTAATAAAAAACAGGCCGACTACGGGCGGCCAGTTATATCTGCATCTGGCACGTTGCCTACCAATCCAGTAAGAGTCGCTCACGCATTCGCATGCGCAATTGTTGATGGATCAAAGACATCAGGCCGGCTTCGAGAAACATATGACTATTGGATGCAATTGATAAAGCCTAAATAAGATGGGGGCTCGGGGCAGACAACGTTTTTTTAATGAATTTGAGACAAGCCTAGAACATTGCGCTCTTTAAGAATTAGCTTTTTTATTTTCATCTGTTTGACGTTTTTTAAGCAAGGCGGTTATAGAAATAACCGCCCATTTTTTATTTATAAGCTTTGTGAACTCAACTTCCGCCCAATCACATCGAGCAAATCACACCCATCCCGTAGCGGAATGGCCAGCAACAGTGCAAAGTCATGAAGCACAATCGCATCACTGCTGATCTCTTCTCGAAACGCAAGGTTCTCTAAAAACTGAGTCACCGCACGAATGCGGTACGCGGCGGCGTCATAGAGAACATCGAGGGGCGCTTGCGTGTCGATCACCAGCGCGGGGATGGTTGAATCGTGGCCTGTCAGGAGCATGTATCTATTCATTTTTGGACTCTCTACTTAAGTGATGAATGCCATCACTCAAACGTCGCCAAACGAATGGGTGACAGCTGTACGCAGGTTGGCGAACCGGCAGTAGAGAAAACCGGCAGACCCGAAGATCTCCCGCGCACAGCCGTCATAAAACGACTTTGCAGGCGCGCAAGTGGCTGCAAAAAAGCTCCCAGCTTGCGCATTCTCTACCGTCAGGTCGCCAAACCTGAATCACCATGTGGGCGACCGGCGGACTATAAGTCCTCAGCGTAAAAACGCGCAAGGCATCAAAAAGCCAACACGTCATCCTGCAAGCTGGCGTCCGTGGTGAAAGCCGGCCGCGACCTGACCATCGACGCGGCGCAAAACACCTTCGCCCGCACCGACATGCACAAGGAGAAGAACCGCGACCTCACCGGTGTGTTGACCGGCAACAAGCTCGGTCTGGACGACATGACCGGCAACCAGAAACTCTACATCAACAGCTCCAAACACAACGGCACGGCCAATGAAATGACCTTGACCGGGAATCGGGGTCAGACCACGTTTTCAGCGAAATCCATACAAGTGTTTAACTTTTTTGTGATGTTTCATTAACGTATATAACGGTTTACGCTATTTATAACGATTCGTGCTCTTTAAAAATTTGATTTATTTTTTGAAATCATTATCTTCCTTTATTTTTGTTGCGGACGTCTAAGCTGATCTCTTTCAGAAATCAGGGGGTTGTTATGGCTCGTCGTCCTCGGTTGTTGGTACCAGGTCTTCCGCTGCACATCATTCAGCGCGGAAATAATCGTTCGGTTTGTTTCTATTCAGAAGATGATTATATTTTCTATATCCACCTCTTAAAGCTCTTGTCGGAAACGCATGGCTGCAAAATTCACGCGTGGTGTCTCATGACGAATCACGTGCATTTATTACTTACTCCAACTACCCCTCTAAGTGCTTGTTCGTTAATGAAAGGGCTTGGTCAGCGTTATGTCCAAAATATAAACCGTACTTATCAACGAACAGGAACTCTGTGGGAAGGTCGTTATCGTTCTTGTTTGGTGCAGCACGAAAGCTATTTGATGGCCTGTTA
Organism: Pseudomonas sp. SWRI18; assembly: GCF_014268345.1. Taxonomy (NCBI): domain Bacteria; kingdom Pseudomonadati; phylum Pseudomonadota; class Gammaproteobacteria; order Pseudomonadales; family Pseudomonadaceae; genus Pseudomonas; species Pseudomonas sp. SWRI18. Next base: position 52,361 of record NZ_JACCQQ010000002.1, read on the forward strand.
TCGTTACATAGAAATGAATCCCGTCAGAGCGGGAATGGTGGATCATCCCGCTGAGTATCGTTGGACGAGCTACCGAGCAAATGCACAGCTGGAATCTTCAGCACTTATAACGCCTCATGATTGTTATAAAGAATTGGGTAGTGATGTCGATCAGAGGGCTGAGGCGTATCGTCGTCTTTTCAAGGATGAGCTTCAGCAAGAAGTAATCGACCAAATCAGAGATGCTACAAATGGAAATTACGTATTCGGAACGGGAAAGTTTGCGTCGCAGATAGCACAAGCTTTGGGTAAGCGAACCGTTAGAGGATTCGCTGGCCGCCCAAAGAGATGATTTTCAAACGTCAATTGTGGTCTGACCCCTATTTTCCGCTCGCAGCAAATGCCGCTTATACGGAAGCCCAGCGCTGGCAGGTCGGTGGTGATAAACGCTTGATGGCAGACATTGCGACCGGGTTGATTGCCGCAGGGCTGGGTGGTGCACCTGTGGGAACGACGGTGGGTATTGTCGCCAACACAGCCTCCAGCGATATCTTGAGCAAGATTGGTGATTACGCTCAATCTCGTGCGACTGATCCGAAGTCAAGTGCGGCTACTCGGGCGGCTTGGGCTGAAGGCGGTGCGGCGCGTGTGATGTTGCATGCGCTGGCAGGCGCGGCTATGGGGTTGTCCAGTGGCAGTGTGCAGAGCGGCGCATTGGGCGCGGGGGCTTCTGCGGCCTTGATGCCGAGTATTGCGGATGCGCTGGGTAAAAATGGTATCAGGGGCTCGGAACAGGAAGCGTTGGCTGCGTTGGTCGCCGTCGGTGTAGGCGCTTCTGTAGGCGGTCGTGGCACCACCGCAGGTGCGATAGTTGCTGGGAATACGGCGGCAGCCGTCGAGCAATACAACCGTCAAGCGCACCCTACGGAAGCGCGCCTCATACAAAAAGAGGCCGATAAGTTAGCGGCGGAGGCAGGAATTTCTCCTGACGAAGCAGAAAGACGCATGGCCGCAGCGCTCGCGTCCTATACCGATAAAACCTGGCAAGCAACGGTCGAAAAAGCCGGTGAGAGTCAGTTTGACCCCCTCACCCTAAAACACCTGGGTGAGGCGCTGGCGCCGTTGGGGGCCATTTATGAAAACAGCGCGCTCTATCCCGAAGGGACTCGCCGCTCTTATAACGGCGAAGAAACGCTCAGCTTGCTCAAAAACTATAACGTCACTCATGCCGGAGACTTCAAAGACGGCAGCGTCAATCTGGATTATTTGAACGATCCAAATCTGGGGCTGGTGGACTTCTATAAAAGCAACCTCGATTACCGAGGCAAAGTTTCTGGAGGAGATGAAGGGAAGGGGGCTGCTGTCGGGGTGGGCCTGAGTCTTCTGGGAACGCTCCAGAGTATGGGCTCTTTGTTCAAGATTGCGGTTGGCAGCAACTCGTTGGAAGAGGCCAACAAACTAATTGATCCTTTCATAGAGCCGTCTTCCGGTTTGGTCGACAACTGGATGACGAATGATGCGCAGAGCTTAGTGTTTGGCCTGCAAAACAATACCTACGAGCAGTATTTGAAGAATGCCCAGCTTAGCGCAGACATTGTGCAGATGGGCTTACCCGGCGGACAAATGGGTAGGATTCGTCAGATAGGGAAAGGGGCAGAGACAGCCAAAGCTGCAGAAGCGGGCAAGCTTGCTTTTGCAGACGGCAAGCTTCTGGAGGAACTTGCGGATGTACCCGTGACGAGTAAAGGCGCGCTTAATGGGCCGGCTTTGGCGGGTGATAAAGGTTCTATTGTTGTCTCAACAGCAGCAGGCGAGGTGAAATTACCTGAGTGGTACCGCGTCGATGGAGCCGCAGGCGCTGATTTTGTCTCGTTTGATAATGCGCTGGCTGACGGCGCGAAGCGTATTATCAATACGCGCACGGGTAACTTTGAAGTCTTGGGCGCAGATCGCCAGGTGTACTTCAATGGTCCCAATGGACTAGTGCCCAAGGAGGGGGGTACTCTTGCGATACTGGCTGAGGCTGAAAGGAGAATTGCTGAGGCGAAAGATGCAGTGCCTCAAATCAAAGCCGGCGCTGCCGGTGGTGAAACAGCAGGTAAGGCCTTCCCACAAGCTGTAAAGGATGCTGCCAAGGCAGAGAATCCACGTTCTACATGCGTGTACTGTCGTATTGATGGAACTGGAACTCAAGTTGATCATGCGATTCCAAAGGCTAGAGGGGGAGATGCTACACTGGAAAACGCTCAAATGGCGTGCCCGCACTGTAACGCTTCAAAGGGCGCACGAGATTTTCCTGTCAATCCTCCGCCAGGGTATCGTGGTGAATGGCCTCCTTCACACTGGTAAAAAAATGAGTAGAGAATATATATGAAGTATCAGCCCGGAGAATATGAAGCTGTACATCAAGCGCCTGTTTGGCGTGATCGTGCCAATTTCATATTTGTCGCTCACCTTGGGACTAAGGATGGACATAACGAGTGGGAGCAGTTATGGGGTCAAAAAACAGCCGCCCACAGATTCATCCTCTGCTGTATTCCATTTTTTGCTCAAGACATCGCTTTAGGCGACGAGGTGGAAACGGATGTTGACTTTGTAGTCCAGCGAGTTATTCAACATGCCGGGCAAACGACTTTCAGAGTATGGTTTGGTGCCCAAGATAAGACTACACGCGAAGAATTGATACTAGAGATTGAGACCATGGACCCATTAATGGAATGGTCTTCAGAGAGTCTGCTTGCACTTAGCCTTTCTGATGGAATCGAAGCGCAACGCATGGCCGATTATTTGCAGGCTCGTGAGGAGCAAGGTTTACTTAAATACGAAACTGGACGGCGCTGACATTTGGAAGCGGCCGGGTAATCGGGGCCAGACAGGTTTTTTTTGAGTGTGGGTGGGCTGATCCTGAAATGTTACGTTCTTTCAGAATTAGGTTTTTATTTATTTGTTTGAAATGGTTTGAATAACGATAAAAGGAGGCAGACTTATTTGAGTTTGGTGCTGGTCGGTAAACTATTAAATAAATATTTGCCTTTTAATTTCTTGGAGGCGCCCACGCAGATGGCTGGGGTGTCCTAGCCTATTTTGGGTGCTGCCAATAGAGCGGGCGTTGCCATCAGAAATACCAAGGGGGATATTTATTAATGGTCACGCCTGTTTTTTACAGTAAACTTTGGTTTCGCGCCAAGAAATGCGCGATAGAGCTAATGAATGAATCCACGGCACGGGCCAAGCATCAGGCAGGTAAGTCATATACCGCTCTAATTGGGTCTGAATCAACTCCCTCTTGTTTTGTTGAAATGCTGATAGATAAAGGTATGGTTGGGGTTGGTTTTCTTGACGATGAAGGCCATGAGTATCTGACCTATCAATTTCACTACTTAGATGAAAGCCAACTTTTTCTCTCGATGGCAACCCACCGTGAATTCGAGGGGGACAAGGTCAGCCTTGGAACAACTTATATCTTTGGACGGCAGGGTGATCTTGTAATTAGGCGTGAGAGGATGAGTCTCTATAAGGTTGAAGAGGCTCAATCGACCTTTGAACCGGCAGGGAACTACCAAGTTGCACCGAAATTTGGTGATTATTCAGGTGTAATAATATTAATTGGCGAGGGGTTTGGTTGGTTCAGAAAATAAGCGTGACGGATTTATTTAATGTGACGCTGAACGGTAAGCTATTAAATAAGTTTGTCACCCATTAATGGGTGCCTCCGCGTTATCAGCATTTCCAATAGTGAGACTGATTTCTAGCTGAAAAAAGAGACAGCAATGAAAAAAAATGAACCTCGGTGGGTCGCTATTTATCTTCCTTGTGCCTGCGCGTTCGGTCTTTTGTTTATGTGTGTGTTCTTTCAGATTGCCGGGTATTGGCTGAGTGGTGGCGAGGACTTTATTGCGCTTATAAAAGAAAATGTGCCGCTTTATTTAAAAATGGCTGGGGCCGGAATTGTTCTAGGTTTCGTTCTATGGTTTTTTAATATCCGTTGATTTTTCATTTAATAAAAGTAGTTGAGCTTTTGTATAGGGACGGATTTTATTTAAATGTGACGCTGATCAGTAGGTAATTAGATAGATCTGCCCCGAATGGCACTTACTTAACAGGTAACCCACTGATCCTGCTTAAAAAATTGAAAAAGGCTGGCCTTGGTCTACGGTGATAGTTGCGAACACACACCAATAGAACAAGGACACAGCCCGCGTGAATCGTAGACGTCAAATCGTCAATCATCAACAGCAGCGCATTCATCAGCACGCCAAAAACAGCAGTGCTCCAGCATTCTTCAAGTTGCTCGTCGACCCAGAGCTGCTGCAGCGTGTCGAGCCTGTGATGCCCAAGCATCGTCAACGGTTGTTCACACCAACCGAGACCCTGTCGATGTTTCTGGCCCAGGCCATGAGTGCCGACCGTTCTTGCCAGAATGTCGTGAATGACTTCTCGATCAAACGTTGCTGCGATGGGTTGAAGCCCAACAGCGTGCACACCGGCGCTTATTGCAAAGCACGGGCACGGTTGCCGGTAGAAATGGTTTCAACGTTGTTGCGCTCAACGGGATTATCAATGAGCCACAACGCGCCACCATCATGGCGCTGGATGGGGCGCCCAGTGCGTCTAGTGGACGGCACCACGGTGACCATGCCGGACACCACGGCCAACCAAAATGCCTATCCGCAGTCTCGTGGCCAGAAAGTCGGGTTGGGTTTCCCCATCTGCCGTTTGGTGGGGATCATTTGCCTGGCCAGCGGTGCCGTTTTAGATGCCTCGCTGGGGCGCTTTCGAGGCAAGGGTGGCGATGAGCAGACACTGCTCAGAACGATGCTCGACACGCTTAATCGAGGCGACGTTGTGTTGGGCGATGCCTACTACGCGACGTACTTTCTGCTGTGCGAACTGCAACGTCGTGGAATCGACGGTGTGTTCGAACAATACGGTGCCAGGCGGCGCAGTTCGGACTTTCAACTGGGGCAATCACTGGGATCGGAAGATCATTTGGTTGCGCTGAAAAAGCCCAGGCAAAGGCCTTCCTGGATGAGCCAAACTTATTACGACGATGTGCCTGAAACGCTGACAGTACGTGAACTGAAAACCGGCGGAAAAATCCTGGTAACCACCTTGAAGTGCCCACAACAAGCGTCCAAGGCAGCGCTCAAATCACTGTACAAAGACCGATGGCATGTTGAGCTGGACTTGCGCAATCTCAAGACAACGTTGGGGCTTGAAACGCTGAGCTGCAAGACGCCTGACATGGCCGTCAAAGAGTCATGGGTGTATCTGCTGGCGCACAATTTGATTCGGATGGTAATGGCCCAATCAGCACTATTAGCAGATTGTTTGCCGCGACAGCTGAGCTTCAAACATAGCCTTCAGTTATGCCTTGCGATGTGCCAGTACGATGCCGATGCACATGGCGATGGGGCGCAGGATTTACTTAAACTGATCGCCAGGAAACGTGTGGGAAACCGGCCTGGGCGCATTGAGCCTCGTGCCATAAAGCGAAGGCCCAAGCCTTACCCGATGCTGATGCAGAAGCGTTCGGAGGCAAGGGCCGAGGTGAGGAAAAATGGACACCCGAAGAAGGTTAAGTAAGTGTCATTCAAATCTGTCCCCATTAATTGTCCCCGTTAATGGGATTCAGGAAAAGCCAAGGTTCAGGGTGTAACAGTCAAAGTCGGTGTTCCCGCCCCCAGTAAAACAGGTGTAGCAGAATTTAAGGTGGAACCATGGACCAAGAAGTAATTCAGTGCGAGCGCTCGGGCGTAAACCCGAAATGGCCCTCCTACAAAAGTTTGCTGGGGCGCATAGCCGAGGGGCCACACGTCTCAGATGAATACGAGTTGAATGGCATCCGTGAATATGTTGAGCGCGGCGATGCATTTGCGAAGCCATCAAGGCCTGTACCGAATAGTGACAACGTTACGCGTAGTAGCTCCGAATGGATGGCCGTCACACGAGCCCACAAGGTATTGGCAACCGCACCAGATAATCCGCAATGGCTTCTGGAATTGGCCCATTGGCTGCGCTATTACCAAGTAGGAATTTGGCAGTTGTTCTTCTGGGCGGGCCAGTTCGACATTATTGCCAAAGCGGCAGGCAATGATCGACGCCGCCAAAACTACAGCATCCAAACCGCCACCAATATGATGGCTGCCATGGCGATCCTAGGTTGGAAGGATGCTGTCATCCATCAGGGCTATCTCACCCATGCGGCTCTCAACCGTGGGCATCAATTAGTGATTGAGTACGAAGAGCAACACCGCCGCGCCCAAGCCTTTATGCTGCGTGTGTTTGCCGATTGGGTGGGCGACGTCTCGCATCAATGGCCTGCTTATGCTTACGACGAACCCATCTACGAAGCCTTGTTGGCCAAGTGGCGCACTCCCAGCCCCGACGACCTGATGCCCTGTCTGTTGGCCGCGTGTGACCGCCACACTTGGCAAACCGGCAAAGAGAGCCAGAAGAACTCTTACGACTTCAATCAGGACTGGCACTTGGAGCGCGTGCCGGTGGAAATTCTCTATATCCTGCGCCTGCGCCAGTGGGAAGGTTTAGCCAATCCGCAGAAGATTGATCATCCGCTGCTGGCCGCGCCCTTTGATCAATTGCCGCCCGAGCAGCCAGTGCCTGAGTTGGACGAGTTGATGCAAGGTGTACTCAACCGTGCCAGAGAAGACTGGCCAAATTACGATGACGTGCTGTCTTTGCCAGCGCTGAAAGGTTGAATAGGGTGCAAAAGGGCCGGGCCAGGTTACTCCTGATGCTATAAGCCCCCCCAAGCTCAGCTCGGTTGAAGACCTGTTTGGGCAGACATTTGAAAGTATCCCGCTGTCGCACCTTCCCAATTGGAAGACCGGTTCGCTTGCAAATGATGGGGTGTTGGGCGAGCAACTGTCCCTTCAAACCCTTAACGAAAAAACCGGCCTCAATTTCAAGCCATTGCAGAACGGTAGCAACCACGGCTGCGATGGCTGCGCGGTTGCGATCAATGACGATACGATCACAGTAATGGTGATGGATGCGAAGTCTTCTGTGAACGGCGTGAATGGGGCACGTACGCCTCATGGGGATCCGGAGACAAGATTGAGAGGGTGGTTGGCTAATCGTTCGATAACCCAATCTGATCCTGCGTTGGCTACAGCATTGGAGTCCGCGTTGCAAAGCGGTGGAGTCAAAGTCCAAGGCGTTACCGTTAAAATTGGGTTGCCAGCACCCGGTAAAACAGGTCAAGCAGAAATTAAGGTGGAACCATGGCCCAAAAAATAAATCAACTTGAACGCGTAGGTGTGAACCCAAGGTGGCCTTCCTACAAAAGCGTACTCGCTCGCATCGCCAGAGGGCCGCATGTTGACGATGCGTTTTATGTCGAAGCGATACGCAGATACGTTACCCGGGAGGATGCAAAGCCCACTGATCCAATGATGGTTCCAAATAAAAACAATGCGACAAGTATCATCCCGAAACGAATGGCACTGGGCAGACTTTATAAAGTTCTTGCCACTGCCCCAGACAACCCGCAATGGTTGCAAGAATTGGCTTATTGGATGCGCTACTACCAAGTAGGTGTTTGGCAATTATTCTTTTGGGCACACCAGTACGATCAATTCCACGGCAACCACATTCGCCAACAAAACTACAGCATCCAAACCGGTGCCAACATGATGGCCGCGATGGCGATTTTGGGCTGGAAGGATGCCGTCCTCCATCAGGGCTATCTCACTCATGCGGCGCTTAATCGCGAACATCAGTTGGTGATCGAGTACGAAGAGCAGCACCGCCGCGCCCAGGCTTTTATGCTTCGCGTGTTTGCCGATTGGGTGGGGGATGTATCGCACCTGTGGCCGGCCTATGCATATGATGAACCTATCTACGAAGCTCTACTGGCCAACTGGCGCACCGCCAACCCCGACGACTTGTTGCCCTGTCTGCTGGCCGCATGTGACCGCCACACCTGGCAAACCGGCAAAGACAGCCAAAAGAGTTCGTACGATTTCGATCAGGAATGCCACATGGAGCGCGTGCCGTTGGAAATCCTCTACATACTGCGTCTACGCCAATGGGAAGGCTTGTCCAATCCTCAGCAGATTGATCATCCGCTGATGGCCGCGCCCTTTGACCAATTGCCGCCCGAGCAGCCAGTGCCTGAGTTGGACGAGTTGATGCAAGGTGTGCTCAAACGCGCAAGGGAAGACTGGCCACAGTACGATGAGGTGCTGTCTTTGCCAGCATTGAAGAGTTGAATAGGTGCAAAAGGACCAGGGCAGGTTATCCCTGATGCAATCAGCCCACCCAAGTTCAACCGGGTTGAAGACCTGTTTGGGCAAACATTTGAAATGTATCCCGCTGTCGCACCTTCTCAATTGGAAGACCGGTTGGATAAAGGTGACTGATTTATTTAGGTGTAGCGTTGGTCGGCAAGCTATTAAATAAATCTGTCCCCTTTAATCAGTGCCATACAGCAAGGCCAGGTTAACTTTTCAACCTTTACTGCTAAGCAATTAGAGCAGATTAATGCGGGGGCAAAAAAAATTGATGGGTACACGTGGCATCACCATCAGGACAGCGGGCGAATGCAACTAGTGCCTGAATTGATTCATAAAAAAACAGGACATATTGGTGGCGAAGCTATGGGGGGTGGAATGTGAGTGCTATTGAGCTTGATAGTTTCAATGATGAACTGATGGCTTTTGTCATTACGTGTTTATTTTGCGGTGCTATCAGCAAAAATGAGCTCAGTACGTGGTGCGCTCAAGCCTTGTCACTAAATAACGCCCCAGCTTTTTTATATGATTTGATGGATTTTCAAGATGAGATTTTCAAGGTGTATAAGATAATTGGTTACGTGCCCCATTGGGAGCATGCGGAGGGCGACGAATACGCATTGTATGGTATCGCCCTCCGTAGAGGTTTTAAGCCTTATGACATGCCTGTATCCACGACCGAAGCGCTCATTCACCTTGAAGCGTCACCACATATTGAAAATTTATTCAAAGAGGTCTTTACCTTTATCAGGCTGTAAGTCGGTGCAAAAGCTACTGTTAACAGTGCTGCCGAAGGTTCTACGCCTGGGATAAAGGGGACGGATTTATTTAGGTGGTGCTCTTTGGCGGTAATCCATTAAATAGATCTTTCCCCTTCAATGCTTGCTCGCGGCGTGCATCGACAGCAGGTAAATCCTGTTGGATAAACTATAAAAAGACTTGGGAAGCTAGGGGTGAAGTATAGACTGATAGATGGCCAGCTCAATCCTCCAGCTGAACCGGAGGCAATCGACAGGCTGTCGAAGTCTTTAGGTTTTTCGCTGCCTAGAAGCTATATCGAATTTCTAAAAGTCCACAATGGTGGTGAAGGCTTCATAGGCGGAAACTACATCATTCTTTGGAGGGCTGAGGAACTGGCTGATTTCAATCGAGAATATGAAGTAACAACCTACGCCCCAGGTATTTTCTTGTTCGCCTCCGATGGTGGTGGTGAAGGATATGGTTTTGATAGGGAGGATGCGGCCATGCCAATAGTGCATATCCCTTTCATAGGCATGGAGCGGCAATACGCTGAAACGGTCGCGCGTGATCTGCCTGAACTTTTTGCTCGATTGGCTGAAATCAATGAATGATCAGAAAAGGTCGATGCGCCCCAAGGACATGGAGTTGTTTGAAGTCACTCCAATCATTTTGGGGGGAGACCCAGCCAGCCCCAAGAACAAGACTTGGCTGACCCGGCAACAGCATTTTGAAGCGGTACGCTATTGGAATCGTGTGATCAGCGAGCTACGTACAAAGCAGTAGTAATTGAGGTGATTAATGGCAAACACTTGCGAAACGAAAGATATGCTTCTGGCCCGACGCGTTGCTGAATTCCCTGCATTCAGATCTGAGCGCCTGCCGGTACTGCATAAGTTTTGTGAAAGTCTCGGATTTGATCAGCCGCATGAAGTGTTGCTTGAGCCAAAAAAAATTTTATTCCAGCTGGACAGTCGTTTTCAAAACGCGGACATCAATGAGGAAGATCAGGTTTGGTTTGTTACCCGCATCGGCTATTACATCGGCGAATACCTGACCTCCCTGTTTGGTGGCTATTGGCTACTTGATGAGGATCTGTCGTCATCCTCTTTTGCCAGATATGTAGTCGGCGACTTTTCAACGGCAGGTGTTAAAATTAACATCGTCGACCCGTTTGAAATAGCACAACGCTATGCAACTACGCCGGCTCCGCGTTTTTTAAGACAAGAGATCGAAACGGCGCTGGACTAAAAAAATTAGATATCCCCGAGTGGTCGACGCTTCTAGCGCCAAAATGGAGATGGCATGAACGTTAAAACGGCCTTAGAAGCACTGGGCTTACCCGACGCACTGGTAGCATGCGCCGATGGAAGCATCGGTACGCCCATTTGCACGCTGAAAGCCCCTGCCGAGTGGTATGTGTTTCCACCTGCGTTGATCCCGATATGGAGCGACGGATCTTGGCCTACCTATATAGGTTACTGGAAGCACTGGTTTGTTGATCGTGAACCCACCTTCGTAAAAATGTACGTTGGCAGCGACGGAATGACCGTCGAGATCGCCCGCACGCCTGCGCAACTGATGGGCGTGCTTGCAATGATGTCGATGAGTCTTGAGGAGGGCGTCACGCCGGAACTTGAGCAGTTCGCCAAGACGGTGGGGCTTGATTGCCTGGACGCATTGGATGCGCAGTCGTTGAAAAGTGGCGACGACTCCAAAGGCTTCGCCAACGTTGAACCGTTCAAGACGTTGACGCCGCTGGCCAGTATTTCTGACGGTGCAAAGCGTTATACCGGAAACTTTCCGAACCCGTTCGACCCAATCCCTAATTGGTGGGAAAGCAGTTGCTATTTTGAAGTTGTCGACCAGCACATCCCAGTGCCGAAAGGCGTGGAATTGCCCGCTTGGTTCGATCCTGAACGCGAAAAAAAGCCGTTGTTCGAGGATTTCATGCAAGCGGGACGCCTTGACTGCGCATGGCTGACCTTGAACTCCACCGGCTGGTCCATCGCCGATGCACGGCAGGCACTGGTTGCGTTGCAGGAACGCGCCGATGATAAGGCGTTTGACGCGGTTGTCGCCTACTGGTTGTCTATTGCGGATTTGGATGCTGGGGCATATTAAAAAGTGAAGGGAAATCGGGGTTAAGGGATCGGATAAAGCTGACTGATTTATTTAGGTGTAGCGTTGGTCGGTAAGCTATTAAATAAATCTGTCCCCTTTAATTGTCGTTGGATTTATTGGGTGATGAGGTGCCTTACGCAATTTTGTAGAAGTGTCTTGTCTGATAGAGATGAATTTACAAACTTACTATTTTTGAGCTAAAAGGATCGAGTGTTATGAATTGCCCGAAAAATATTTCTGTTTTAGAGGCTCAAAAGTGGATAAAAAAAGCGTCTATTTTTCTTTTGGTGCTAGATAAAGTTTTAGATAATCTATCGTCAACTCCCACCACCCACACTAAATGTAGTGAGGCTATTGAATTGTGCTGGTCATGGTTATCCGAAAGAAATGTAAGCCCCGAGCAACTGGCCTACTTTTTAGATTCGGATGAAATGCAAAACGGTTCTCTTGCGGAGCATCATTTCACTACGGCAAGCTTAGAACAAGATAGCTTGATTCTGATACTTCTGGTCATTGGTTTTTTTGCACATCAGGCTTATGAATCTTCAGGTCGGCAAGAAGAAATGTCCGCCTCAGTCAACGAGGCAGGTGAACAGGTTGTTGAATCTATAGTTGAGTATATCTATAAAGTAGGATTGGCTGACGTGTTGGACATTTACTTGTCAAAAAAATATTAATGGTCAGGTGCAAGGGAGTTGCGATGAAAGGCGCGGCGCAAGTTAGCGATCTTATAAGTGAAATAATTTCCAGTGCACTGTATGACGGCGACTATGGAAGTAGTATAAGTCGTGAATTAGTTTTGGACGGCGTCGAGGTTTTCGATCGTGTCAATGTTCCACTCGATTATCTCGAATTTCTTGAGCAGTTTGGGTTTGGTGAGCTGGATAGCGCACTTTACATCGAAGCTGGCCCAATAAAGTATTCAGTTGTCGCCGGCTGTGAGGTGGACGCTTATCGTAATATGTATGTGTTTGCCGGGATGGGGAGCGGTGTTCTTTATGCATTCGATGCCGCGAATGATTGGTCAATCGTCGAAATTGATCCTGAGTTGAATGGCGCGGAAGTCCTAAGTGAGGATTTTTCCAGCTTCATCATTAGCCAGTTAAGGGCGGTTAAAGGTTGCCTGGATTGGCGAGCCCAGCAGTAATATGCGCAGCCTCAGTATTTGCATTGTTAAGGATGACCAATGAAACCCATAAAACTCTCCCTCCAAGCCTTCCTCATGTCCTGCCTCGTACCCGGCTGGGGCATGGTGTATGTGGGCCGTATCAAGTGGGGTATCCGGGTTGCGGCATTGTTGCTCGGCGGGGTCGCGTTGATGGGGGCTTTGGGGTTGATCACCACGCCCCTTGGGCTGTATGCGTTCTTCGTGTTTGTCATCACGGTCAAGCTGACCTCTGCCATCGTTTCCGCCGTGTTGGCTCGTCGCTATAGCGGCCCGCCCGATGTGCCGCGTAAACGTTTCCATGCCCTGTATGTCGGCGTGGTGATGATTCTGGTGCTGACGCTCGGCGTCTTTCGGGTGCCGTTGCTGGGCTTCAAAAACTATTACATTCCGTCAGGGTCGATGGCTCCGACCTTGTCCATTGGTGACTACATCATTGCGGACTTGCAGGCAGGCGCGCCCACTGTGGGGGATATCGTGGTGTATCGCTGGAATGGCACCGAAGCGGTCAAGCGGGTGGCGGGTGTTGCGGGGGATACATTGGCCATTGTGAACGGTGAGCTGATCCATAACGGTGAAAACCTCGGGTTGTTTCATGCACCGGCCGACCGGGTGAAAGGGCCTGAGTCGTTGGAAATGGCACCGGTCAAGGTCGCGCCGGGACACGTCTTTTTACTTGGTGATAACCGCTATAACAGCAACGACAGTCGCTTCATGGGCCAGGTCGCGGTTGAGGATGTGGTGGGCAAGGTCACCGGCATCTGGTTCTCGAATGAGCGAGCGCGCATTGGGACGACTTTCCCATGAGCCCTTTGAATGCGGGTTGCCGAGTCTTGCAGTGGCTGTGCCTGTTAGGGATGTTCGTCAGCGCCAGCGCCTTCATGCTGTCCTGTGTCTACCTGGAGCGTAGTTCTTCGGTACTGGGCGTGGCGGCAGGCGGCTTTGTTTGGGGCGGAGTCGGGCTGTTGTTCGCGTTTGTGTTCGGGCAGTCTCGAACCGCTCGGGCAACGTTGCGGTTCATGGCCTCCCGGCTTGCATCGGTTTTGTTATTTGCGGCTGTTGCTGCCTTCCTGGTCGGTCTGTTGTGGGTCGAGCCCGAGCGGGAATTTATGGACGCTCAGTTAAAGGGCGCGTCGGCAGTCATCCAGTAAGGACACATCACATGCTATGCAGAGCTTTTATCCTTCTATGCCTGGCGATGCTTGCAGGCTGCCAGGGTGTTCCCTATCGGGGTGCCGAAGATCAGGCGCGGATCAACGCCGACTTGAAGCTGGGCGCAACGCCTTCCCAGTTCATTCCCTTGCGCTGGGCCTATTCGGATTATGGCGTGCAAAACGGCATTCAGACCCAGGATGCCGTCGCAGTAGTTCAGCCTGGCCTGGTCACACTGGTGGGTTATGAAGGGGGTCACTATGTAAGTCAGGCCAGCTTGCCCTTGGCGGCGGTGGACTGTGCCTACATATTCGACAGTGAAGTCAGTGGCCGGCCGGTATGGCTGCTGCAAAAAGAGCGTTTCGTGTTCCTCTCGCCAAGCGATCATCGCGGTAATGGCGATATGGCCAAGCGCATTCAATTGGTGAAGCAACTCGCCAATAGTGGGTTCAAGCTGCACAGCGATGCGCAAGGCCCGGCCCACCTAGCGACCGGGAAATCGGAACGCCAGTTGGTGCTCAATACCGTCATTGGTCATCACGTAGAGGAGGTCGCCGAGAACCAGGCGTACAACGTATGCCGGCCCCAATGACCGGGCGGCGCCAGGGCCGCCCGGTTTAACTTACGATGGGTTGGTATTCAGCCGGCGGCTGATGGCATCCAACAAATCGCAGCCATCACGCAATGGAATCGCCAGCAAATGCGCGAAGTCTTGCAGCACTACGGCATCGCTGCTGAGTTGTTCGCGGAAGGCCAGGTTTTCCAGGAGTTGGGTGACGGCCTGGATGCGGTGCACGGCGGCGTCGTGAAGGACGTCGAGGGGCGCCTGGGTGTCGATGAGCAGGGCGGGGATGGTGCAGTCGTGGCCGGTTAGGGGCATGTAGCGGTTCATAATTGGCACTCTGTTTAATGGTTGAAGCCATCACTCAGTCGTCGCCAAACGAATGGGTGGCAGCTGTACGCAGGTTGGCGAACCGGCAACAGAATAAACCGGCAGACCCGAAGGTCTCCCGCGCACAGCCGCCATAAAAGACGCGGCTTTGCGGGTGCAAAAACACCTGCATCTAAGCGGATTGCTTTTGCATTCTGTTGTCGGGTCGCCAAACCCGGTCGCCAGTTGGACGACGGCCGGACTATAAGCCCCCCATCCAAAACCATGCAAGGCGTCCGTCCAGGCTGTAACAATTCTGCGTGTCACAACCGCTCCCACATTTTTGATCGAGGTGCATCAGCTGGATAGCGGTTGGTTCTCTAATTTTGAGCAACGGCCGGACTACACGCCCTCACCCAAAATCGCGCAAAGCATCAGAGTGATGGCATAATGCCTTATGTTATGCCATCCATTGCCGACACACTGGCGAAGGCCAGAGGCATTAAACATCCGAACCGGCCTTCGCCAGTATTTTCCAAACCGCTGCACCGCTACCCACAAGGAAGAAATACATGATCAAGTTGTTCTGCAAAGCCGCTGTCGTTCTGTCCTTGGCCACGCTGTTCGGCTGTTCTTCGACCCCGTCGGTCGAGAAGATGCAGGCCGACGTGGCGAGCTATTCACTGCCCAAGGCTGCCGTGGCCGATAAAGGCCTGGTGTACGTCGTTCGCCCTAGCAACGTCGGGATGCTGGTACGGTTCAACGTGTTCCTGGATGACAAGGAAGCCAACTCGGAGATGGGTTACAACCGCGGTAACCAGTACATCTATTTTTTCGTGACGCCGGGCAAGCACGTAATCAGCTCCAAGGCTGAAAACTGGGCGGACATGCCAATCGACGTCAAGGCCGGTGAAGTGGTTTACCTCAAGCAGGAAGTCGAAATAGGCTTCGCCGTGGCGCGCAACAGCCTCAAAGTGCTAAGTGATCTGGAAGGCCGTTATCTGGTCAAGGATGCGTCCTTGGGCACCATTGCCAAAGAAAACAAGTGAGTTAACGCGTTTGTTGCCGGCGGGACCGAGGCTCTGCCGGCAATGACTGGTCAACTGCAAACATTAAAGGACTGATGTGAAAAAACTCTTCTTCATCCTCCTCACCACCCTTGTCCTCGGCGGTTGCGTCAGCCATCCCCTGACGCCCGAAAACCGCGCGCAGATCAAGACCGTAAAAGTCCTGCCCGTAAAGTGGGAAAAGAACATGGTGTACTTCGGCCAGCAACAAGCCTGGGGCGCGGCCCTGGGGGCTGGGCTTGGCGCGGGCGTTGGCATGGCCAGCGGTGCATCCAAGGTGGGCACCGCGGCGTTGAGCGGCGCTGGCTTTGCGGGCGGCATGAAGCTCGGGCAGTTGGCCGAGATGCCGACGCCCGTGGCCATTCTGACGGTAATGGAGGCGGAAAAAATTGACGTAGGCGTGTTGCTCAAGCAGGGCTTTATCGATGCGCTGGGCAAGACCTCAACGCTTAAGGTGGTCGGTGACGACGAGCCCGCCGATGCGCAGATCCAATTGACCGTGGCCGAGTGGGGCTTTCGGCTCACGCAAGGTTTCAGCAGCGTGATTTATCCCACGCTCAACGTGCTGGCGCAGATGAATCGAGGCGATGAAATGATCTGGCGCACCAGTGAGGCGGTTACGCCTTTCAATGGCGAAAATGTCTACGGCTACACGCCGCTCACCTATCGCACAGACCCCGAGGCCTTGCGCCGGGCGCTCACCGGTATCACGCAGATTTCCGGGCGTTATCTGGTGCAGGAACTCAAGTAGGATGCCCCCCTTGGGGTGTATGCGTTTCATGTTCGTCATTACGACCAAGCTGAGCTCCGCTTTCCGTAGGAGCGAGCTTGCTCGCGAAGCGCGTTCAGCTGACGCGGGTTTTCTGGATGCCCGCGGCGCTCTCGGGTTTTTCGCGCGCAAGCTCGCGCCTGCAAGGGGCTGTGTTGAAAGTGGTTTAACCCAAGGAGTTTCCCGATGAAATTGCACCGTCTGTTTATCTCGATTGCCGCACTTGTCACCTGCACCAGCAGTTTTGCCGCGGCGCCTGCCCTGCAGGGTTTTCTCGCCTGTGACCAACGCTCTCTGGCGGTCCTGGACCAGCCAGGGCTCAAGGAACGTGTCTCCCATGCGGTAGAAAACGGCAGAATTGCCTTCAACGGCGGTACAAAAACCGACATGGGCCAGCGCTGGATGTTCGATAAGCCGTTGACCCTCGACGGCCTGACCTTGACCGGCTTCTTTGCCGAAGACCTGGACCTGATGGGCTCGCGCATCATCGGTTGGGGGTTCTACACCGAGCAGGCCCCCGACGCGCTTTACGCCCAGTTGAGCAAAGCGCCGGGTACCGAATTGGAGCAAGCCAATGGTATCTACGCCCGCGCGCAGATCTGGTCGCACAAGCAATCGGCCTGGGTGCCGGAGGGCGGCGGCGACAACGCAGGCAAGCTGGTCACTGACACGGCCGAACGCATATTGATGGTTGAGCCTGCACCCGCAGACTTGGCCAAGACCAGCAAGGGCATGGTCACCTGCTCGGTTCAGGGGGCGGTGAGCGCGGCAATGCTCAAGACCACTCGACCTGATCTGATCAAGTGAGCTGAGGCAACGCTGGCGTACTCAGTATTCTTGAGGCACGCAGGCCAAATGGGGAGGGGGCTTGCCCCGATAGCAGTGTGTCAGCCAATGCATGCATGACTGATACACCGCTATCGGGGGCAAGCCCTAATGCCGTTCAGTTAAGCAAACGCAGTGCTCAAAGCAGCGAAGATCAAATGTGGGAGCTGGCTTGCCTGCGAAGACGCCAGCCCAGCAAACATTGATGTTGACTGGCCCACCGCTATCGCGGGCAAGTCGAAGCGTCGAACCGCCGCTCCCACAGGGGATCTGCGCTTAACTGAACGGCATTAGGGCAAGCCCCCTCCCACATTTGGATGTGCGTTCTGGCAGGCGCCGAGTGTTGGGGATCCTGGGCTGCTAAGAGCGAGCAGGCATCCACAGGCGCTGAAGAAGAGCAGACATACTGATTATTCTTGAGCTACGCAGCTCAAACTGTGGGAGGGGGCTTGCCCCCGATGGCGGAGTGTCAGTCGATAAACCAGTTGGCTGACCCACCGCCATCGCAGGCAAGCCAGATCCCACCCTTGATCCTGTGGTGCTGCACTGACCGTGACAGAGCCCTTACAACAACTTGCGCTGCACCGCCTCATCAAGCGTACTGCGCGTCAGCGCCTCGACCACGTCCTTCGTATCCGCCTGGAACGGGATGCCCACGATCAGCACCAGCTGCATCCAGGTGCGCACCGATTCGCTCTTTTTGACGCGGCCCAGTTCCTTGCCGTCTTTATCCTTGAACACCGTTTCCAGCGTGAAGATATTCTTCGCGGTGGTCGGGATGATGAAGAATGTAAAGCCGGTGATGAACGCCGACACCGGGCTGTACTCTTCGTTGTTGTGCAGCGTGGCGTCCACGTAGAGGTCCGAGTCGACCTTGTCGGTGCTCACCCGCGAAAAACGGTTGGAAGCGCGATACGAGTCGGCCACGGCTTTTTCCCACAGCACCACCGGGGCGCCGACTGCCGCGTTGCCCGGGCCGCCGTTGACGTGGTTCTGCGCGGTGGTGCGCACGTACACCGTGGGCTTTTGCGCGGGCGCGTTGGCGGTCGGCGGCCAGGTTTGTACGGCCGGCAGTTCGTGCTGCGAATAAGACACGCAACCGGTCAGCAAGACGGCGGCGAGTACCAGGCTGTGTTTGATCAATCCTTTCATGCAGTGCTCCTTGAGAATTACGGTTTGGCCAGGTTGGCGGTGGCGGTGTCGAGCAGTTGCCCGACCAGTTTGGTCAGCTGTTGGCCGCCCATCGAAGGCGCCCAGTATTGGCCGCTGTACAGGCCCACGTTGTGTTCGAACGTGATCGAGTCCCTGGCCTTGGCCAGTTCCTTGCCGTTGCGGTCGACGATCACCAGGTCGCCGGCCACGTCGAAGCTGTCGACGTAGATCGGGCCATTGACCCAGATCCAGATGGTCAGCGTCAGCAGCGCGCCGGGTACGTACGCCGGGTGCGGCGCGCGGTGGCCCTTGAGAGAAGTCATGTTGAATTTGAGCGTGACGTCCTGCTCGCCCAGGCGCACCGGGTATTCTGTAACCTGCTTGAAGTAGCCTGCGCTGCGCACGTATTGGTTGATCTGGGCCGTGAGGGACTGGCTGATGGCGGTCTTGTTGGCCTCGTTGACGTCGGCGGCGCTCACCGTCACATCGGCGATTTGCGCACTGCGCGGGCTGCTGACAGACACCTGGTGGAGCGGGGCGGCGATAGGGCCGGTGACGGTGTAGGACACGCAGCCGGTCATCGACAGCGCGGCGAGCAAGGCGGTAGCCCGAAGCAAAGTGTTAAACATGCAATATCCCTATAAGTGAACAAGCCAAGTTACTGTCTCGACCTGCACCAGCACAACTTGAGCGCGGATTTTATTTAGGCGTGTGTGCCTTTCAGTGTTTTGGCTTGCCGGGCAAGCGCTTAGAGAAAGCCACCGGCTCGCTCGACAGCGTCGCCAATAAAACGGCGCTGCCTCGGCGTCAAAACAGCTTGAGAACGTGTTTCAACTCCGTAAAATGCCGCGATTGTTTAAAGCTCGATACTTTTCAGGGACGAATTCACACATGCGCGTGTTTGCCGCCTTCCTTGCGGTCTGCCTGCTGGCGGGCTGCGCCTCCAAGCCGGATTACTACATCTCGCCGGCACCGGTCACTATCCCCAAGACGGCTACCTATTGGGTCGACACCTTCGACGTTGAGGTGGGCGGCAAAAGCAAACATTTCATGGCCGACGACAATGTCCGCAAGGCGCTCGGTGTCGATCTGGTGGAGCGTTTGCTCAAGGCCAAGCGTTACGCCACCAGCAAGGAAACCGCCGATTACTTGCTGGACGTGGATATCGTCTACGTGCGTCATATCGTCGACACCCAGGGCGGGTTGTCCAACCTGCTGATCGACGACGGCACCATCCTGCAAAGCATCGATTTCGGCTACAAGGTCAAGGTCAAGAAAGCCGGCTCCGAGGTGCTGCACTTCGCCCAGAATCGGCCTGGCCTGGTCCCCAACAATTGGCGGGGCCAGGCGCAGCAATGGAGAACCCTTGGCGGCGTCATTACCAATACCGGCAATGCCAGTGTCGAGCGGTATTTCACGGGTGGCTTGAGCCATTACATCATCGATGACCTGCAGGATATTCCTTCCCGATAGCGGCTTTGCGCAATCGTCCCTGGATTTCCCCACTTAGGAGCAACTCTTGAAAACACTCTGCAAAATCCTGCTGTCGGGCCTCACCGCCGCAGCGCTGCTGACCGTGGCCGGTTGCGCCACCGAGAGCAACCGCGCGATGCCGGTGGAACAGGTCGCCAGCGCCAACGTGGCCTATTCCGGCGTGCGCGTACCGATTGCCGTGGGCAAGTTCGACAACCGCTCCAGCTACATGCGCGGCATCTTCTCCGACGGCGTCGACCGCCTCGGTGGCCAGGCCAAGACCATCCTCATCACCCACCTGCAGCAGACCAACCGCTTCAGCGTGCTGGACCGCGACAACATGGGCGAAATTTCCCAGGAAGCCAAAATCAAAGGCACCGCGCAGAAGCTCAAGGGCGCTGACTACGTGGTGACGGGTGACGTGACCGAGTTCGGCCGCAAGGAAACCGGCGACCGCCAGTTGTTCGGCATCCTCGGCCGTGGCAAGACCCAAGTGGCCTACGCCAAAGTCGCGCTGAATATCGTCAACATCAGCACCTCCGAAGTGGTGTATTCCACCCAGGGCGCGGGTGAGTACGCGCTGTCCAACCGTGAAGTGGTCGGCTTCGGCGGCACCGCCAGCTATGACTCCACCCTCAATGGCAAGGTCCTCGACCTGGCCATGCGCGAAGCCATCAACCGCCTCGTCGACGGCATCAACGCCGGCGCCTGGAACCCGCGCAACTGATCAGCAGCACCTCAAGGAGCAGTACACGGATGAGCAAGGCAGTTAAGTTGGCGCTGATGCTGACAGCAATCGCGGTAGTCACCGGGTGCCAGACGGCACCCCAGCCCCTGTATCAATGGGAAAGCTACCAGCCGCAGGTTTATGAGTACTTCAAGGGCGAGCCCAAGGAAGCGCAGGTCGAGGCACTGGAACGCGACCTGCAGAAGATCAACGCCAGCGGCCGCAAGGCCCCGCCGGGTTACCACGCCCACCTGGGCATGCTGTACCTGAGCATGGGCAAGGATGACCAGATGGTGCAGGAATTTCGCACCGAGAAGGCACTGTTCCCCGAGTCCGCCGCCTACATGGACTTTCTGCTGAAAAACGCCAAGACCGGAGTCGCCACTAAATGAGCCTGTTAAAACTCACTGGCGCCCTGCTGGCCCTGGCCTTGCTCGGTGGTTGCGCAGCACCCAAGACGATTGATTACACGGCGTACAAGCAGGCGCGGCCCAAGTCGATCCTGGTGCTGCCGCCGATCAATGAATCGCCGGAAGTGCAGGCGTCCTACAGCCTGGTCTCGCAAGTGACCTACCCGTTGGCCGAAGCTGGCTACTACGTGTTGCCGATTGCACTGGTGGACGAAACCTTCCGCCAGAACGGCCTGACCACCGCCAACGATATCCAGGGCGTGGCACCGGCCAAGCTGCATGACATCTTCGGCGCGGACGCGGCGTTGTACATCACGGTCACCGAGTACGGTACCAAGTACATGCTGATCTCCAGCGACACCTCGGTGACGGCCTCGGCCAAACTGGTCGACCTGCGCACCGGCACCACCCTGTGGACCGGCTCGGCGCGGGCCTCCAGCGAAGAGGGCAATAACAATAGCGGCGGCCTCATCGGCATGCTGATCACCGCGGCGGTCAAGCAAGTGATCAACAGCTCCACCGACGCGGCACACCCGATCGCCGGTATCACCAGTGCACGGTTGTTGTCGCCGGGCCAGCGCGCGGGGATTTTGTACGGGCCGCGTAACCCCAAGTACGGCACGGACTAAGGTACTACCTCGTTCCTCGGCCCACTGAGGATCAAGTGTGGGAGCGGGCTTGCTCGCGAAGGCGGTATGTCAGCCAGCACATTTAGCGACTGACACTCCGCTTTCGCAAGCAAGTCGAAGCGTCGAACCGCCGCTCCCACATTGGATCTGCGGTGTTATCCACATCAGGTTTAACCCGAACCCACAGCACCTTGCGTCTGACCTTGTGAACAGATCATTCCTTCACGAGGTTCAGCCCATGTCCCGTCCTCTGCTCTTCCTGCGTCCTGCTGCCCAGGGCTTCGCCGTGACCCTGCTGGTAACGCTGGCCGGCTGCGGGCTGTCTTCATCCCCTGAACTGGCCAAGCCGGCTGAACCCGTCGGCGAACTGCAACGCGTGCAAGTCCAAGGCGCGGCGGTCAAAAAGATGGCAATGCCTGCGCCCATGCTGATGCGTGAAACGGCCAACCTGGGTTACCGCAGCGAACCCCGCGAGCAATACGCCAATCTGCCGGACAATCCGGTGCATCGTGTCGCTGAAACACCCGTCTCCACCTTCAGCGTCGATGTCGACACCGGCAGCTACGCCAACGTACGACGTTTCCTCAACCAAGGCAGCCTGCCGCCCGAAGGTGCTGTGCGATTGGAGGAAATGGTCAACTACTTCCCCTACAGCTACGCGCTGCCCACCGACGGCTCGCCCTTCGGTGTAACCACCGAAGTCGCCCCCACACCGTGGAACCCGCACACGCAATTGTTGCGCATCGGCATCAAGGCGTCCGACCGTGCCGTGGCAGAGCTGGCGCCGGCCAATCTGGTGTTCCTGGTCGACGTGTCCGGTTCCATGGACCGTCGCGAAGGCTTGCCGCTGGTGCAAAGCACCCTGAAATTGCTGGTGGATCAACTGCGCGATCAAGACCGCGTTTCACTGGTGGTCTACGCCGGGGAATCCCGTGTAGTGCTCCCGCCCACCTCGGGCCGCGACAAGGCCAGGATCCGCAACGCCATCGACCAACTTACCGCCGGCGGCGCCACGGCCGGCGCATCGGGCATCGAACTGGCCTACCAGATGGCCCGCGAAGGCTTTATCGATAACGGCATCAACCGCATCCTGCTCGCCACCGACGGTGACTTCAACGTGGGCATCAGCGACTTCGACAGCCTTAAGCAAATGGCCGCCCGGCAGCGCAAAAGCGGCGTGTCCCTGACCACCTTGGGTTTCGGTGTGAATAACTACAACGAACACCTGATGGAGCAACTGGCCGACGACGGCGATGGCAATTACGCCTACATCGACAACCTGCGCGAGGCGCGTAAGGTGCTGGTCGACCAACTCAGCTCGACCCTGGCGGTCGTGGCGCGGGATGTGAAGTTGCAAGTGGAATTCAACCCGGCGCGTGTCAGCGAATATCGCCTGCTCGGCTATGAAAACCGCGCCCTCAAGCGTGAGGATTTCAACAACGACAAGGTCGACGCAGGTGAAATCGGCGCAGGCCACACGTTGACGGCGCTGTACGAAATTGTGCCGAAGGGCGAGAAGGGCTGGCTGGAACCTTTGCGCTACGCCGCTGCGCCGACAGCCGAGGATAAATCCGCCGAACTGGCGATGCTGCGCGTGCGCTACAAGCCGGCGGCAGGCGGTAACAGCCAACTGATCGAGCGACCCATCAGTAATGCTTCGAGCAAGCCCAGCGATGACCTGCGTTTTGCGGCTGCCGTGGCCGCCTTCGCCCAACAGCTCAAGGGCGATGGCCGCTACACTGGCACCATGAGCCTGCAGGACACCGCCACACTGGCCCGCTCCGCCCGAGGCGATGACCCCTTCGGCCTGCGCAACGAATTCGTACAACTGGTAGAACTGGCCCAAAGCCTCAAGCACTAATCTCGAACACGACGACAATCAAAATGTGGGAGCGGGCTTGCTCGCGAATACGGTCTATCAGTTACCGAATGCGTCGACTGACACACCGTATTCGCGAGCAAGCCCGCTCCCACATTAGGATCAGTTTCAACTGACAGAAAGGAGCCCGCCCCCCACATGGCCGTACCCGCCGACCCACCCAGCGACGAATCCCTGCTGGCCCGCTACCGCACCGGTGACGCCGCCGCGTTCGAAACCCTGTACGCGCGCCATCGCCAGGGCCTGCACCGCTTCCTCGTGTCCCTAAGCAACAAAGCCGAACTGGCCGAGGAAATCTACCAGGACACCTGGCTCAGCCTGATCCGCAGCAACACCCAGCCACAAGGTCGGGCGAGTTTTCGTACATGGCTGTTCCAGATTGCCCGCAACCGCCTGATCGACCACTGGCGCAAGCACGGCATCCACACCCCGCTGCACGACAGCTACGACGAGCAACTGCACGCCCAGGCCGACGACAGCGCCGGCCCCGAGCAGCAACTGAGCCTGAGCCGCGACCAGGCGCGCCTTGACGCCGCGCTGCAAGGCTTGCCCGAAGACCAGCGCGAAGTCTTCCTGCTACGCCTGCACGGCGACCTCGAGGTGCCGCAAATCGCCGCCCTCACCAACGCCCCGCTGGAAACCGTAAAAAGCCGCCTGCGTTACGCCCAGCAGAAACTGCGCCGCCTGCTGGCCGAGGAGATACCCGCATGACCGACTCCCGACACACCCCGGACCCCGACAACCTGCCGCTCCAGCATTACCGTCAACACAGCACCGGCGAGCCGCCCGCGTCCCTCGACGCCTTCATCCTCGCCACCGCCCGCCGCGAAGCGTCCGCGCCGCAGCCGAACCTGTGGCAACGCTGGCTGCAAGCCTGCCAACGCCCGCGCTGGCAAATGGCATTCGCCACCGTGGCCGGCCTGGCGCTGATGGTCGGCGTGGTGATGCGCGAGCCCGTACCGCAAGCCGAAATCTCCACCGCAACCTTCTCCGCCTTGCATGAAGACGCCGCCCGGCCGGCCCCTCAAGCGGCACCCGCGCCGATGGCCCGAATCGCCGCCGCCCCTCAAGCCGAACGTGCCCCCGTCCAGGCCGAAATCGCCGGCGCGATGGCGGCTCAATCCACGGCAAAACTGAGCAAGCGCGCGCCGGTTGCATTGCCTTCATTGGATGAAGGATTGCAGGAGATTATGCGGCTGCGTGAGGCGGGTCAGAGCAAGGCAGCGGATGAAAAACTGCTGGCCCTGCACAAGCGCTTTCCCGATGAAGATTTACCCGCGCGCCTCGAAGCGTTGCAACAGCGATAACGCCGGTCATTGAAGACCCCTGTCGTGACAGGCCGTGAGACGCAACGTCTCACTGTCTCGACGCGATCTCCTGCGGCCCGGCACCGCGCGTCTCACGGGCGCGCGATACCGGGCAGCTTCAGGCGTTGACCGCAGCGCTCTAAAAAAGGCGTGTCCGGGATTTATGGCCAACCTGGCACCGGCCTTGCTCCAGCACTGACAGCCAGCCCGACTGGCGACCCAATAATAAAAAGTGCTGCCCGATATCCCGCCCCGCGATTGGGCCCGGACATCGCGCAACCGTACCGACGCCCCTGGCGCCCGTACCCACCGTTCAAGGAGATTTCGCCATGACCCTCCCGATCAATCCACAAGGCAGCATGCGTGCCGCCGTCTGGCACGGCCGTAACGATATCCGCGTCGAAGACGTCCCGCTGCCGGTGTCGCCACCCGCAGGTTGGGTGCAGATCCGCGTGCAGTGGTGCGGTATCTGCGGGTCCGATCTGCATGAATACGTGGCCGGCCCGGTGTTCATCCCGGTCGACGCCCCCCACCCGCTCACCGGCATCAAAGGCCAGTGCATCCTCGGTCATGAATTTTGCGGCGAGATCGTCGAACTCGGCGCCGGCGTGCAAGGCTTCAGCGTCGGCGAACCCGTGGCAGCCGATGCCTGCCAGCATTGCGGCACCTGCTACTACTGCACCCACGGCCTGTACAACATTTGCGAAAACCTGGCCTTCACCGGGCTGATGAACAACGGCGCCTTCGCCGAACTCGTCAACGTGCCCGCCAACCTGCTGTACAAACTGCCGGCAAACTTCCCGGCCGAAGCCGGCGCACTCATCGAACCGCTCGCGGTGGGCATGCACGCCGTGAAAAAAGCCGGCAGCCTGCTCGGGCAAAACGTCGTGGTGGTCGGCGCCGGCACCATCGGCCTGTGCACCATCATGTGCGCCAAAGCCGCGGGCGCCGCGCAAGTCATCGCCCTCGAAATGTCCAGCGCCCGCAAGGCCAAAGCCCTCGAAGTAGGCGCCACCCACGTACTCGACCCCAACCAATGCGACGCCCTCGCGGAAGTGCGCCGCCTCACCGCCGGCCTCGGCGCCGACGTCAGCTTCGAATGCATCGGCAACAAACACACCGCCAAACTCGCCATCGACCTGATCCGCAAAGCCGGCAAATGCGTATTGGTGGGCATCTTCGAAGAGCCCAGCGAATTCAACTTTTTCGAATTGGTGGCTACGGAGAAGCAGGTATTGGGTGCGCTGGCGTATAACGGCGAGTTCGCGGATGTGATCGCGTTTATTGCCGATGGGCGGTTGGATATCACGCCGCTGGTGACGGGGCGGATTCAGTTGGAGCAGATCGTGGGGCAGGGGTTTGAGGAGTTGGTGAAGAACAAGGAGCATAACGTGAAGATTATTGTGTCGCCGGCTCGGGTTTGAACAGGGCGATGATTTTCGCGGGAAGCGCGTCAGCCAACAAAGGCCCCCGTTGAGGGGGCCAATAGCTTAAGTCTTTCAATGGCCCACAAGGTGTTTCGCGGCCCACTGCTCGGCGGTGGTGGCTTGAATCGACTGCTGCTCGTTGAACGTGGCCGCTTTAGGCCACGCCACGCCCTTGCCTTGTGCGAAGACCGCGCGATACTTTTTGATAGAGTCAGTAGGGTCTTTTGCCAGTTCCTGAATCAGGTACGGAACCGTCCACACGTTACGTTTGAAGGATCGTCCCAAAACACGCTCAAGCAGGCACGCAACCTGCCCATAGGTCACAGTGTCGCCAGCAAGGTAGACAATTTGATTGCGCAAGCGCGGCTCGAAGAAAACGATTTCCGCTGTCAGCGCCCCGATGTCGTCAGGGGTCGTGAGCGTTACGCTGTTCTCAAGGCTGCCCAAGGCGTTCACCGTGGCGTTTTCGAAATCCACGACCTCAAATACAGGCTCGAAGAGGAAGCTGGTGAACATGCCCGTCGAGATGATCACCCATTCAGTTTCGTCCTGTGCGCGGAGCAACTCGCGCACATCCAGTTGGGCATCGAATAGATCCTGAGGACTGCCACGCCCAATCACTTCGAAATCGACGCCGAACTGCCAGGGGAAGTAGCGCTTAACGCCGGACTTGAGCGCGGCTGTTGCCAACTTCATCGGGGTTTCCCGGCCCGCTACCATGCCTGCACAGCCTATGACGGTATCGAATCGTGCGAAGACTTCAGCTAACTGATCGATTGAATCATTCACCAAGTCAGCGGCCACCATCTGAATGCCCAGGCTACGCAGCTCATCGATTTCCAGCTTTTTCCCAGGCACGTGGGTGTTGATGGTCGAGTCCCTGAGCAGGACGCTGATTTGAGAGCCCGGTGCGCGCTTCGCCACCCGCGCAAGATTGCGCAACACCGGAAGGCCAAGCTCACCGGCGCCTAAAACGAGAACCGATTGAGGAGAAAGTTGCGTCACTTCGCTCATTATATTTCCTGAGAACCGTTGCCTGTAAGATAAGCAAATGCTTGCACGATTCGACAACGCTCGTAAGAAGGCACACGGGTGATACCAGGGGGAGAAATGACTGATCAGGTGACGCTTGGCCAGGCAGAAATTATCTGCCAGACCCTCAGAGAGGAGGATGATGGCGTCAGGCGTGAAGTCCTCACTCACGCAGGCAGCCGTTGGTCACTGGGCATCCTCCATGCCTTGGGCGTATACGGAACAATGCGCCACGCCGAAATAAAAAGGCAGATGGCGGGTGTGACCCAGAGAATGCTGACCAAGACGCTCCGCTCCCTGGAGCGCGATGGTCTACTGATACGGCGGGAGCTGGATCAAGTTCCGCCCCATGTCGAATATGAGCTGACGCCTTTGGGCATGGGGCTCTTGACCCGAATGTCACCTATCTGGACATGGGTCGTTGAAAACGTTGACGACTTCCGCGAAGCGCGCCGTACGTTCGACAGTCAGGGGGACAAAAAACCTTCATGGCAAATTCCCGTGCCGATGGCGGTGGACCGAGGGGCGGCTGATTAACTGGGATTGGGATAACCGAATGATGATGGGGGATCCAGGTCTTTTAATCTCACGATTCCCAGCGGCCACAAAAAAGCCCCGGCTCTTTCAAGCTGAGGCTTTTTCATCTCTATATGGTGCCCGGCGTCGTTTGAACTGGGCGGTAAGATGCCAGTATTTATTGGGTTTCTTTGGTGGTTCGTCGGCTAGGCATACACGTGGGCATACAGGGCGCAGTGTGCTGACGCCGTTAACGCTCTTTGTGAAGGCTCCATCGAAGCTCCTCGTGACCTAGATCCCGATGAGTGACTCGCTGTCTTCAATGGCCTCTCCACGTTGAACCCTGTGGTCCTTTCGCCACCAACACAACTACCGTGCTTTCGCGGCCTTCAGTAATTGGGTGAAGGTATTAATTGCTAGGTGGATGTCATCTTGGGTATCTCCGTCCCACTCCTCAACCGTTTCTAACTCGGCTCGTAAGCTGACGATACGCTGTTCGATTTCTTCGATCTCAGCAGCACCGCATTGCTTAGCGATTGCCTGCCAACTGCCATCAGAGATTTTTTCGCCGAGAGCTAAGCCGGATCGGGCATTTACGATTAGATTCTGGAGGTTACTCATCTGAGATCTCGGGTGGGTAGCAGAAAAAGGTACTGGGGACCCTGACGATATCCTGAGTACACGGGGCATGAAACCCGCGGGATCGAGTTAGTGGGAGGCATTGGAAGTTACTGAAATTTCAATCGTTGAAATTGAAAGGATCTTGAAGAAAAAGGACCATCGTTACAGCTTCGGTAAAGGTGGCTTTATCTGTTGCTGATAGTGAACACCTGCATAGCGTCAACCACGGTAATGGGTTTCAACCACGTCAACCTGTCAACCAACTTAAAAAATCCAGCCGCTAACACGAACGCGCGGGTTCTATGCCCCGTGTCTATCCGAAATGCTCAGGGGCCCCAGCGACTGTTCGATTCATAGGGCAAATGCACAGGGCGAACAGCAGTTCACACGGTTCACCTGTTCACTAAACTGGGCACCTTTTCGGTGTCACCATCACGCGGCTTTCTACCCCCGTATCTTCAAGAATGCGCCAGGGTCCCCACTATCGAACCAAAGCCAAGAGCATGATCGACCTCGCTTCGCTGGAGGAGCAATACTAATGGGGCTAGGGGGATACCCTAACAAACCGTGTTACGGGTGTTACGCGTGTTACGTTTTTACTTAAGTGTATGATTTTTAATGATTTATATTGCGTTACACAGCTTCGACTGGTTTGCCGATATACGTGTTACATCGTAAATAGGTGTTACAACAATGGTGCTCTGGAGCGGCGGTTTTTGATGATTGAGGCGGGATGTCATCGACCCAGGGGCTTTCGCCTATAAGGGTAGCTACCGGCCAGAAGCGGACAGTTACCCAGGGTTAGCTGCGCTTCCTTGAAGCTTGAAGGCGGCTACAGAAGCAGGGGCGATTCACGATGATAAAACAACAGTCTTACAGACATCACTACGTGCCCCAGTGGTATCAGAGGGGATTTCTTTTAGAGGGTCATACCGCGTTCAAAATATTAGATTTGAGGCCTGAGGTCTTCCGCGACGCTAAAGGAGTGGTTGTCGGAAAATCGCGTGCAATACTAACCAAAGGGCCGGATGCTTGGTTTTTTGAGCGGGACCTTTACACCACTCGCGTGTTGGGCGAACCGAATGATGACATCGAAAGATTTCTCTTTGGGGCAATAGACAGTACTGGGAAGGAAGCAATTCAGGCGTTAGTCGATAGCGACTGGGGAAAAATGCACTTCACATACACCCATGTTTTCGAGTTCCTCGATGCACTCCGATTGCGTACACCCAAAGGCCTCCGATTCCTTCAATCAACACTTGCGACGAAAAATCAGCAAGAACTCATGGTTCGCATGCAGGAAGTTCGAAGGATGCACTGTGTGATGTGGATGGAAGGCGCCATAGAGATCTTCGAAGCTGCCCAATCCGGGACCAAGTTCATTTTTTCAGACCACCCTGTGACATTTTTCAATCCTCACGTTTTCCCGAAAGATCGTGCCATACCAGACGGTTTTGACGTTCCCCAGCACTGGTTGGGGACCCAAACCTTAGTTCCACTCAATAGCAACCATTTGATGGTGATCACACATAGAGAGTGGGGTCGCAAGCAAGGTGAAATTCGAGCTAGAAAATCACGCACCAATCCAAGACTTTTTGATAATCCGCTAATTACTTACGATGGAATCCAGAGAGGAAGACAGCTTTCGGAAAAGCAGGTGCGAGAGGTCAATTACATAATCAAGATTCGGGCAGAGCGTTACATTGCGAGCTGTGACGAGCAGCATTTGTTTCCTGAACGCCATCTTAAAACTACTCTGTGGAGCAAGCTGGGAAGCTTTCTGCTGCCTCGAAGCTATGCGACAGCGCTTCAGAGCGGCTTCATGACAGTAAAAATGAAAGACGGCTCTTACTACTTCCAAGATGAATTTGGCCGGCGCCCAAACAGCAAAGCCGAATTTGATAAGGCAGTACAAGACGCCAAATCAATGGAGGCAATGATGAACAGGGTTCTAGGCAAGCGGTATTGCGACGAAGAGTGAGAGGCCGCTCTAGTATAAGCCTAGCAAGCCCTTTAGACCGTTTAAATGCTCAGTAAAAAAACCTTTTCGGTCCTGTTTTTTGATTCTTCAGCCTATTCGCTCTTGGCCGATTGCTGCCTTTTACAAGAGGCCGCTATCGGCCGAGGCTGTGTAAAAACATTTTTGAGCGTCTCAGGTGCTCAAGATAGGACTGAAAATCGCGTTTCTACCCGAAATCCATATCTGCAGGCGTGCCGATAAATTTCAGATTCAACGTAGGCGCGCGCACTTAAATTTTGGCGAAGCATTTTTACACACTCTGGGTCAAAAGCAGTCATTGGAGCGAGTCTAGAAAACGACACCATTCAAAGTAACTCTATTGTTTGTGTTTCATGCAGAATATTTTTTGATTTAATGCAAATATCGCAATGAGTATGGTGAGGATATTCATGACAGCTAGAAAGCCCGAAAACCTCTCAGGTCTATCAGACCTTATCGCGACAGAGCTGCAAATGTTTTGATTAGAAACCGCGTTCCAGATTGCTAAATACGTCAAGATTGTAACGGTCGCAAAAAACAGCATCGCGCAGCTGTTACGTTTCATCCAACGGTGCCTTTTCTCAAAAAGTGATTTGATGTAAGAATCTCTGTCGAGCTTACATTCAGACTGATCAAGTATATTGGGTAGGGCGAAAGCAATAATTCCGGTGTTCACAAGCATTATAATAGTGCGCAGACCAAACTGTTCGTAAAAGCACCAGATTCGGTGGGGTGTTGCTAGGCCCGAAAGCTGATTAGACATAAAGCTAAGGTATGAGATGATTGCTTCAAGCATATACACGACCTCTAAATAAACTCAAAATCTTCTGCGGTCCAGTAGTTCCAGTTCGCTTCTGTAAAATTACGGAGCTTGTTAGTAGTCATGAACTCTCTAGGGATTATGTATTCTGAGTCAGTTTCATCTTTTATTTGCTTGACTGTTCTGGCATCCAAAAGAGGGAGATCCATGAGGGTTTTGTACATGGCTTTATTTTTTTTGTTGGATAACTTGTGATTGTGTGCGGCTAGTTTTTTTCTACACTCGATGGCGTAGTCTAACACCTTCATACAAAGTTCAGCACCTGCTTCCACTCCATTCTTGTTCGTCGCAACTGCACCGCCAAGAAAGAGGCTGACTTTCGGCCCATAAAGCTCGTAGTATAAATGTAGAAGCCCCGTTGATATACCACCAGATATGGTGGGTATGAAGTGTGACTTATGAATGTGACTGGTATAGCGATTTACAGACTCTGCTAGCAGTGTTATGTCCTCTGTTGCATTGTAATGTCTCTTGTTCCCCGGTAGGGCAACAAAGCCGCCAGGGTACATTATGTCGATGCCACAGTGAGACAGGAACTTATCAAAAAAAACATCCGGTATACGTTGGGAGAGTGCTTTTTTGATTAGCGGATAGGATGTAATGATTATTTGTGCGTTAATCTCTTTTACTTTTTTTATTTTGGATATTGCGTCAAGCCCGGCATCTATTTTTACAGTTATAGGATGATTAGATACGGACTTTGATAATTTCTCTATTGCCCGCTCCAGATTGCCTGAATAATTACTCAGGTTTACAGAGTATGAAGAAATATTGCCTCTCGGCTTGTGGAGCTCTGCGACCTGACTAGCGAGGTCGATATGCCAGTCGAGGTCGTGCTCATTTAGAAGCATTTTTCTTGTATCAGGTTCAATTATGTTGAAACCAAGTCTAGCTGCGTCTATGCACTGATTTTTGAAGTCTTCATTAGATAGCCCAAGCCTGGGTTTTACTGAAAATCCTAGGAGTGGTGTGAAGTTATCTAATTCGAACCTATTTCGAATAGAGCGTGGCTGGGTACGTTTTAGCACTAAGCTATGTTCAAGCTCTTGCCATTGAACGTCATTAATATAAATTCGCTTAATTGATGAATTCGATAGGCTGAACATATCTCCCACGATGGAGTCAATGAGGTGGGTGTCTCCGCCAGCGTTAAAGGGGAAGTAGCGAGAAGGAATGCTTAGCTCAAAAAAATACTCTTTGCCTCTGATGTGAGTGAATTTATTTTCCAGAAGGCGTGGATCTAAAGTATTTTGGATGTCAATGCTTAAACTATCGATAATTTTTTTTGAGTAGCTGTCAAAACTACCAGCGAGGATATTTTGCCGAATTGACAGAAATATGCTCTCAATTGTATTGCTTGATTCATCGGAGAGTTCAATTAATCCATTGATTGTTATGCGTGACATGTCAGATCGTCCGGGTTAAATAAAGCTGTGACTTCAAATGCAATGTACGAATTACTAGGGGTTTTCAGTATGCTGTGCGCTTTCTCTGTGGCGTCCACTAAAGAAGATGCTGTAGGTATAACGCTTTGGAAGTTTCCGATTTTTGTAAGCACGGATTCAATCGAGGTTCCTGTAATTACTTTGTTAATGACACCCCAAAGTTTTTTGTTTGTGTTATAGCCCAGTCTCAGCTCTACTGGCCTGCCTGAGTATATATGGCGCTCTGTGAATTGCCCCCTTGCACGGCGCAATTCCCAAGTTTTTTTGTTATCGGTAAACCATAAAAAAGGGTCTTGTGACAGAGGTACGAACAGGCGTGCGTTTTCGACGCATGATGTGTTTGTGATTTTATTCCAGTAGTAAAGTTTTACACAGGGCTTACGTTTGGGGAAGAGGTCACCATCAGAAATATATGGTGCTGCGCTCTGATTCCTAAGCTTGACCTTTGTGAAGCCTGCGTACTCTAGAAAGTCACTTGACAGTGACTCTTGAATTCCACATGTTCGAATGACTTCTACATGCTGCACTGGAAAGGGTATCACTGCTGGAATAGCTTTCAGTGTCTCCAGCATCAAATGGGTTCCAATTTTATACCCACTATACTTTTGCGTTTTTGCTATTCGACTAACCCAAATCAATTTTAACTGATTCTGTAGTGCATTATGTGTTTCGTAAGACGTGCTCCCCCAGTTTTCAAGGCTTATATCTAAATCATCGCATAGTGACGTATTAATATAGTATCTACCCTTGGGGTTGCCAAATTTCAGAGTGTCGAGAATACAGCATGCGACAATTTCGTCACGTTCCTTAAGCGCGAAAAAAATCCCCCTATTAGGTGAGGATAGATAGTGAACTTGTGAGATTAGGGCGGAGCACGCTTTCTTGTCCTTTTCAGACACTACAACTGAAAATGTGAGGGGTGGGAGTTTTGGAATGCTGATTGCTTTGCAGTAGTATGGATATACTTGAACTAGTGCGTCATTTACTTTAATGCATACAACCTTGTCTTCATCCAAAGTAAAAACGGCATCGGAATTGGATAGTGCGGACTTGTAAGATCTTGATAAGCCAAAAGGTATATGAATTTCGGCTTTGTTGGGAAGTCGCAAAATGCGCTGGCTGCATATGATTTTCATCCTCCGAATCCTTTTTGAGAACTAATTTTTATAAGCGGTGAATTGATGTTTTAACGTCTGGCACTGATCTGTGTCTCTTCGAGAAAAAGGGGACAGATTTATTTACGTTCAGACCAATGCCTCGTTCATTGCGTGACACCCCACCTCACGCAGGATTGCAGGCTCGGAGCAGAGCCAACTGCCGCCCAGTTGACCCCAAGGCTTACAAAAAAACACCCACAAAAAAGCCCCAGCTCTTTCGGCCTGGGGCTTTCTCATCTGTATCTGGTGCACCCGGCGGGATTCGAACCCACGACCCCTGCCTTCGGAGGGCAGTACTCTATCCAGCTGAGCTACGGATGCTTGTGCGGGCGACATCATACCCATGTCGACCTTGGGCGTCCATGCCGGTCTTCGGGCCTTTGCGCGTAGGAACCTGCCGCCCGGAGGCCCTAACCCAGGCACCATCGATCAGTGCGTCGAAACCAAGGCCAACTACGCTGATCAGAAAGTTCAGGCAAACGCGGCGGTTTCGTTCTTTTTTTCGAACAGGCTATTGCCCTGTACCCCCATTGATCCTAGGATTCGTTTGAGATTTCAAACGCTCTGCCTCTCGTGCGCTATCTATTCACTGTGGCGCGTTGAGGCCGATTTCCCTGACGGCAGCCCACAAGGCGCCTTTCAACAACTCTAATTCGCTCCGCGTGCGCGCGGTGCTGTTAAGGAAAGCCGACATGCAGCTCAAAGACACCCAGTTGTTCCGCCAGCAAGCCTTTATCGATGGCGCTTGGGTCGATGCGGACAACGGTCAGACGATCAAGGTCAACAACCCCGCCACGGGCGAGATTCTCGGTACCGTGCCGAAGATGGGCGCCGCGGAAACCCGCCGGGCCATCGAGGCCGCCGACAAGGCGTTGCCGGCCTGGCGTGCGCTCACCGCCAAGGAGCGCGCCAATAAGCTGCGCCGTTGGTTTGAGCTGTTGATCGAAAACCAGGATGACCTCGGTCGCCTGATGACCCTCGAGCAGGGCAAGCCGCTGGCGGAAGCCAAGGGCGAAATCGTCTATGCCGCCTCCTTTATCGAGTGGTTCGCCGAAGAAGCCAAGCGCATCTATGGCGACGTGATCCCCGGCCACCAGCCCGACAAGCGTCTGATCGTGATCAAGCAGCCCATCGGTGTGACCGCAGCGATCACGCCGTGGAACTTCCCGGCCGCGATGATCACCCGTAAAGCCGGCCCGGCCCTGGCCGCCGGTTGCACCATGGTGATCAAGCCGGCGTCGCAAACGCCGTTTTCGGCCTTGGCGCTGGTTGAGCTGGCGCACCGTGCCGGCATCCCTAAAGGCGTGTTGAGCGTGGTTACCGGCAGCGCTGGCGACATCGGCGGCGAGCTGACCAGCAACCCGATCGTGCGTAAGTTGTCGTTCACCGGCTCGACTGAAATCGGTCGCCAGTTGATGGCCGAATGCGCCAAGGACATCAAGAAGGTTTCCCTGGAGCTGGGCGGTAACGCGCCGTTCATCGTGTTCGACGACGCCGACCTGGATAAGGCCGTCGAAGGTGCGATCATTTCCAAATACCGCAACAATGGCCAGACCTGCGTCTGCGCCAACCGCCTGTACATCCAGGACTCGGTCTACGACGCGTTCGCGGAAAAACTCAAGGTGGCCGTGGCCAAGCTCAAGATCGGCAACGGTCTGGAAGAAGGCACCACCACTGGTCCGCTGATCGACGAGAAGGCCGTGGCCAAGGTCCAGGAACACATTGCCGATGCCCTGAGCAAAGGCGCGACGCTGCTGGCCGGTGGCAAGGCGATGGAAGGCAACTTCTTCGAGCCGACCATCCTCACCAACGTGTCGAAAGACGCGGCCGTGGCCAAGGAAGAAACCTTCGGTCCGCTCGCACCGCTGTTCCGCTTTAAAGACGAAGCCGAAGTGATCGCAATGGCCAACGACACCGAGTTCGGCCTGGCTTCGTACTTCTATGCCCGCGACCTGGGCCGTGTGTTCCGTGTAGCTGAAGCCCTGGAATACGGCATGGTCGGCGTCAACACCGGGTTGATCTCCAACGAAGTGGCGCCGTTCGGCGGCATCAAGGCGTCGGGCCTGGGCCGTGAGGGCTCCAAGTACGGGATCGAGGATTACCTGGAAATCAAATACCTCTGCCTGGGCATCTAAGCCCTGTAAGAGATTGCAGTAAACGCAGAGGGCACGAGAGCGCTGACCCTTTGCGTGTTTCACCCCGTTATTCGCAGTGGCCGGGAAAGCTGTGGCAGTCGATCATCGCATGCTGCCGTAGTTGCCTCCCCGCCACCTATCCTTGAGCCACGCCGCCCGATGAGCGGCGAATGAGGACTTTATGAGCAAGACCAACGCTTCCCTGATGAAACGCCGCGAAGCCGCTGTACCGCGCGGTGTTGGCCAGATTCACCCGATCTTCGCCGAATCGGCGAAGAACGCCACCGTGACCGACGTTGAAGGTCGCGAGTTCATCGACTTCGCCGGCGGTATCGCCGTGCTGAACACCGGCCACGTGCACCCGAAAATCATCGCCGCCGTGACCGAACAGCTGAACAAGCTGACCCACACTTGCTTCCAGGTCCTGGCCTACGAGCCTTACGTGGAACTGTGCGAAAAAATCAACGCCAAGGTCCCAGGTGATTTCGCCAAGAAAACCCTGCTGGTCACCACCGGTTCCGAAGCGGTGGAAAACGCGGTGAAGATCGCCCGTGCCGCCACCGGCCGTGCCGGCGTGATCGCGTTCACCGGCGCTTACCATGGCCGTACCATGATGACCCTGGGCCTCACCGGCAAAGTCGTGCCGTACTCGGCCGGCATGGGCTTGATGCCCGGCGGCGTGTTCCGTGCGCTGTTCCCGAATGAACTGCACGGCGTGAGCGACGACGATGCCATCGCCAGCATCGAGCGCATTTTCAAGAACGATGCCGAGCCGCGTGATATCGCTGCAATCATCATCGAGCCGGTGCAGGGTGAGGGCGGTTTCTACGTCGCGCCCAAGTCCTTCATGAAGCGCCTGCGCGAGCTGTGCGACAAGCACGGCATCCTGCTGATCGCCGACGAAGTGCAAACCGGTGCCGGCCGTACCGGTACCTTCTTCGCCATGGAACAGATGGGCGTTGCCGCCGACCTGACCACCTTCGCCAAATCCATCGCCGGCGGTTTCCCGCTGGCCGGTGTGTGCGGCAAGGCCGAATACATGGACGCCATCGCCCCAGGCGGCCTGGGCGGCACCTACGCCGGTAGCCCGATCGCTTGCGCGGCCGCGCTGGCGGTGATGGAGGTGTTTGAAGAAGAGCACCTGCTGGACCGCTGCAAGGCGGTGGGCGAGCGTCTGGTGACTGGCCTCAAGGCGATCCAGGCCAAGTACCCGGTGATCGGCGAAGTGCGCGCCCTGGGCGCGATGATCGCGGTCGAGCTGTTCGAGAATGGCGACAGCCACAAGCCAAACGCGGCGGCGGTCGCCTCGGTGGTGGCCAAGGCGCGTGACAAGGGGCTGATCCTGTTGTCCTGCGGTACCTACGGCAACGTGTTGCGCGTACTGGTGCCGCTGACCTCGCCGGACGAGCAGTTGGACAAAGGCTTGGCGATCATTGAAGAGTGCTTCTCCGAGCTGTAAGCGCAGGCTGGCCTGATCGAAAAAAAACCCGCTTCGGCGGGTTTTTTTGTACCGGTGGCAAGGCGCGCAAGGCCTGGAGGGCGACATAAATCCAAATGTGGGAGCGGGCTTGCTCGCGAAAGCGGTGGGTCAGTTAAAACATCTGTGACTGACACTCCGCCTTCGCGAGCAAGCCCGCTCCCACATTGGATCTCTGGTGTAGCCACTGAAAGTGTTCGATCTCAGCCCGCCACCACGCGGTTCTTGCCCAAACGCTTGGCCTCGTACATGGCGGTATCGGCCCGGGCGAACAAATTGTCCAGCGTCGAGTCTTGTTCGGTGAGGCTGGCAAGGCCCTGGCTGATGGTCACGCTGAAGGTCTGGCCCGCATAACTGAAGCTCAGCGCCTGGATCTCCCTGCCCAGCCGCTCGGCGACTTGCAGGGCCATTTCCGGCGAGCAACCGGGTAGCACGGCTGCAAATTCTTCGCCGCCAATGCGCCCGAACAGGTCGCCACGGCGCAATACGCTGCGACCGCTCTCGGCGATACGGCGCAATACCTGGTCGCCTTCGAGGTGGCCGTAGGTATCGTTGACGTCCTTGAAGTCATCGATGTCCAGCAGCAGGAAGGCCAGCGGCGCGCCTTGGGCGCAGGCGCTGTCGAAGGCCTGGTTGGCGCATTCGAAGAAATGTCGGCGGTTGCTGCTCTGGGTCAGCACGTCGGTGGTGGCCAGACGGTGCAGCTCCAGTTCCATCTGTTTCTTTTCGGTGATGTCTTCGGCCATGCCCACTACCACCAGCGGTTCGTCGGGGTCGGCCTGCTGGTTGATGTAACACTTGTCGCTCAGCCAGCGGATCTGCCCGTCGGCGGTGATGATGCGGTACTCGCGGTCCTCCACGGTGCCGGTTTCCAGCACGC
Source organism: Pseudomonas sp. SWRI18 (assembly GCF_014268345.1). Taxonomy (NCBI): domain Bacteria; kingdom Pseudomonadati; phylum Pseudomonadota; class Gammaproteobacteria; order Pseudomonadales; family Pseudomonadaceae; genus Pseudomonas; species Pseudomonas sp. SWRI18. Next base: position 90,392 of record NZ_JACCQQ010000002.1, read on the forward strand.
GGGCCAGGCTGTGTTCGGCGTAGTCGAGGTCTTCGGGGTGGATGCTGTTGCGCCATTCCCGATAGTCGGCAAGCAGCAGGCCGGCGGAGCGTCCGAATATGCGCTCATAGGCGGGGCTCACATAGAGTACGCGGCGGGTCTCCCAGTCGATGGCCCACAGCACCGCATTGACGCTGACCAGCAGCGAACTCAGCAGCTGTTCGCGTTCACTCAAGCGCTCGACCTCACCCTGTGCATGCACCAGCGCCAGCAGGGTTGAAGCCGCAGCCGGACGCGGGTGTTCAGCGACGGGTGGATCAGGCAAACAAGGCTTTTCGTGAACCATCGGCACAACTCTCTCTGGGCGCGCCGCAAGGTGGAGCAGCGGTCACAACAAGGGGCCACCATGATGGCGAAGTGTTCATTGAGAGAGGCGAATTGCAGTGAAGTTCCGTCAACAGGACCGATTGCCGGTGACCGAGAAATGACGCCAAAAAGCTGCGGGGTGGGAGGGAAGGCCCTCCCACCGTACCCTCATACGGTTACAGGGCGCAGCGAATAGGTTTTCAATTGATGGGCGAAGTCCCGCAGGGACTGGATGCCGCTGGCCTCGGCCTCGTGCACCCATTCCTTGATGGCGGCGAGCATATCGTGGCCGTTTGAACTGGTCTTCAGCCAGATCTGCTGCAGCGCCAGGCGCTTTTCGTAGATCACTTTCAGGGCCTGGCTGTGTTCCAGCATGCTCTGGATGCGCAGGTGATGGCGGTCGTCCAGCAAGCTGGTTTCCCGCGACAGCAGGCGCTTGGCGCGGTGGAACTGGTGGCGCACCGAGTGATCGACCTTTTCCAGCTCCTGTTTGACCAGCGGGCCAATGACCAATTTGCGGTACTGGGCCATGATCTGGAAGCGGTTGTTGAGGATCGCCATGGCGGTGTCCATGTCCAGGTGGCCCTTGCCTTCCACGCGATGGGCGATAGGGGCGACGCGTTGCACCTTGGCCAGGCGCAGAAAGCTGAATACCTTGATCCACGCCCAGCCCAGGTCGAACTCCCACTTCTTCACCGACAGCTTGGCGGAGTTGGGGTAGGTGTGATGGTTGTTATGCAGCTCTTCGCCACCCACGATAATGCCCCATGGCACCAGGTTGGTCGCCGCGTCACGGCATTCGAAATTGCGATAGCCCACGGCATGGCCCAGGCCATTGATTACGCCGGCGGCCCAGAAGGGAATCCACATCATCTGGATCGCCCAGATCGTGATGCCGATGGTGCCGAACAGCAGCAGGTCGATCACGCCCATGATCGCCACGCCCAGCAGCGGATAGCGCGTGTAGACCTTGCGCTCGATCCAGTCGTCCGGGCAGTTCTTGCCGTAGATGCGCAGGGTCTCGGGGTTCTCGGCCTCGGTGCGGTACAGCTCGGCGCCTTTGCGCAGCACGGTCGACAGGCCTTTGATCACCGGGCTGTGCGGGTCGTCGACGGTTTCGCACTTGGCGTGATGCTTGCGGTGGATAGCGGTCCACTCGCGGGTGTTCTGCGCCGTGGTCAACCACAGCCAGAAGCGGAAGAAGTGTTTCAGGCCGGCATTGAGCTCCAGGGAGCGATGGGCTGAATAACGATGCAGATAGACCGTGACCGCAATAATGGTCACGTGGGTCATCAACAGAGTGACCGCCACCAGTTGCCAGGCTGACAGGTCAAGAAAACCGTTGTACCACATAGGCTGTATGGCCCTCAGATAAAGAAAAGAACAGCTCACGCATTATCACTAAGCCTACACAGAAAACCAGCCGCCCTTTCAGATAGGAGTGACTGGATGTTTCTTATTCTATAATCCGCAACCTTCGTAGGGCGATTCTGTTTTTGGGTAAGGATTACTGACCATATGCTGTTTTCATACCGAGGTGCCCTGCGTGCGGGGCTGGTGTACCTGCTGGTTTCCGTGCTGTGGATAAGCCTCACGCCCGCGATATTGATCGAATTTCTCGATAACCCGAGTGAGCTGACCGATTGGCTGCAGGTTCGCGGCTATGTGTGGGTGGCCCTCAGTGCCGTGGCGATTTCCCTGCTTTGCGCCCGATTTGCCCGTGCCAGCCAGTTGCTGCAACCCCTCAAGGAAAACCGCGAGCGCCTGCGCCAGGCAGCTGCGGTGTTCGATTGCACCCGCGAAGGCGTGCTGGTGACCGACGCGCAGGGACTGATTGTCCACGTTAATCGGGCTTTTATGGCGATCACCGGCTACCAGCGCGAAGACGTCATAGGCCAGCAGCCGAGCCTGTTCAAGTCCGGGCGCCATTCGTCGAATTTTTACCAGCAGATGTTCCAGAGCCTGGCGCGCACCGGCGAATGGAGCGGAGAAATCTGGAACCGACGCAAAAGCGGGGAGATTTATCCACAGTGGCAAACCATTCGGGTGATCTTCGATGACCAAGGCCAGGTCTCGCATTACGTCGCGGTGTTTTCCGACATCAGCGCCATCAAGGACTCCGAGCACGAACTGGCTCACCTTGCGCACCACGACCCGCTGACCGACCTGCCCAACCGCCTGCTGTTCACCGACCGCGCCGAGCAGGCGCTGGCCTCGGCGCAACTGCACAAGCGCGGTTGCGCCCTGCTGTTACTGGACCTGGACCACTTCAAGATCATCAACGACAGCCTCGGCCATAACGTCGGTGACCAGTTGCTCAAACTGGTGGGCGAACGGCTCACGGCGCTGCTCGGCCCAGGTGTGACCCTGGCGCGCCTGGGCGGTGATGAGTTCGCCGTGCTGGCGGAAAGTTGTCCACAGCTGGCCCAGGCCGGCGGCCTGGCGCAACGTATTTTGGAGACGATGAAACAACCGTTCATCTTCGATGGCCACCAACTGTTTATCAGCGCCAGTATCGGTATCAGCCTCTTCCCCAACGACGCCCTGAGCGCCGAACAACTGCTGCGTAACGCCGATTCCGCGCTGTTCAAGGCCAAGAGTGCCGGCCGCGAAGGCTATGCGTTGTACACCGAAGAACTCACCGCTCACGCGCAGAACCGTGTGGAAATCGCCAGCGAATTGCGCCGCGCCCTCGAGCGGCAGGAGCTCTGCGTCTATTACCAACCGGTGCATGAGCTGCACGGCGGCCGCTTGATCGGCGTCGAGGCGTTGGTGCGCTGGCAGCACCCGGAGCGGGGCCTGGTGCCCCCGGTCGAGTTCATCCCCATTGCCGAACGCACCGGGTTGATCGCCGAGATCGATGCCTGGGTCATGAACCAGGCCTGCCGGCAAATGTGCCAATGGTTGTCCCAGGGCGCGCCCTTGAGTTTCATCGCCGTCAACGTGTCCAGCCGCCTGTTTGCGCGGCGCGAGCTGTATGCGCAGGTCGCCCAGGTGCTGCATGAAACCGGCCTGGACCCTGCATTTCTTGAACTGGAGGTCACTGAAAGCGCCGTGATGCAAGACCCGGAGGTCGCCCTGGAGCAGATGCACCGCCTGCGCGAGCTGGGCCTGCGCCTGGCCATCGATGACTTTGGCACCGGCTATTCCTCATTGCTGCGCCTCAAGCGCCTGCCGGTACAGAAACTCAAGATCGACCAGGGTTTTGTCGCCGGGCTGCCGTGGGACGAAGATGACGCCGCGATTGTGCGCGTGGTGATCGCCCTGGCCAAAAGTATGGGCATGCAGGTGCATGCCGAGGGGATCGAGCAGGTGGAGCAGGCGCGGTTTCTGCTCGACCAGCAGTGCGATATGGGGCAGGGATATTGGTTCGGCCGGCCGGTGCCGGCAGAAGAGATAGATTGGTCGACAGCACCCGTCATTAGAACTTGAAATGCGGTCAAAAAAATGTGGGAGCGGGCTTGCTCGCGAATGCGGTAGCTCAGTCGACATCTTCAGTGACTGACACTCCGCTTTCGCGAGCAAGCCCGCTCCCACATTGGAATCTCTTCAGGTTTGACGCCTGCATCTCAAAACGAAACCTGCACCTAACCCCACGCCCCAATAGGAAGTTATTTTTGGTTATATAAACATTCTTAAATAGTATTTTTAAGAATATCCGCGCTTGTCTACTATCGCCCTCACGCCACAAGCAGTGCCACTACTGTGCAGGCATCTTCATTTCAGGAGCGAGACCATGAGCGCATCTCTACGTAGCGTTGACGGCCAGGACGAAGCAGCCATTTTGCGCGAGATCCAGAGCGCCCTGCGCGATCTGCGGTTTGGCGCGGTGGAAATCACGGTGCACAACGCGCAAGTCGTGCAGATTGAACGCAAAGAGAAATTCCGCCTGCAGAACCCGGGTAACAAACCGAGCTAAGCAACAACGGCGATAGACCCGCAACTATAAGAAAAAGCCAACACCCCAGAATTTCAGGAGCTTCTATGTCGTCGATTCGCCGTTATGCCCTGGCCGCCCTGGCCAGCGCCGTGTTTGCAGGTTCCGCGGTTGCCAAGGACTACGAGTTGCTCAACGTCTCGTACGACCCTACCCGTGAGCTGTACCAGGATTACAACGCTGAGTTCACCAGCTTCTGGAAACAGTCCCACCCCGGCGACACCGTCAAGATCCAGCAATCCCACGGTGGTTCGGGCAAGCAGGCCCGGGCTGTGATCGATGGCCTGCGCGCCGACGTGGTCACCCTGGCCCTGGCGGGTGACATCGACGAAGTTGCCAAGCTGGGCAAGACGCTCCCGGAAAATTGGCAGACCCGCCTGCCGGATGCCAGCACCCCGTACACCTCGACCATCGTGTTCCTGGTGCGCAAGGGCAACCCCAAAGGCATCAAGGATTGGGGCGACCTGATCAAGAAAGACGTGTCGGTGATCACGCCAAACCCGAAAACCTCCGGCGGCGCCCGCTGGAATTTCCTCGCCGCCTGGGCCTACGGCCTGAAAGCCGGTGGCAGCGAAGCCAAGGCTCAGGAATACGTCAAGGAGCTGTTCAAGCACGTGCCGGTGCTGGACACCGGTGCGCGCGGTTCAACCATCACCTTCGTCAACAACGGTCAGGGTGACGTGTTGCTGGCCTGGGAAAACGAAGCCTTCCTGGCCCTGAAAGAAGACGGCGGCGCCGACAAGTTCGATATCGTCGTGCCTTCGCTGTCGATCCTCGCGGAGCCGCCAGTGGCCGTGGTCGACAAGAACGCCGAGAAGAAGGGCAACACCGAGATCGCCACCGAATACCTCAAGCACCTGTACAGCCCGGCTGGCCAGGAAATTGCGGCGAAAAACTTCTACCGCCCACGCGATGAGAAAGTCGCCGCCAAATACGCCCAGCAGTTCCCGAAACTGGACCTGGTGACTATCGACAAAGACTTCGGCGGCTGGAAAACTGCCCAACCGAAATTCTTTAACGACGGTGGCGTGTTCGACCAGATCTACACGGCGCAGTAAGCCGAATTAACAGGAGCGCGCTCTGCTGTGATCAGTTAAGCAAACGCAATGCTCAAAGCAATGAAGATCAAATGTGGGAGCGGGCTTGCTCGCGAAAGCGGAGTGCCAGGCAAAGATGTTTTAACTGAACCACCGCTTTCGCGAGCAAGCCCGCTCCCACAGGAAAAGCAGCTCCCCAGGAAAGTGCGTTCCTGCAGTGGTATCTACCCGCTAACCAAGGACTCTTATGTCGCGTCGTACCTCCCCCGTCATACCCGGCTTCGGGCTGACGCTGGGCTACACCGTCGTGTACCTCAGCCTGATCGTACTCATCCCGCTGGCGGCGATGTTTGTGCACGCTGCCCAACTCACCTGGGATCAGTTCTGGGCCATCATTTCCGCACCGCGCGTGCTGGCGGCATTGAAGCTGAGCTTCAGCACTGCGTTGTACGCCGCGCTGATCAACGGCGTGATCGGCACGCTGCTGGCCTGGGTGCTGGTGCGCTACACCTTCCCCGGCCGCAAGATCATCGATGCGATGATCGACCTGCCGTTCGCCCTGCCCACCGCCGTAGCCGGTATCGCGCTGACGGCCTTGTACGCGCCGAACGGCTTTGTCGGCCAGTTCGCCGCCGACCTGGGCTTCAAGATCGCCTACACCCCCTTGGGCATCACCCTGGCGCTGACCTTCGTCACGTTGCCATTCGTGGTGCGCACGGTGCAACCGGTGCTCGCCGACATCCCCCGGGAAGTCGAGGAAGCCGCCGCCTGCCTGGGCGCCAAGCCGTTGCAGGTGTTCCGCTACATCCTGGTGCCTGCGTTGCTGCCGGCCTGGTTGACCGGTTTCGCCCTGGCATTTGCCCGTGGCGTCGGTGAGTACGGTTCGGTGATCTTCATCGCCGGCAACATGCCGATGAAAACCGAGATACTGCCGCTGCTGATCATGGTCAAGCTTGACCAATACGACTATCGCGGCGCCACGTCCATCGGCGTGCTGATGCTGGTGGTTTCCTTTGTATTGCTGCTGCTGATCAACTTGTTGCAGCGGCGCATCGAACGTCCATAAGGAGGCGCGGAACATGTCCCAATCGTCTATTTCCGCCGCGTCCTCGGCCAACGCCGCCCGCCGTGGCAGCGCTGTGTCGCGACGTATCCTGATCGGCCTTGGTTGGCTGGTGTTCGTCCTGTTTCTGCTGTTGCCGCTGCTGATCGTGGTGACCCAGGGCCTGAAAAACGGCCTTGGCGCGTTCTTTACCGCGATCCTCGAACCCGACGCGCTGTCGGCGCTGAAACTCACGGTGATCGCCGTGCTGATTTCGGTGCCGCTCAATGTGGTATTCGGCGTCAGCGCGGCCTGGTGCGTGAGCAAGTACTCGTTTCGAGGCAAAAGCATCCTGGTGACGCTGATCGACCTGCCGTTCTCGGTGTCGCCGGTGATCGCGGGCCTGGTCTACGTACTGATGTTCGGCGCCCAGGGCTTCTTCGGCCCGTGGTTGCAGGACCACGACATCCAGATCGTATTCGCCTTGCCCGGTATCGTGCTGGCGACCATCTTCGTCACCGTGCCCTTCGTGGCCCGTGAGCTGATCCCGCTGATGCAGGAACAGGGCACCCAGGAAGAAGAGGCCGCGCGCCTGCTGGGCGCCAATGGCTGGCAGATGTTCTGGCATGTCACCGTGCCGAATATCAAGTGGGGCCTGATCTACGGCGTGGTGCTGTGTACCGCGCGGGCCATGGGTGAGTTCGGCGCGGTGTCGGTGGTGTCCGGCCACATTCGCGGCGTCACCAATACCCTGCCGCTGCATGTCGAGATTCTCTACAACGAATACAACCACGTCGCCGCGTTTGCGGTGGCCAGCCTGTTGCTGATCCTGGCGCTCTTCATCCTGCTGCTCAAGCAGTGGAGCGAGAACCGTATCAACCGCCTGCGCAACAGCGCCGGTGAGGAATAAGTCATGTCGATCGAAGTCCGTAATGTCAGCAAGAATTTCAACGCCTTCAAGGCCCTCAACAGCATCAATCTGGACATCCAGAGTGGCGAGCTGGTGGCGTTGCTGGGCCCGTCCGGCTGTGGCAAGACCACCTTGCTGCGCATCATTGCAGGCCTGGAAACCCCGGATGACGGCAGCATCGTGTTCCACGGCGAAGACGTTTCCGGCCATGATGTGCGTGATCGCAACGTCGGGTTTGTGTTCCAGCACTATGCGTTGTTCCGCCACATGAGCGTGTTCGACAACGTGGCGTTCGGCCTGCGCATGAAACCGAAAAACCAGCGCCCGAGCGAAAGCCAGATCGCGGTCAAGGTGCATGAACTGCTGAACATGGTGCAGTTGGATTGGCTGTCGGACCGCTACCCGGAACAACTCTCCGGTGGCCAGCGCCAGCGTATCGCCCTGGCCCGCGCCCTGGCGGTGGAGCCGAAAGTGCTGTTGCTGGACGAGCCGTTCGGCGCCCTCGACGCCAAGGTGCGCAAGGAACTGCGCCGCTGGCTGGCGCGCCTGCACGAAGACATCAACCTGACCTCGGTGTTCGTGACCCACGACCAGGAAGAGGCCATGGAAGTCGCCGACCGCATCGTGGTGATGAACAAGGGTGTGATCGAGCAGATCGGCTCACCGGGCGAAGTCTACGAAAACCCGGCCAGCGATTTCGTCTACCACTTCCTCGGCGACTCCAACCGTCTGCATTTGGGTGAAGACAAACACCTGCTGTTCCGTCCGCACGAAGTGTCGCTGTCGCGGCATGAACTGGAGGATCACCATGCGGCCGAAGTGCGCGATATTCGCCCACTGGGCGCGACCACGCGAGTGACGCTCAAGGTTGAAGGCCAGCCCGAGCTGATCGAAGCTGAAGTGGTGAAGGACCATGACAGCCTGACCGGCCTGGCCCGTGGCGAGACCCTGTTCTTCAAGCCCAAGGTCTGGCAAAAAGCCTAATCACACCGCAACACCCAATGTGGGAGCGGGCTTCTGTGGGAGCAGGCAAGCCAGCTCCCACATGAGGTCTTTGTTAAGCCTTACACCGTGGCGTTTTTGCCGCGTACTACTACTGGCCCGGAGCGCTGCTCGATCTGCTGCTTCAACCCCTGCCGCAACCCCAGCAAAAACGCCAATTCCGCCACCACAAACAACGGCCCCACAATCAGCCCCGACACATCATCGATAAACGCCGGCTTCTTGCCTTCGTAGTAATGCCCGACAAACTGAATCGCCCAGCCCACCACAAACATCCCGACGCCACTGCCCAGCCACACCAGCGTGCTCTGCGCCGCCAGCACATGCCCGGCCCATACCGACAAACCCATCAGCAACGTCATCAATACGCCCAACGCCAGTTCCAGGCGCAGGTAAAACCACGCCGACAGCAGCGCGACAATCACCGCCGGTGAAATCCACACGCCACCGACCGCCCATTGCGGACGCGACAGCAGCACGGCGACCGCGACCACGATCAGTGGAATGCCAATAAAGTGGCTGGCGATATTGCGCGGGTCGCGGTGGTAGGCGGCGTATTGGCTGAGGTGGTCGACGAGGCTTTTCATTGTTATTCCTCCTGTAGGATGTTTGATCATGCCCTGTCAGCCTGTGGCGAACTGTCAGCTGGGCGACAATCTTCGGAGTTCTCATGGATGCAGAGAAATGGCACGCTCGCCTGGCCAGCGGGCACTGGTTCAGCCATCTGCCTGTCGAGCTACAGCGTAGCCTGCTGGCGGCCGCGCGGTTGCGCTCGCTGACGGCGGGGCAGTCGCTGTTCAAACGCGGCGATCCGCCGTGTGGGCTGTATGCGGTGCTGGACGGCGCGATGCGCATCAGCGCGGTGAATGCCCAGGGCAAGGAGGCGGTATTGAGCCTGGTGGAAACGCCTTACTGGTTCGGCGAAATCTGCCTGTTCGATAACTTGCCGCGCACCCACGATGCCCTGGCGATGGGCTCGTGCACCCTGTTGCAGGTACCGCAGGCGTCGATGCTCGACATTCTTGCCAGGCAGCCGCTGTATTGGCGCGACGTGGCGCTGTTGATGAGCCACAAATTGCGCCTGTCGTTGATCAACATCGAGCAGATGAGCCTGATGCCCGCGTCGGCGCGCCTGGCCCATCGGCTGCTGATGATCGCCGAAGGCTACGGCGAGATCGACCCGGCGCGCCGCACACTGCAACTGCCCCAGGAGGATCTGGCAGCGATGCTGGGCTTGTCGCGCCAGACCACCAACAGTCTGCTCAAGGCGCTGGAGCAACAGGGCATCATCGGCCTGAGTTACGCTGCGATTGAGGTGCTGGACTTGCAGGGCCTGCGGCAGGCGGCGGGCCTGTGAACTACGAGCCGCGATAGGTGGAAAAGCCGTAAGGGCTGAGCAACAGCGGAATATGGTAATGCTGGTCGGCCTGCTTGACCTGGAAGATCACCGGCACCTCGGGGAAGAATGTCTCGCGATTGGCTTTTTTGTAGTAATCGCCGGTCTTGAATACCACGCGGTACTCGCCGGGTTGCATGGCCTGGTTGGCCGGGAAGAGTTCGGCGATACGCCCCTGCTGGTTGGTGACGCCGTTGGACAGCGACTGCCAGTGATCGCCCACGTGCTGTTCGAGGGTGACGCTGACACCGGCAGACGGCAGGCCGTTTTCCAGGTTCAATACATGCACGCTCAGCGGGTTGCCGTCCGCCAGCGCCAGGCTGCTCAGGCCGCTCAGGCTGAGGGCGGCAAGGGTCATGTTCAGGGTTTTCATCGATGTTTCCTCAAGGGGTGATGTTCAAGCCAAGTTGATTGGCCGCGTTGACCGCGCACGCTTCGTCCTGCTCGGCGCCACCGGCCCCGGCGATGCCCAGCGCGCCCACCAATTCGTTGCCGGCAAACAGCGGCACGCCGCCGCCGAGCAACAGCAACTCGGGCAAGCTGTTAAGGTTGGTGGCTTCGGGGTTGTTGCGGGCACGCTCGGCGAACAGTCGGGTCGGGGTTTTCGACGACAGCGCGGTATACGCCTTACGCTGGCTGGCGATGCTGTTGTGCGGGCCAACGCCGTCAGCGCGCAGGCTGAGCAACAGGTTGGCGCCGCGATCCAGTACGGCGATGGCCGCGCTGCAGTGCGCCAGGCTGGCGTCCGCCAGTTGGCGGGCGGTGGCCAGATCGAGGTCGGCGTGACGCGGCAGTGACGGGGCGGCCACGGCGCTGGCGCTGATGGCGATACTCAAGAACAAGGCGGTGCGGTACATGGGAACGGCTCCAGAAAGCAGGCCGCCACCTTAGCCAGCGGACGGGGTCAAAAGCCGAACAATTTGATGACAGGTTTGTAATGAACCCAAGAGGTAGGCATGCAGGTGTTGTTAGTGGAAGACCAGCCGCAACTGGCGCAACGCATGGCCCAGGGCCTGAGCGAGGCAGGCTTTGCCGTGGAAGTCGCGGCCAACGGCATGGCCGCCCAGCGGTTTGTGGAAAGCACCGAATACGACTTGGTGATCCTGGACGTGATGTTGCCGGGGCTCAATGCCTGGAAGCTGCAGCAGGCGATTCGGCAGAAGGGCCAGACGCCGGTGCTGTTCCTGACCACGCCGGGCGGGATTGAAGATCGCCTGCGCGGGCTGGAGCTGCATGAGGATGATTACTTGCTCAAGCCGTTTGAGGACAAGGCGTTGGTGGTGCGGGTGAAGAAGTTGTTGCGTCGAGGGCGCTGATTCATCTGGAGGCTGCAGTGCCTGTTCCGGCGCTTTCGCGAGCAAGCCCGCTCCCACAGTTGACCGAGTTCCAGCGTTGGAATGCGGTCAACTGTGGGAGCGGGCTTGCTCGCGAAGAGGCCCTCCCAAACACCACAAACCTATCTACCGCAACCCATCCCTGAACTGCCCCGGCGTCATCCCCGTCCAGCGCTTGAACGCCCGGTTGAAGCTGCTGGTGTCGGCAAATCCCAATAAGTGACTGACCTCGGCCAATGAGCACTGCGGATCGCGCAAATGCAGCAACGCCAGGTTCTCCCGGCATTCATTGAGCAACGCATCAAACCGGCAGCCTTCATCGGCGAGATGCCGCTGCAAGCTGCGCAGGCTCAGGTGCAAGGCCTGGGCGATGCGCTCGGCGCCGGGCTCGCCCTCCGGCAGTTGCGCCTCGATGGCCGCGCGCACCTTGCGTTCCCAGGTCAGCGGTTTCAGCTGGGCGAGGGTGCGCTTGAGCACGGTTTCGTTGTGTTCGGCCAGTTCGGGGTTGGCATCGTCCAGGTGGCTGTCGAAATCCTGGGCGGCGAACTCCAAGCGGTCCTCTTCGGCGCCGAAGAATACCGGCGCGCGAAACACCCTGTGCCATGGCTGGGGATCGGCCGGCTGCGGCCGTCGCAGGTACACCGCCAGCGGCGCGTAGTTGCGTCCCAGGCGGTTGCGGCAGGTGCGCACATAAATCGCCGCGAACGCATCGATGGCTTCAAATGCCGGTGCCGGGCTGCCCGGCGGCTGCAACAGGCGAAAGCGGTAACGCTCACCTTCAAGGCTAAGTTCCAGGATCAGTGCATCGCTGACCACCTGGTGATAACGCACGATGCGCTCGAACACTTCACGCAAGCTGCCACTGGCGACCAAGGCATACCCCAACGCGTGAAACGTGGTGGGGCTGACAAACCGCGACACCCGCAAGCCGATGGCCGGATCGCCGCTGGCCTGCACCGCCAACGCCCACAGGCGCGTGGTGGCCGACAGCGGATAACGTGCGTTGGGGTCGTCCATGCGCTGCGGGTCGAGCCCGGCCTGCGTGCACAGCGCGGCACTGTCGAGGCCCAGGGCGTCGAGCTGCTTGCGCAGGGCGCGGGTCCAGCTGGCGAGGGAGGTGGGTTCGGTCATGGCGATTGGCGCTTGCGGTCAACAGGTTGGCGTGCGGGGCTAGCATCCTGCCTGATCGCTTGGGGCAGGATGTGAGCATCAACAGACCAGAGGATGGAAGCATGGACGGTACTTCTGCAAGTCCCCAGCGGATGAATGCACAACAGCGCGCGGCGCATATCCGTGAAGTGGTGCTGGCCGAGGGCGTGCGACTGCGTCGGCAACATCCCTGGTTGCTGCATCAGGATGCGCTGGGGGCGGGGATCCTGGCGTTTGCGCTGGTGGGCATGATCGGCTCGGCGGCGCTCTACATCATGGGGTACATGGCGTGGTGGGCTTGCCTGCTGCTCAACGCGTTTTTCGCCTCACTGACCCATGAGCTGGAACACGACCTGATCCACAGCATGTATTTTCGCAAGCAGCGCCTGGCGCACAACCTGATGATGGGCCTGGTGTGGCTGGCGCGGCCGAGCACGATCAACCCGTGGATTCGCCGGCACCTGCACCTCAACCATCACAAGGTCTCCGGCACCGAGGCCGATATGGAGGAACGCGCGATCACCAACGGCGAGCCCTGGGGCATCCCACGGTTGCTGATGGTGGGCGACAACATGATGTCGGCCCTGATTCGCCTGTTGCGCGCCAAGACCTGGCGGCACAGGTTCAGCATCCTCAAGCGTGTATTGCTGGTGTATGCACCGCTGGCGCTGCTGCATTGGGGCGCGTGGTATGTGTTCCTCGGCTTTCATGCCGCCAACGGCATCGCCAACCTGCTGGGCGCGCCCATCGAATGGTCAGCGGGCACTTTGCAGATGATGCAGGTGGTCGACATCGCCGCCGTGGTGATCGTCGGCCCCAATGTGCTGCGCACGTTCTGCCTGCACTTCGTCAGCTCCAACATGCATTATTACGGCGATGTGGAACTGGGCAATGTGATCCAGCAGACCCAAGTGCTGAACCCCTGGTGGATGTGGCCGCTGCAAGCGTTCTGCTTCAATTTCGGCAGCACCCATGGCATCCACCATTTTGTGGTGAAGGAGCCGTTCTACATCCGCCAGCTCACCGCCAGGGTGGCGCATGAAGTCATGGCTGAGATGGGTGTGCGTTTCAATGACTTCGGGACGTTTGCGCGGGCAAATCGGCTTGAACCACTGGCGCGGGCGCACCACGGTAAGTCGCCGGGTTGAATACCCGCGTTACCACCAGCATCGCGACCGCCGTCACGGTCAGCACGATCCAGGCGCTGACAAAGCTACCGGTGACTTCGCGCAACCAGCCGGTCAGCCACGGCGAAACCGCATTGATCAAAAAGCCCACGCCCTGTACGAACGCCGCCAGTTGACCGGCTTGTCGCGGGTCGCGGTGATGGTCCAGGGTCAGCAACAGGCTGAGGGCGAAACACGCCCCCAGGCCGAAACCGCACAGCGCCACCCACACATGGGGAAACTGCAACGGTGCAATCAACAGGCCGAGGTAGCCGAGGGTCTGGGCCAGCAGGCTGACCCACAGCAGGGGCCGACGGTCGACCCCGCGTTGCGCCAGCACCGGCATCAATAGCGCCGCGATCACCTGGAAGATCGTCATGAAGGCCAGCAATGATCCGCTGGGCAATACGCCCCAGCCCAGTTGCTGATAGTAGGCGGGCAGCCACGCCACCAGGCTCATGTAACCGCAGTTCACCAAGCCGAAATACAGCGCCAGCAGCCAGGCGCGACGATTGCGCAGGCCCTGGAATGCCGGGGCTAACTGTGGATTTTTCGCAGCGCCCAGCGGCAACCAGGCCCACAGCAGCAACGCCGCCAGCGCTGGCAACAACCACACGCCGAGCCCGGCCTGCCAGTGCTGGAAATGGCTGGCCACCACCGGGCTGAGCAGTGCCGCCAGCCCTCCACCGGCCATCAACGACGCGGAATACACACCCATCGCCACCGGCACGCGGTAATGGAACTCGCGCTTGATCATCGCCGGCACCAACGCCTGGATCAGCGCCACGCCGGCACCGCCGAGCAAGGCCGTGACCAGCAGCGCCGAGCCCTCGCCCATCAACCAGCGGGCCAGGCACGCCAGCAGAATCATCATCAGGCCCAAGGCGATGCCGCGCCGCTCACCCAGCTTTGCTTCAACGCGCACACCCACCAGCGCCACCAGGCCCATGCACACCACCGGCAGGCTGGTAAGCAGGGCGCTGCTCTGGAAACTCAGGCCGGTGGCCTGGCGAATCTCGCCGAGCAATGGGCTGATCGAGCTGAGGATCGGCCGCAGGTTCAGGCCGAGCACCACCAGCAGGGCCCAGCCGGCGAAGGATTTATTGAGAGGCATGCGTGCTCGTGCATTGGGTGAATGAGGCGTGAGTATGGCCAGCGCCCAGGGTATTCTGAAATTAAATATAACCATGCCATCCAGTGGCAAAGGGAATGACCATGTTCGATCCCGTGTTGCTACGCAGTTTTGTCGCGGTCGTCGATTGCGCTAGCTTCACCCGGGCGGCTGAGCGCCTGCATTTGACCCAGTCGACCGTGAGCCAGCAGATCCGCCGCCTGGAAGAGGCGGTGGCTTGCCAGTTGCTGGACCGTGACCAGCGTCGTGTGGTTGCCACCGTCGAGGGCGAGCGCTTGCTGGCCTATGCGCGGCGCATCCTGGCGCTGCACGAGGAGGCCGCCGATGTGTTGATCGGCCAACAAAGCGACGGCGTGCTGCGTCTTGGCGTACCGGAAGACTTTGCCGCTGAGCGCTTGATGCCCTTGCTGTCTTCGTTTGTGCTGGCCTATCCCCGGGTGCGCCTGGAAGTCGCCAGCGGGCTTGGCCCGCAGTTGCAGCGCCAGTACCGCAGTGGTGAGTTCGACGTCTTGCTGGTCAAGCAAATGGGCGACAGCGACGACTGCCTGGCCTCTTGGCCAGAACCGTTGTGCTGGGTTGATAGCCGCAGCACGCCGTCCCTGCACCGCGACCCATTGCCGCTGGTGGCGTTCCCTGTGGGCGGCCTGTATCGCAATGAAATGCTGCAACATCTGGAAGTGGGCGGCTGGCGCTGGCGCATTGGCTATTCCAGTGCCAGCCTGGCCAGCGTGTGCTCGGCGGTGGCGGCGGGGCTGGGCATCAGCCTGCTGCCGGAGCGCGTGGTGCAACCAGGGCATCGCATCCTGGGCGTCGACAGTGGTTTGCCGGCTGTGCAGGGGGTGCGCCTGGCATTGTACGGCCGCGGCGGCCTGGGGGCGGCAGGGCAGACACTGCTGCGTCAGTTACTCGAGTTATGCGCGCATCACACCCCCTAGGTTTTCCGAGATCCACGTCACCCTCCCCGCAGTACCTTCGCTGGGGCGGGTGCACTCAAGATCAGGCCCGCTCGGCGCGCTGCGTGTTGAGCAGCTCACCGATGAGTTGCGTGGCGGCACCTTGCCCGAAAAGATGACCGGCGTCCTGGCGGGGACCGACGACCGATTGGCCATCCTGGCCGGTATAGGCCAGCGTCCCCCCCAGTACTTCCACGGCGCTGTGATAACCGTTACTGATCAGGAAGGCCGCTGTGCCAGCGGCGCGTGCATAGCGTGCGTCGCGCTCCGCTGGGGGCAACTGGGCCATGGGGTCGTTTGCAAGGTCCGGACGCTCATTGAGTCCGTCCATGACTCGGGTATAAGGCCTTTGTTCCCCGCGTAGCATGTCCCAGACCGCCAAGGTCTCTGCCTGGGTGCCGGACATATGGGCGATCAGCGGTTCCGCGGTATTGTCCACGCGCTCTTTCTTGAGCTGTGCCACGTCCCACCGGCTGGGAAGCAGCCGATTCGATTGTATGCCCAGCAGATCATCTGCTTCCTTGCCCAGGTTGTGGACGCCGGTACGAAGCGGTTGGGCATTGGGTGGTTTGATCCGTTCCTGCTTTTTGGCCGGCCCTATGGAGCCCGAGCCTCCCAGCGCGCTGGTGGGCGCTATGGATTCAGCTGCCGAACAAGGCAGGCCCAGCAACCCGGGAATGGCTTCCCGTAGCCGCTTATCCTGCGCTGGTGTGCGCTCCACGCCTGTGGTTGTGCTGCTCAGGATTGCGCCGATGTCACCCATGAGCGCGATCATTATCGAGCGGTCTTTCGCTGTGGCGCTGTTGCTGCCGGCAGGGACGTCGTCCATCAGGCGTTGGAGCGTGCGGAGCAATGCTTGAGGTTTTTCGCCCGGCATCAGTCCTTCAGGCCCGAAAAGGTGCCCACCCAGCGGCGCCTGCAGGTCGCCCAGCCGGCTGATCATGTCGTGTGCCTTGCCTGCCGCCAACCCCAGTTCACTGCGCAATGTGTCACCTGGGTGGTACAGAAGATCCCTGGCTGCGACGGTCTGTTGCAGGGCCAATGCCCGCGTGCGTCCCCCTGCCTCGGTGCGACTGGCCGGATCCACGAATTGCGCTGCTTGATCCTTGGCGGGCGCCTGGGAAGCGGTAGCGGTCGACGGTGAAAGGTGCAGCGTGGGCGAAGGGGCTGTGCCGCGCGGACCGTTGTCTATCAATGACTGGGTGTGGCTGGGGTGCAAAACGTTTGGAGGTTGGCGGACGAGCATAATTATTCAACTTTGATGTCGGGGAATTTTTCTGTGGCTCGTTACAGGCCGACGGTTCCGGTGCCCAGTTTTCGAGTCTTCTCCTTATCAGGGGGGGCGGCCTTTTTTGCCGGGAACGTGGATCAAAGTCGATCTTCTCTGGTATTGATGTTTTGGTTATTAATAAATAGCTTCTTATTCCTTAACGAATATAAATCCCGTCCCTATACTGATCAGCAACGCTAAACGCTGCAGGAGGGCACACCCATGCACAGCGAGTCGATTCGTTACCTGATCGTGCCGGGCTGGCAAGGATCGCCAGAAGATCATTGGCAAACACACTGGCAGCACAGCCTGCCCAACAGCGCCCGGGTGGAACAGGCCGACTGGGTCACGCCGCGTCGCGAAGACTGGGTCGCGGCGCTGGCCGAGGCCATCGCGGCCGACAGCACGCCGGTGATCCTGATCGCTCATAGCCTGGGCTGCATCACGGTGGCGCATTGGGCGGCCACCGCACCGGTGCATTACCTGCGGCAGGTACGCGGTGCCCTGCTGGTGGCCCCGGCCGACGTCGAACGCCCCGCGTGTGCACCGGCGTTGCGAAACTTCGCGCCTATCCCCACCGACCTGTTGCCGTTTCCCTGCCAGGTGGTCAGTTCCGACAACGACAGTGCCGTCAGCGCCCCTCGGGCGGTGGAGCTGGCCCGCAACTGGGGCGCCGAGGCCGGCATTTTGTCCGGCGCCGGCCATATCAATGTGAAGTCCGGCCACCAGCGTTGGGAACAGGGTTTCGCCTACCTATATCGCCTGCAGAGCCGCCTCGAGCATCACGCCCGGCGCACTGCCTGAACATTTTTCAACGCCCTGTCCCTGAGTGGAATGGGGGCGGGAGTCTGCCATGAGTCTGCATGAAACCTACGGCCAGCCCTTGCTGACCTTTCCCGACGCCGAAAAAAGCCCGCTGAGTATCCGCGCCAAGGCGTTGGTGTTTGTCGATCCGCGTTCACGGCAACTGCGCGAAGAACTGGAAAGCCTCGCGCCGCGCGCCTTGCCCGTGTTGATTCGCGGCGAGACGGGCAGCGGTAAAGAGCTGCTGGCGCGGCATATTCACCGGGGCAGTGATCGTGCCGGGTTGTTTGTCTCGGTCAATTGCGGCGCGATCAGCCCCACCTATGCCGACGCGGAATTGTTCGGTTATGCCGCCGGCGCCCACAGCGGTGCGGCCAGCAGCCGGGCGGGTTGGTTCGGTTCGGCCAATGGCGGCACTTTGTACCTGGACGAGATCGGCGACTTGCCGCTGCCGATCCAAGTGAAACTGCTGGCGGCCCTGGAAAACCATGAAGTCACCCGTGTCGGTGCCCATCAGCCGAGCCCGGTGGACGTTCGCCTCGTCGCCGCCACCAGCATCGACCTGGCGCAGGCCGTGGCAGCCGGCAAGTTCCATGAGCGCCTGTTCCATTACCTGAGCGAAGGCCGACTGGACTTGCCGGCGCTGCGCGAGCGGGTCGGCGATATCCTGTCCCTGGCTGAATACTTTCTGGGTATTTACAGCCAGCGCCTGGGCCTTCCAGTACCGTTGATCAGCGATGCCGCCCAGCGTGTGCTGGAGCATCACAGCTGGCCGGGCAATACCCGCGAGTTGGAAAACGTTATCCACTTTGCATTGCTGGTCAGCAACGGCGATGAAATTTTGCCCGAGCATCTGAATTTGCCCGTCACCGGTTCGCCGCTGGAACAAGTGAGGCGGATTTTCGCGAGCGCCAGTCCCGCAGAGCAGGAAACGTTGCGTAAATTGCTGCATGAGCAAAATGGAATATCAAAGTGAATAAAAGATATTGTTCGGGAATAAAAAATATAGGTATTGTCCGTTCCACGCCGCGATAGCACTTCGCTGGCACCTCACATAAAAATGGTCGTTAGAAGGACATTGCATGAAAAAGGTTCTGTTGTTTACCGCACTGGCGGCTGCCCTGACTGCTGGCTTCGCCCAGGCCAACGAGAAACTGGTGGTGGCCGCCACCCCGGTGCCGCACGCCGAGATCCTGGAGCTGATCAAGCCGACCCTGGCCAAAGAAGGCGTGGACCTGCAGATCAAAGTCTTCACCGACTACGTGCAGCCGAACGTGCAAGTCGCTGAGAAACGCCTGGACGCCAACTACTTCCAGACCCTGCCGTACCTGGAAAACTTCAACAAGGGCAAGGGCACCAACCTGGTCACCGTGATCGGCGTGCACGTCGAGCCGTTCGGTGGCTACTCGAAAAAGATCAAGAATATTTCCGAGCTCAAGGACGGCGCCACCGTTGCCATCCCGAACGAAGGCTCCAACAGCGGCCGTGCCCTGTTGCTGCTGCAGAAAGCCGGTGTGATCACCCTGAAAGACCCGACCAATGCCCTGTCCACGCCGAAAGACATTGCCAGTAACCCGAAAAAACTGAAATTCAAAGAGCTGGAATCCGCCCTGCTGCCACGCGTGCTGGACCAGGTTGACCTGGACATGATCAATACGAACTACGCATTGGAAGCCGGCCTCAACCCGGCGAAGGACGCGCTGATCATCGAAGATGCCAAGTCGCCGTACGTTAACTTCCTGGTCGCGCGCCCGGACAACAAGGACAGCGATGCGATCCAGAAGTTGGCCAAGGCCCTGACCAGCCCGGAAGTCAAAGCCTTCATCGAGAAGAAGTACAACGGCGCGGTGTTGCCGGCGTTCTGATGTAAGCCAAAACCCCCTTCAAGGTTTAAACGCCGACGGCTACTACAGCGTCGGCGTTTTTTTATGGTGTTTTGAAATGCGATCAAAAACTGTGGGAGCGGGCTTGCTCGCGAAAGCGGTGGTTCAGTCAAAGATCTATTCACTGACACACCGCATTCGCGAGCAAGCCCGCTCCCACATTGGATCTTCACTGTTTCAGACGGGGCGGCTATTGATCGCCCTGCGCAACGCTACCAACCACTTCACCAGCTCCTGCGGATCAATGGGCTTGGGCTTATTCATCATCATTCCCTCGAAATACAGACCCACCAACCATAGCCGCCACCCGCCAAACCCGCGAACCCGGCGGTTATCTTTTTGGGTGATATCAATATGCTATTTTGGTATTTAAATTTTGCTTTTTATACCTTTAAATTTCGCGCTACCCGGCGTTACCCACACCGGATCGGATTGCGCTCGCTGCATTACCCATGCGGCGTCATGGCCTGGAAATGACCTTCGATTTCGCTTTTATCCTCAGCACCCTACCGGCGTTTCTGAAGACCGTGGGCGTGACGCTGCAAGTGGGCCTGATTGCCATTGCCACCTCGTTGCTGGTGGCGCTGGTCAACGCGGCGTTGCTGGTGTTTCGCACGCCGTACCTGTCGCGTCTGGTCGGGCTCTATGTGGAATTGGCGCGTAACACGCCGCTGCTGATCCAACTGTTCTTTGTGTACTTCGCGCTGCCGGCCCTGGGCTTGAATATCTCCGGGTTCTGGGCGGCGATCATCACCATGACCTTCCTCGGCGGCGCCTACCTCACTGAAGTGCTGCGCGCCGGCGTCGAAGCGGTGCCGCTGGCGCAGATCGAGTCGGGCAAGTCCATCGGCCTGTCCGACTGGCAATTGCTGCGTCACGTGATCCTGCCTCAGGCCGGCATCCTCAGCCTGCCGGCGCTGTTTGCCAATTTCATCTTCCTGCTCAAGGAGACCACCGTGGTCTCCGCCGTGGCGGTGCAGGAGATTCTCTACACCGCCAAGAGCTACATCGCCCTTTACTACAAGACTTACGAAATGCTCGCGGTGCTGACGCTGATTTGCGTGCTGCTGTTCCTGCCGCTGTCGCTGCTGCTCAGCCGCCTGGAAAGGAGGCTCCAGCATGGCCAGTTCGGGTCTTGAGTTGTTATGGGTGTCGTTGCCGCAACTGGGCAAGGGCGCGGCGCAAACCTTGTCGATTTCGTTTTTGAGCATCGCGTTCAGCACGGTTGGTGGCGTGTTGTACGGCGTGCTGCGCACCTTGAACAACAGGCTGATCAACGCGCTGCTGCGGGTTTACCTGGAGCTGTTTCGCGCGATTCCGATGTTGGTGTGGTTGTACCTGTTGTTTTTCGGCCTGCCGATTTTCTTCGGCCTGAGCATCCCGAGTTTCTGGTGCGCGGTGCTGGTGCTGTCGCTGTGGGGCGCCAGCGAAGTGGGCGAAGTGGTGCCCAGGTGCGCCAGGACATCGGCATGGTGTTCCAGAGTTACCACCTGTTCCCGCACATGAGCGTGCTCGACAACATCCTGCTCGGCCCGTTGAAGGTGCAAAAACGCGACCCCCGCGAAGCCCGCGAACAGGCCGAGCAATTGCTGGCGCGTGTGGGCCTGGCCGACAAGCGCGACGCTTACCCGCGCCAGCTCTCCGGCGGTCAACAGCAACGCATCGCCATCGTCCGCTCGCTGTGCATGAACCCTCAGGTCATGCTGTTTGACGAGGTCACCGCCGCCCTTGACCCGGAAATGGTCAAGGAAGTGCTGGAAGTGATCCAGGGCCTGGCGCGCGATGGCATGACCCTGCTGATCGTCACCCACGAAATGGCCTTCGCCCGCGCCGTCGCTGACCGCGTGGTGTTTATGGAGGCCGGTCGCATCCTCGAACACAACACCCCCGAGGCATTCTTTACGAACCCGCAAACCGCACGCGCGCAGCAGTTCCTGGAGAAGTTCTCCTTTGTTTCAACACTGCCCAAAAAGATCAAGGAACTGGAACTGATATGAAAAAGTTACTGCTGCCGCTGTTTGCCGTCGCCTTGCTGGCCGGCTGCGATAAAAAGGCCGAAGACCCTGCAAAACCGGGCGTCGCCGTGAGCTACATCGACAAGATCAAGGCGCGCGACAAGCTGATCGTCGGGGTCTTTACCGACAAACCTCCCTTCGGCTTTGTCAACGAAGCCGGCCGCTACGTGGGCTTCGATACCGATATCGGTCGCCAATTCGCCAAGGACCTGTTGGGCGACGAGAACAAAGTCGAATTTGTTGCCGTCGAGCCGGCCAGCCGCATTCCGTTCCTGCAAAGCGACAAGGTCGACCTGATCCTCGCCAACATGACCGTGACGCCGGAGCGCAAGGAAGCGGTGGACTTCACCAACCCCAACCTGAAAGTTGCGGTGCAGGCCCTGGTGCCCAAGGACAGCGCAGTGAAGAACCTGAATGACCTGGCCACCCGTACCACTATCGTGACCACCGGCACCACCGCCGATATCTGGCTGACCAAAAACCACCCGGACTGGAAACTGCTCAAGTTCGAAAAGAACTCCGAGTCGCTGCAAGCCCTGTCGGCCGGACGTGGCGATGCGTATGCGCAAGACAACCTGGTGCTGTTCAGCTGGGCCAAGCAGAACCCGGGCTACCGCGTGCTGGAGGAAAAGCTCGGTGATGAAGCGCCGATTGCCCCAGCGGTGAAGAAGGGCAATATCGAACTGCGTGACTGGGTAAATGCCGAGTTGGCGAAGTTGGGTGAAGAGAAGTTCTTGCTCAAGCTGTATGACCAGTATGTGCGTAAAGAGCTGAGCGATGACACCAAGCCTGAGAGTGTGATTGTTGAAGGTGGGAAGTGGCAGGGCTGAAACCTGGTTTTTGTGCTGACTGTATCGGCCTCATCGGGGCATAGGTATCTACACATTTTTGTAGTGAGCGGGCTTGTCCCGCGCTGGGCTGCGAAGCGGCCCCAAACCAGGCGAATTGGGTTTTTCTGAAACTGCGCGGTGTCTTTATTGGGGCGGCTTCGCCACCCAGCGCGGGACAAGCCCGCTCACTACAGGGAGATTTGTCAGCCTTTGAACGTTGTGTAGATACCTATGCTCATCGGGGGCTTGCCCCCGATGAGGCCGGTACAGCCGCCACCTACTCCGGCCAATGCCAAGCCGGCGCATCCAACATTCCCTGTCCAACGATTTGGGTCGCTCCCAGCACCTTCTCCAACACAATCGAGTTACACCCCTCGTCCTGCTCCAACGCTGCAATCAAACGACTGGCGTGGGACACCACCCACACCTGGCACTGCCGGGACGCCTGGATAATCAAGCGCGCCAATGCGGGCAACAAATCAGGATGCAGGCTGGTCTCCGGCTCGTTCAGCACCATCATGGTCGGCGGCCGTGGCGTCAGCAGCGCAGCGATCAGCAACAGGTAGCGCAAGGTGCCGTCCGACAGCTCCGCCGCCGACAACGGCCGCAGTAACCCTTCCTGGTAAAACTCAATCGCAAAGCGCCCGCCTTGCAACGGCTCAACACTCAAGCGCGCCCCTGGGAATGCATCGCTCACCGCCCGCTCCAGCGCTTCACGGTCACCGATCTCGCGAATCGTCTGCAATGCTGCCGCCAGATCCCGACCATCGTGATGCAACACCGGGGTGCGTGTGCCCAGTTGTGGTTGGCGTACCGGTGCATCGACATCGCTGCGAAAGTGATCATAAAAGCGCCAGCCACGAATGCTCTCCCGCAGCAGCAACACCTCAGGCGAGCCACGCAGGCTGCCGACTTGATCGAACAGGCTGTGGTAATTGGGCGTGTGATGCGCCAGTACATCCCAGTTGCGCCCATCGCGGGCACGCACCATCGGTCCGGAACGCTGCACCAGCAGGCTGGCCGGACGGTAGACCGGACCTGCCCAAATGCACTCCTTCTTTACTTCCGGGTCCAGTGCGAACGATGACAGTGACAGCTCCGGCAACCCGAGGGAGATCGCATAGCTGAAATCCTCTGCGGCAAACCCCAGGCGCAGGCGCTTGACGCTTTGGCGTGTAGTGGCCTGGATCGGCACTTCACCGTTGCGCATCCGCCGGCTGAGCGTCTCTGGCCCGGCCCAGAAGGTGGAATCGAGCCCGCCCTCACGGGCCAGCGCATTGATCACGCCACCCTGGGCGGTTTCCGCCAGCAGGCGCAGGGCCCGGTACAAGTTGGACTTGCCGCTGCCGTTGGGTCCGGTGATCAGGTTCAGCCGGTCCAGGGGCACTACCAATTGGTTGATCGAGCGGTAATTGGACACCGCGAGTGTCTTGAGCATGGGCATTCATTCGGCTTGGGAACCATTGGAGTATGGGAGTCTCCATGCAGATAAGGAACCCTGAACTAAGCTCACAGTCGCATGCACACTGGCAAGTCGGCATCACGCAAAAGGAGCCTGCATGGGCGGTCGTATTTCCACCTGTATTTTTGGTCTTGGCCTACTGACGCTGCTGAGCGGCTGTGGCGAGGAAAAGGCTGAACCCAAGGCGCATTCGCGGGTGTTTGTGCAGACCGTGCAGCCGGCGGATTTCGCCGCGGCGGTGACCCTGACGGGCGATATCCAGGCGCGGGTGCAAACCGACTTGTCCTTTCGTGTCGGCGGCAAGATCATCCAGCGCATGGTGGATGTCGGCGATCGCGTGAGCGCCAGGCAAGTCCTGGCCAAGCTCGATCCCAAGGACCTGCAGACCAACGTCGACTCCGCCCAGGCCCAGGTCGTGGCTGAACAGGCACGGGTCAAACAGACCGCCGCCGCCTTCGTGCGCCAGGAAAAGCTCCTGCCCAAAGGCTACACCAGCCGTAGCGAATACGATTCCGCCCAGGCCGCCCTGCGCAGCAGCCAGAGCGCCCTTGCTGCGGCACAGGCCCAACTGGCCAACGCCCGTGAACAACTCGGCTACACCGCGCTGGTCGCCGATGCGCCTGGCGTGATTACCGCGCGCCAGGCCGAAGTCGGCCAGGTGGTGCAGGCCACGGTGCCGATCTTCAGCCTGGCGCGCGATGGCGAGCGCGATGCCGTGTTCAACGTGTATGAATCGCTGCTGGTGGAGCCGGCGCCTGATGCGCCCATCACCATCAGCTTGTTGGACAACCCCAGCATCAAGGCCGTGGGCAAGGTCCGTGAAGTCACCCCGGCCGTGGCCGCCAATACGGGCACCGTGCAGGTGAAAATCGCCCTGCAGGCGCTGCCCAAGGGCATGGAACTGGGCTCGGTGGTGAGCGCCACCGCCAATGGCCCGGCCAAGGCGAGCATCGAACTGCCGTGGGCCGCATTGACCAAAGACCTCAGCGAACCCGCGGTATGGCTGGTCGACGGCGAAGGCAAGGCGCAACTGCATAAGGTCAGCGTGGCGCGTTACCTCACCGGCAAAGTCATCATTGGCGACGGCCTCAAAGGCGGCGAGAAGGTCGTAGTGGCCGGCGGGCAATTGCTGCACCCCGGCATGACCGTCGAGATCGCCCAGCCAGGAGCCCAGCCATGAAGCATCTGACGCTGCTGCTCGGCGCCTGCCTGTTGCTGGTCGCCTGCTCGAAGGAAGAACCGCCACCCGAGCCCGTGCGCCCGGTGCTGTCCATGGAAGTGAAGGCCGAAGACCAGCAAAGCCTCGGTCGTTTCGCCGGTACCATCCAGGCGCGCTATGAAAGCAACCTGGGCTTTCGCGTGCCTGGCCGTATCGCTCGCCGCGCGGTGGACGTGGGCGCCGAGGTGGACAAAGGCGCCTTGCTCGCCGTCCTTGACCCCACCGATCAGCAGAACCAACTGCGTGCGGCCCAAGGCGACCTCGCGCGGGTACAGGCCCAGTTCATCAATGCCCAGGCCAATGCCCGGCGCCAGCAGGAGCTGTTCAACCGTGGCGTTGGCGCCCAGGCCCAGTTGGACGTGGCCCAGACCGACCTGAAGACTACCCAGGCGACCCTCGACCAGGCCCGCGCGTCGGTCGATCAAGCCAAGGACCAGCTCAACTACGCCGAACTGCGCACCGACCACCCTGGCATTGTCACCGCCTGGAACGCCGAAGCCGGCCAGGTCGTCACGGCCGGCCAGCAAGTGGTGACCCTGGCGCGCCCGGACATCAAGGAAGCGGTGATCGACCTGCCCGCCGGCCTGGCCGAGCGCCTGCCGCCGGATGTGGTGTTTTTGGTCGCCGCGCAACTCGACCCGAGCGTGCAGACCACCGCCATCGTGCGCGAGATCGAACCCCAGGCCCAAAGCGCCACGCGCACCCGTCGCGCCCGCCTGAGCCTCACCGAAACACCGCCTGCATTTCGCCTCGGCACGGCGATCAGCGTGACCTTGAGCACCGCCATCGCGCCACGCATCGAGCTGCCTTTGAGCGCCCTGCAGGAGGTCGACGGCAAGACCCGCATCTGGCTGCTCGATACCCAGAACCAGACCGTACAACCGCGCGATATCACCGTGCTCAGCCGTGACGCCGACAGCGCCTTGATCAATGGCGGCGTCACACCCGGCGAGCGCATCGTCACCGCCGGCGTGAACAGCCTGAAACCAGGGCAAAAAGTCAAAATCGACGAGGACAGCCCGCGATGAAAGGGAGCTTCAACTTATCCGACTGGGCGCTCAAGCATCAGTCCTTCGTCTGGTACCTGATGTTCGTCGCGCTATTGATGGGCGTATTTTCCTACATGAACCTGGGGCGCGAGGAAGACCCTTCGTTCACCATCAAGACCATGGTGATCCAGACCCGCTGGCCGGGTGCGACCCAGGAAGAAACCCTCAAGCAGGTCACTGACCGCATCGAGAAAAAACTCGAAGAACTCGACTCCCTCGACTACGTGAAAAGCTACACCCGGCCGGGCGAGTCCACGATATTAGTGTTCCTCAAGGACACCACCAGCGCCAAGGCCATCCCGGAGATCTGGTACCAGGTGCGCAAGAAGATCGACGATATCCGCGGCAGCTTCCCCCAGGGGTTGCAGGGGCCGTCGTTCAACGATGAGTTCGGTGATGTGTTCGGCTCGGTGTATGCGTTTACCGGCGACGGCCTGTCGATGCGCCAGTTGCGCGACTACGTTGAGCAGGTGCGCGCCGAGATCCGTTCGGTGCCGGGGCTGGGCAAGGTCGAGATGATCGGCCAGCAGGACGAAGTGATTTACCTGAATTTCTCCACGCGCAAACTGGCGGCGCTGGGGGTTGACCAGCGCCAGGTGGTGCAAAGCCTGCAATCGCAGAACGCGGTGACGCCGGCCGGGGTGATCGAGGCCGGGCCGGAGCGGATTTCGGTGCGCACCTCCGGGCAGTTCGCCTCGGAAAAGGACCTGGCCAACGTCAACCTGCGGCTCAACGACCGTTTCTATCGCCTGGCGGATATCGCTGAAATCACGCGCGGCTACGTCGACCCGGCGCGGCCGATGTTCCGTTTCAACGGCAAACCGGCGATCGGCTTGGCCATCGCCATGCAGAAGGGCGGCAATATCCAGTCGTTCGGCAAGGCGCTGCACGGACGCATGGACGAGCTGACCGCCGACCTGCCGGTGGGCGTCGGCGTGCACAAAGTCTCCGACCAGGCCGAAGTGGTGGAGGAAGCCGTCGGCGGCTTTACCAGTGCGCTGTTCGAAGCGGTGATCATCGTGCTGGTGGTGAGCTTTATCAGCCTTGGCATGCGCGCGGGGCTGGTGGTGGCGTGCTCGATTCCGCTGGTGCTGGCGCTGGTGTTCGTGTTCATGGAATACAGCGGCATCACCATGCAGCGCGTCTCGTTGGGCGCGTTGATTATCGCGCTCGGCCTGCTGGTGGACGACGCGATGATCACCGTCGAGATGATGATCACGCGCCTGGAAAAAGGCGAAACCAAGGAGCAGGCGGCGACCTACGCCTACACCTCCACGGCATTCCCGATGCTTACCGGTACGTTGGTGACGGTCGCAGGTTTTGTCCCGATTGGCCTCAACGCCAGTTCGGCGGGCGAGTACACCTTCACGCTGTTCGCGGTGATTGCCGTGGCGATGCTGGTGTCGTGGGTGGTGGCGGTGCTGTTTGCGCCGGTGATTGGCGTGCATATCCTCAGCGCCAACGTGAAACCCCACAATGCCGAGCCAGGGCGGATCGGCCGCGCGTTCAACGGCGGCATGCTCTGGGCCATGCGCAACCGCTGGTGGGCAATCGGCATCACCTTGGCGCTGTTCGTCGCCTCGGTGTTTTCCATGCAGTTCGTGCAGAACCAGTTCTTCCCGTCGTCGGACCGCCCGGAAATCCTGGTCGACCTGAATCTGCCGCAAAACGCTTCGATCAACGAAACGCGCAAGGCCGTCGACCGTCTGGAAGCGATCATCAAGGACGACCCGGATATTGCGCGCTGGAGCACTTATATCGGCCAGGGCGCGATCCGTTTCTACCTGCCTCTCGACCAGCAACTGGAAAACCCCTATTACGCGCAGTTGGTGATCGTGAGCAAAGGCCTGGAAGAGCGCGGCGAGTTGATCACACGCCTGCAAAAGCGTTTGCGCGATGACTTCGTGGGCATCGGCAGCTTCGTGCAGCCGCTGGAAATGGGGCCACCGGTGGGCAGGCCGATTCAGTATCGCGTGTCGGGCAAAGACACCGACCAGGTGCGCAAACACGCCATTGAACTGGCGACCCTGCTGGATGAAAACACCCACCTGGGCGAGATCATCTACGACTGGAACGAGCCGGGCAAAGTGCTGCGCATCGACATCGCCCAGGATAAGGCGCGGCAACTGGGGTTGTCCTCGGAAGACGTGGCGCAGCTGCTCAACAGCGTGGTCAGCGGCGCCTCGGTGACTCAGGTGAACGACGATATCTACCTGATCAACGTGGTCGGCCGTGCCGAAGACGCCGAACGCGGCACGCCGGAAACCTTGCAGAACTTGCAGATCGTCACCCCCAACGGCACCTCGATTCCGCTGCTGGCCTTCGCCACCGTGCGCTACGAGTTGGAACAGCCGCTGGTATGGCGCCGCGACCGCAAGCCGACCATCACCATCAAGGCGGCGGTGCGCGATGAGATGCAGCCCACGGACCTGGTAAAGCAACTCAAGCCGGAAATTGACAAGTTCAGCGCCGGCTTGCCGGTGGGCTACAAGGTTGCCACCGGCGGCACCGTGGAAGAAAGCGGCAAGGCCCAGGGCCCGATTGCCAGCGTGGTGCCGTTGATGCTGTTTCTGATGGCGACCTTCCTGATGATCCAGCTGCACAGCGTGCAGAAGATGTTCCTGGTCGCCAGTGTCGCGCCGCTGGGCCTGATCGGCGTGGTGCTGGCGCTGATCCCCACGGGCACGCCCATGGGCTTTGTGGCGATCCTCGGGATCCTGGCGCTGATCGGCATCATCATCCGCAACTCGGTGATCCTGGTGACGCAGATTCACGAATATGAGCTGGCCGGCTATACGCCGTGGGACGCGGTGGTGGAGGCCACCGAGCATCGGCGCCGGCCGATCCTGCTGACGGCGGCGGCGGCGAGCCTGGGCATGATCCCGATTGCGCGGGAAGTGTTCTGGGGGCCGATGGCGTACGCCATGATCGGCGGGATCATCATCGCCACGTTGCTGACGCTGCTGTTTTTGCCGGCGCTGTATGTGGCTTGGTACAAGATCCGCGAGCCGGAACCGGAGCATCAGCAAGAACGCGGTTAAAAAATGTGGGAGCGGGCTTGCTCGCGAATGCGGTGTGTCAGTATCAGATGTCCTGACTGACACACCGCTTTCGCGAGCAAGCCCGCTCCCACATTTGGATCTCTATAGGACTTTTGAACTGTGGGAAGCTTCTGTAAATGACGGGCGTTGCCCCGGCGAACCATTGAGTGTTTTACCCTCCGGCTTCCACCTCTCAATGGTCGCCCACCATGCGCTATCTGCGTCATACCTTGCTGATCTGCTGCTTTTTCATGTCGCCTCTGGCCCTTGCCTACACCGTGCTGGAAAACCCCCTGTGGCGAGTCGAAATCGACCCCGCCACACTGGCGCTACGCGTCACTCCGGCAGGCGAAGCCTCGGTGCAGGCGTCCAGCGGGGTTCCCGTGCACACCGTCAGCAATGTGCAGGGCGATGCCGAGCAAGCCTCCTGGCAATGGGACAACGGCGCCTACAGCCTGAAGGCGCGTCTCCAGCAACGTGACCTGACCCTCACCATCACCGCCCGCGCAGCCAGCGAGCTGGCGCTGCTGAACCAACCCGCCGAAGCCATCGGCCAGGGCTTGATCTGGCCGCTGGCCGAAGGGCATTACGTCCCCGCCGGCAATGCCGTATGGAAAGCGTTTCTGCTGGAACAAGGCGACATCAACACCACCCAGGATCTGAGCCTGCCTTTGTGGGGTGTCGATCACGGCGCGTTTACCCTCACCTGGTTACTGACCAACCCCTACAACAACCGCCTGCGCTGGCAGGCGGACCAGGCCCTGTCCCTGGCCCATGAATTCACCGCGCTCGATCCTGGCGCGCCCATGACCCTGCTGCTGCATCTGGGCGATGCCGACCCGTTGGCCGGTGCCAAGCGCTATCGCCAATGGCGGGTGGAGCAGGGCCTCTATGAACCCTTGGCCGACAAGCTGCGCCAGACCCCCGAGGCGGAGAAACTGCTGGGTGCCAGTCACGTCTACCTGTGGGGCAATGACCTGCTGGCGCCGAAGGATGTGCGGGACTGGCCGCTGTTGCTCAAACGCTTGCGCGGCCATGAAATCCAAAGCCTGTTGGACACGGAGGCCAGCAAGATCCTGGCGCAGCGCTCCCCCTTGAATCGCTATGAGCAGACGATGTTGCTGCGCGGCCTTAACGCGGCGATCAACACCAGGGCTCGACAGAGCTGGCAACGTCAAGAACCGGATATGACCCGGCTCGCGGCGCGCTACGGCGAGTTGCGCAGCGAGTTGGCCGTGGACTTTGCCGGTGCCTTGAGCGATTCCCCGGCGACCTGGGGCAGCCAGACGATCCAATCGTTGCGCGACTCAGGCCTGCCGCGCCTGCTGCTGACCCTGGGCGAGGGCTGGGAAGGCGGCCTCTGGCATCCCGAGGCGATTCGCGCCGGTGTCGAGGCGGGTTACCTGATGGCGCCCTACGACTCCTATGAAACCGCGTTGTCCGCCACGGAAAACCCTGACTGGACCACCGCCCACCTCGGCGCCAAGGCCTACCGCGACTGCGCGATTGTATTGAAGGGCGGCACGCTCAAAACCGGTTTCCAGCAGTCGGGCCACTACACCGACCCACGCTGCGTGCGGCCCTTGCTGGAGGCACGGGTGAAGGCTGTGCAGGCCAAGGCCGGTTTCAACGCCTGGTTCCTCGACGCCTACGCCACCAGCATGGTGTTCGACAGCTACCGCGACGGCGCCCGCATGACCCAGTCGCAGAACGCCGAGGGCAACATCGATGCCTGCCGCTGGCTGAATACCGTGCGCAAGTTGCCCACCGGTTCCGAAGACGGCAACGCCGTCACCGCCCAGGGCATCCTGTTCGCCCATGGCATGCAGACGCCCGTGATCGGCTGGGGTGATCAAGCGATGACCAAGGACAAGCAATCGCCCTACTACGTCGGTAACTGGTACCCACCCGAGCAACCCGCAGTGTTTTTCAAGCCGGTGCCGTTGAAGGAGCCGTTTCGCACGGTGCATGTCGAGCCGAGCATGCGCCTGCCGCTGTATCAGGCGGTGTTTCATGGCTCGGTGATCACTACCCATCATTGGCTGTTCGACAGCCTCAAATTGAGCAATGTGCAGACTGAAAATGAGCTGATGCAGTTGCTCTATAACGTGCCGCCGCTGTATCACTTGAGTGCTGCGACCTTGAAGCAACGACTCCCGTTGATCCAGCGCCAGGACGCCTTTTTCCGCCCGCTTCACCAACGTCTGGCCACGCAGGAAATGACCGGGTTTCGGTGGCTGACAGCGGATCGGTTGGTACAGGAAACCACGTTTGCCGATGGGACACGGTTGGTGGCGAATTTCACTGATCGGGAGAAAGAAGGGTATGCCGGGCGTAGCGTGACAGCGTTGGTGGTGGGTGAGGAGCCCTTGGTGTATCAGGTGCAGCAGCGGAGCCCTTGAGTCCGTCATCGCGGGCAAGCCCGGCTCCCACAGGGGAATGCACTTTCCTGTGGGAGCTGGCTTGCCTGCGATAAGGTCGGCCCAGGCGATGAAGCTTTAAAGCTTGCGCCACACGCTGGCCAACCAAGGCTGCTGCTCCCGAGGCAACCCAGCCGGCCGATAGTAATGCTCCAGCTCCACAAACCACGCCTCCGTCAACAACGCCTGCCACGCCGCGAGGTCGTGATACGAGCCATACCTCGGCCCGTTCCAGCCTTCCTGGTTGTCCCCGCGCGGATTGGAGCTGAACAGCACGCCTCCAGGCTTCAACGCTTCATTGAGCTGCTTGAGCACGCGCGGCAGTTCCTGCCTCGGAATATGAAACAGCACCGCATTGGCAAAGATTCCGTCAAAGCGTTCGGCGGGCAGATCGAGCTTGAGGAAGTCCTGCTGCAACACCTCACAACCACTGTCTTCGCGCGCCATCTGCGCAAACCGCTCCGAACCGTCCAGGCCCACGGCGATATGCCCCATGCGCGTGAATGTCTGTAAATCGCGGCCCGGCCCGCAACCGAAATCCAACACCGTAAACGGCGCCTTGCCCTGGATATGCCGCAGCAGCGCGTCGATGTTCTGGCTCACATCGTGATCGCGAGTGCCTTCACGGAAGTCCTCGGCCACTTTGTTGTAGTGGCCGAGGGTGGTGGATGTGATCTGGTCGAGATCGTCGGGCTTGAGGGGCATGGTGATGAATACCTGGATGCTTCGATGGCCCGACTATACCTCACCTCTTGTTGAGCACCCGCGCCAACCGATCGCCTCCCAACTGAATCACCGCCACCAGCACCACCAGCAGCACGATCACCGTGAGCATGATCTGCGTATCAAAGCGCTGGTAGCCGTAGCGGTAGGCGATGTCGCCCAAGCCGCCCGCGCCAATCGCCCCGGCCATGGCGGACGAATTGATCATGGTCACCAAGGTGATGGTGAATCCGCCGACGATCCCCGGCAGCGCTTCGGGCAACAGCACATGCCAGACGATGTGCCAGCGCCGGCAGCCCATGGCCTGCGCGGCTTCGATCAGGCCGTGGTCGACTTCGCGCAGGCTCACTTCGGCGATGCGCGCAAAAAACGGCGTGGCGGCAATGGTCAGCGGGACCACGGCGGCCCACACGCCATAGGTCGTGCCGACGATCAGCCGGGTAAAGGGGATCAACGCCACCATCAGGATCAGGAACGGAATCGAGCGGAACAGATTGACGAACGCGCCCAGCACCCGGTTCAACGCCGGTGCCTGGTAAATGCCGCCCTTGTCGCTGGTGACCAGGAACACCGCCAGTGGAATTCCCACCAGCAACGCGATCAGCGACGACACGCCGACCATCAGCAAGGTGTCGATGGCGCCCTGCACTAAACGATCAAACCACATAGCCCATTACCTCCGCCTGTTGCGCCCAGTTGCCGGCACGGCTGCGCAGTTCTTCGGCACCGTGGGGCGAGCCACTCACCGCCAGCAGCAGTTGTCCCAGGGCATGGCCCTGGATGCGTTCCACGCCGCCTTGCAGCAAGCGCACGCGGCCGCCGAGCGCACCGAACAGTGCCGCCAGGTCCGGCTCTTCGGTATCGCTGCCGGTAAATTGCAGGCGCAACACCACTGCCGCCTCGGGCAACGACGGTGTGGCCTGCAACCGGCTTTGCAGCTCATCGGGCAGCCCATGTTGCAACGGTGCCAGCAGGGTTTTGCTGACCTCGTGCCGGGGGTTGCCGAACACCTGCCACACCGGGCCTTGTTCGACGATGCGCCCGTGTTCCAGCACCACCACGCGGTCGCAGATTTCGCGGATCACCGCCATCTCATGGGTGATCAGCACGATGGTCAGGCCCAGGCGTTTGTTGATCTCGCGCAGCAGGCCGAGGATCGACTGCGTGGTTTCCGGGTCCAGCGCCGAAGTGGCCTCGTCGCACAGCAGAATCTGTGGGTCGTGCACCAGCGAACGCGCGATACCCACGCGTTGTTTCTGGCCGCCGGAAAGCTGCGCCGGGTAGGCCTTGTGCTTGTCCTGCAGCCCGACCAGTTCCAGCAGTTCACGCACCTTTTGCTCACGCTGCGGCTTGGGCACGCCGGCGACCTTGAGCGGCAACTCAACGTTCTGCCACACGGTCTTGGCCGACATCAGGTTGAAGTGCTGGAAGATCATACCGATGCGCCGTCGTAGCGCCACCAAGTGGTCCTCGTCGTACTCGCCGATGTCCACCTGATCGATCAGCACCCGGCCGCTGCTGGGCTGTTCCAGGCGGTTGATGGTGCGGATCAGCGACGACTTGCCGGCGCCGCTGCGGCCAATGATGCCGAACACTTCGCCGCGCTGGATCGCCAGGTCGATACCTTGCAGGGCGTGCACGCGGCCGTCGTAGGTCTTGCCCAGGTTGATAAAGCGCACATGGGCGCGGTTCAAGTCAGGGTGCAGTTCGGTCTGGTCGGCGTCCCTGGGCGGTGAGCCCACGTCGCGCGATAGGGCATTGGCGGCGCTCATTGTTTAGCTTCCCAGCCGACTTGGTAGAGCTTGCCGAGGGATTTATCCAGCGCGGCGCGCACCACGGGCGAGTGCTGGTAGATATCGACGAACTTGATCACCCGTGGGTCGGTTTTGCTTTTCGGCTGGATCACGAATTGGATCACGTATTCCGGGTGATCGAGGCCGTCGAACAGCAGCGCGGACTCGGCGTCGAAGGTCTTGGACAGGCGGATATACGCCGGGTAGCCCTGCACCAGGTCGGCATCGTCATAGGCGCGCACCAACTGCACGGCCTCCACTTGCAGGATCTTGATCTTCTTCGGGTTGCTGACGATGTCTTCTTCGGTGGCCTTGTAGCCCACGCCCGGCTTGAGCGTGATCAGCCCGGCCTTGGCCAGCAACTGCAGGCCGCGACCGCTGTTGATCGGGTCATTGGCGATTGCCACGCTGGCGCCCTGGGGCAGATCGTCAATGCGCTTGTACCGTTTGGAATACAGGCCGACGTTGTTGATGATGCCTGGCGCGTACGGCACCAGGTCAAAGCCTGCGGCGGCCTTGGCGTTTTCCAGGAACGGGATGTGCTGGAAGTAGTTCACGTCGATATCACCGGCGGCCAGGCTGACGTTGGGCGCGATCCAGTCGGAGAACTCCACCAGCTCGACCTTCAGGCCTTGTTTGCCGGCTTCTTCCACGGCGGCTTCCAAAGGAATGGCGAAGGCGGCGGTGGTGCCGATTTTGAGCGGCGCATCGGCGGCGAATAGCGCCGAGCTGAACAATCCGAAGGCCAGGGCCAGGGCCTTGACTGGGTGGGAGAGCAGTGTTTTTTTCATAAGAGATTTCCAGTCATAAGGTGTCGGTAGGTAGAGCCGGTGTGTTGTTCGGGCAGGCGAGCGGAGCCATGAAAGACTTTTTCGCGCAGCGTTCCCTGTGCATATTCAGTCTTGTAGGAACCCCGTCGCTGCAGCTCCGGCACCACCAGCTCAATGAAATCCACATAACTCTCCGGCGTGACGATCCGCGTCAGATTGAAACCATCCAGCCCCGTTTCGCTGATCCACGCTTCCAGCTCATCGGCCACCTGCTCGGGCGAGCCAACCAGCGTGATGTAGCGCCCGCCCAAAGCGTGTTGCTCAAGCAATTTGCGCCGGGTCCAATCGTTGTTCTGCAGGTTCCTGGTGGCCGACTGGATGGCGTTGCTTTTCACGTACTGGATCGGTTCGTCCAGTTCGTACTGGGCAAAATCGATCGCCGTGGACGCCGAAAAATGTGCCACGCCGGCTTCCGCGCTGGCGTAACTCAGATACTCGGCATGCTTGGCCCAGGCCAGTGCTTCGGTGGCGCCAACGATCACGTTGAGGCCCATGAACACCTTGATGTCATCCGGATTGCGCCCGGCCTCGACCGCACTGGCGCGCACCTTGTCCACTTGCACCTTGGTCGCGGCCTTGTTTTGCCCGCTGATAAACACACATTCGGCGTGGCGTCCGGCAAACAGCAGGCCACGGTCTGAACTGCCGGCCTGGAACAGCACCGGCGTACGCTGCGGCGACGGCTCGCACAGGTGATAACCCTCCACCTGATAGAACTCGCCACGGTGCTCGACCTTGTGCACCTTGCCCGGCTGTGCATAGACCCGCGCCTGCGGATCGTTGAGCACCGCGTCGTCTTCCCAGCTGCCTTCCCAGAGTTTGTAGAGCACCTCCAGGTATTCGTCGGCCTGGTCGTAGCGGCGGTCATGCTCGACCTGTTCGGTGAGGCCCATGGCCTTGGCGGCGCTGTCGAGGTAGCCGGTGACGATGTTCCAACCCACCCGGCCACGGCTAAGATGGTCCAACGTGGACATGCGCCGGGCAAACAGATACGGCGGCTCATAGGTGAGGTTTGCGGTGAGGCCGAAGCCGAGGTGCCGGGTAACGGCGGCCATGGCCGAGACCAGCAGCAACGGGTCGTTGACCGGCAGTTGGATCGATTCTTTGAGCGGCACGTCGATGGAGTGTTGATAGACGTCATACACGCCGACGATATCGGCGATGAATAGCCCATCGAACAGCCCGCGTTCAAGGGTTTGCGCCAAGTCGGTCCAGTACTCCAAAGTCTTGTACTGGGTGGACGTGTCCCGTGGATGGGTCCACAGGCCATGGTTGATATGCCCAATGCAATTCATGTTGAAAGCGTTAAGCAGGATTTTCTTCTTGCCCATCAGATCGTCCCCCGCAGCGGCGGGTTTGCCTCGTTGAGGTAGTAATTGCCCACCGCGTGGTACTTCCAGCGCACCGGGTCATGCAGCGTATGCACGCGGGCGTTGCGCCAGTGGCGGTCCAGGCCATGCTCGGCCAGGGTCGCCTGGCTGCCGGCGAGTTCAAACAGGGTGCTGCTGGCGGCCAGGGAAATCTCGGTGCTCAGGGCGCGCACTTCTGCCACGGCGATTGAGGCGGCGGCGACGGTTTCAGCGTTGCTGTCGGCCTGGGCACGGTCGAGGAAGACGCCGGCGCGCTCAAGCAAGGCTTCGGCGGCGTGCAGGCGGATGCTCAGGTGGCCGAAGCTTTTCAGGGAGAGCGGGTCCTCGGTGGCCTTGTCGCTGCCGGCATCGATCCACGGGCGGGTTCTTGTGCGCACGAAATGCAGCGCATCTTCGAAGGCGGCGCGGGCGATACCGGTGTCGATGGCGGCGTGAAGGATCTGCGCCAGCGGGCCGACGGTGGTCGGGCGTTCGAAGGCGCTCTGGAACGGGATCACGTCCTGCGCGGCGACCCAGACGTTGTCGAATACCACCGAGCCGCTGCCGGTGGTGCGCTGGCCGAAGCCGCTCCAATCATCAATGACCTTCAGGCCTTGGCTGTCGCGCGGGACGAAGGCCAACTGCTGTACGCCGTATTCATCCACCACTGAAGTGGGGATGCGCTGGGCGTAGAGCGCGCCGGTCGAGTAGAACTTGCGGCCATTGATACGCAAGCCGTCACCGTCGCGGGTGAGGGACGTCACGCGGTCATGGGCGGTCTTGGTGCCCAGTTCAGCCAGGGCGTTACCGAAGCGTTGGCCGGCCAGGACTTCGGCGTAGAGGCGCTCTTGCTGCGCCGGGTTGCCGTTCACGCGCAGCATTTCAAGGGCGTAGAAATGGTTCTGCGGAATCTGTCCCAGGGACGCGTCGGCCTGGGCGATCAGCGCGATGACCTTGGCCAGGGTGACGTTGGACACGCCAGCGCCACCGTAGGCCTTCGGCACGCTGATGCCCCACAGGCCGGAGCGCGAGAACGCGTCCAGCTCGGGCAGGGGCAGGCGGCGCTCGCGGTCGCGCTGGGCGCTGTCGCGGCGAAAGTCTTCGGCCAGGTCGCTGGCGACAATCAGGGCTTGTTCGTCGCTGGTGATAACCGCGACGGGGTGAGAAAGGGGCATGCGTGTATCTCCAAAAGCGCTTGGGCGTGTGCAGGTCGGTCAGATCCAGGAATGGCGAGCCGGCAACGTGCCGTTCAAGCGATAGGCGCCCACGGCGTGATATTTCCAGCGCACCGGGTCGTGCAGGGTGTGTACCCGCGCGTTGCGCCAATGCCGGTCGAGGTTGAACTCGGCAAGGGTCGCGCGGCTGCCGGCCAGTTCCAGCAGCTTTTCGCTGGCCAGCAGCGCCACTTCGGTGGTCAACGCCTTGGCCTCGGCCACCGCGATCGATGCGCGGGCCGCGGACTGCGCAGTGATCGGCGCGGCGCTGACCTGGTCCAGCACGTGGCCGGCTTTGCGCAGCAGGGCTTCGGCGGCGTGCAGTTCGATCTTGAGTTTGCCGATGTCGGCGATCACATACAGGTCATCACTGGCCCGCTCGACCTTGGCGTCGATCCAAGGGCGCGAGCGTTCACGCACGAAGGCGATGGTGTCCTCAAGTGCACCGCGCGCAATACCGGCGTCGATAGCCGCCTGGATCAGTTGCGAGACAGCGCCCTGGAGGGTCGGGCTTTCGCCGATGCGCCAGTTGTCGACGACCAGCTCGGCGTCCACCGCCACCTGGTCCAGCAGCACCGTGCCGCTGGCGGTGGTGCGTTGGCCAAAGCCCGACCAATCATCCACGATGCGCAGCCCTTCGGTGCCACGGCGCACGAACGCCATGACTTGCTTGCCGTCGTCGTTCAGTGCCTTGATTGCCACCCAATGGGCAAACAGCGCGCCGGTGGAGTAGAACTTCTGGCCGCTGATGACGTAGCCGTCGCCCTGGGCGGTGATGCGCGCCTTGAGTTCCAGCGTGTTGCGCGTGCCGCGCTCCGGGCCGCCATTGCCGATGCGCCAGCCGTCGAGCACGCTCTGGAACAGTTGCTTTTTCTGACGCTCGGTGGCCGCGCCCTGCAGCAGGTGCAGGATGCCGAAGTGGTTCTGCGGGATCTGCCCGAGGGCCGGGTCTGCCGCGCTGATGATTGCGAACACGTCGGCCAGGGTCACGAAAGACACCTGCGGACCGCCGTACTCGCGGGGGATGGAAATGCTGCCCAGTCCACTGCGGGTGAACTGCTCGATCTGCGCCCACGGCAACTCGCGATCCCTGTCGCGCCTGGCGGCTTGCAGGCGCGCGGCTTGGGCCAGCTCATGGGCAGCGTTAAGCGCCTGCGCATCGTTGCGCAGCACAGCGGCCGGCAACAGCAGGGGGGCTACGTCCTGTTCACGCTGGGGGGGTGTTAGAGCCAAGTTAGACATCAGCGCCGCTCCTTGGCTGCACGTAATGCCCTGGCGTTGTGCACCGGGGTAATCCTGACCATACCGACCTCGCATTCAATGAAATAAAAACAGAAGATTCAAAGATGTCCGGTGGTCCGGTGCATATACCCTAAGCGTGTTAAATATTTAAATAAACTAACTTTTGGGAATATGCATAGAAGGGCTGTCACCCTGGTTCGCACGGTGATCCCGATGGGCGCGGCTGGTAGATCAGTGCAGCCGCCGCCGCGCGGCACTGGGCTTGGGCGGCGATGCGCAAGGTACGGGTGGGCGCCCAGCGGGAATTGTTGCCGACGCGGTCGAGAATGCAGTAGGTCACCTCCAGTCGGCAGTCGTCGCCGGCTTCGATGATCACCGTCGAAGGCACCCACAGGTGCATCGCTCGGCCGACGTTCTGGGCCTGGACCTCCGGCAGATCCAGGCGCACATCGCCCCAGCGCACGGTAATTGCATCGCCGCGGGTCATGTTCAGGTAGGGCTCGATGGTCAGGGGAATACCACGCCGTACCTGGCGGGCGTTAACGCCGTAGCGGCGGATAGTCTCGGGCAGGCTCACGGGAGCAAGATTCTGGTTTTCGTCGCAGTACAGGGGCGAGGGCTCGCCGCCCGGGTAGAGGGTTTTTACCTGTACTCGCGTCACAGCTGAGCGGGCAGGGGCGTGACCGACTTGCATGACTTGGTAATGCACCTGGGTCGAGCCATCCAGCACGAAACTTTCCGGCACGCGCAGGTGGGTAAACGCGCCGACCTTGCACGCGGTTACCCGTCGGGAAGCGGCAAAACAGTTGTTCCAGAACAGCTCGATCAGGTCGCCTTCATCCATGCCGGGATACGGCGCGATGTCGACCTGCAAATGGGTGGCGGCCAGGGCGTTGATGCCATTGCCAATGGCCTGGGGCAGCGTCGGGGCGGTGAGCAGGGGGCGCGTCATAAATAATCTCCTTGATGCAGCCAGCAGCAATCGTTCCGGACCTTTGGGCGCGGGTGCGCGGGGGACCGAAATGAACGATTCAATGAGTAGCCGGGATAGGATCCAATCCTCTGGACGCTAGATAAGAGGGTTGGCCGAGGGGCGTCAATGGAGGCAAAGGGCTAAACGGCGGGTTTGGAGATATTCAGAAGGGTCTGACTGACGCGGGGATTTTCAGGCGCATGCGCAGGGATGTTTTACAGACTGGAGCGAGGACTTCCTGTAGGAACGCGTTTGTGTGGGGGTTTGGTTGCTTGCGCCGCAGTGTTGCCAGCGCAGCATCCATGTCTACACAACTTCCGAAGGCTGACAAATCTCTCTGTAGTGAGCGGGCTTGTCCCGCGCTGGGCTGCGAAGCGGCCCCAAACCAGGCGGCCGGGTTCTATCTGGAACTCGGCGGTGTCTTTATTGGGGCGGCTTCGCCACCCAGCGCGGGACAAGCCCGCTCACTACAAGGATGTGTGGAAGCTCCCACACAGGGCCTCAGTGAGCGAGGAATTTGCTCAGGAACTGCCTTGTGCGTTCTTCCTTGGGGTTGGCGAACAGCGCCTTGGCTTCGCCTTGTTCGACGATCACGCCCTTGTCGAAGAAGATCACCCGGTTGGCAACATCGCGCGCAAAGCTCATTTCGTGAGTGACGATGACCATGGTGCGGTTTTCTTCAGCCAGGCTGCGGATGGTCGCCAGCACTTCACCCACCAGTTCCGGGTCCAGCGCCGAGGTGGGTTCGTCGAACAGGATCACTTCCGGCTCCATGGCCAACGCACGGGCAATCGCCACGCGCTGTTGCTGGCCGCCGGACAGGCGCCGTGGGTAGGCGTCTTCCTTGCCTTCCAGGCCCACCCTGGCGAGCAACTTGCGCCCCAGGGCAACAGCGGCGTCGCGCGGCATCTTCTTGACCACGGTGGGGCCTTCGATGACGTTTTCCAGCGCGGTGCGGTGGGGGAACAGGTTGAAGCTCTGGAACACGAACCCCACGTGCTGTCGCAAGCGCCGTACCAGGTTTTGCTGCTGGTTGGCGGGCTTGCTGGTGTCGATCTCGATATCGCCTACCTTGATGCGGCCGCTGGTGGGCTGTTCGAGGAAATTCAGGCAGCGCAGAAAGGTGGTCTTGCCGGAACCGCTGGGGCCGATGATGGCGATGACTTCGCCCGCCTTGACCTCAAGGTCGATGCCGTTGAGCACCACCTGATCCTTGAATTGCTTGGTCAGTTTTTCAACCACGATCATGCTTCAAGACTCCAGGTCATGCCGGTTGACCCGGTCTTCCAGACGATTTTGCAAATGCGCCAGGATGCTCGCCAGGATCCAGTAGATCAGGGCGGCGGACAGGTACATGGTGAAGATTTCGAAGGTCCGCGCAGACACCAATTGCGCCTGGCGGAACAGTTCGGGCACCTGGATGGTGGCGGCCAGCGCCGTGTCCTTGACCAGCGAGATAAAGCTGTTGCCCAGCGGCGGCAGGGCCGTGCGCATGGCCTGCGGCAGGATGGCCCGGCGCAGGGTTTGCGCACGGGTCATGCCGATGCTGGCTGCCGCTTCCCATTGGCCGCGCTCGATCGAAGCGATGGCGGCGCGCAGGATTTCACAGGCGTAGGCGGCCATGTTCAGCGAAAAGCCGATCATGGCCGCCGGAATCGGATCCAGCTCGATGCCCACCTGCGGCAAGCCGTAATAGATCAGAAACAGCTGTACCAGCAAGGGCGTGCCGCGAAAGAACGACACGTAGACCCTGGCGAGCCAACTCACCAGCTTGAAGCGCGACAAGCGCATCAAGGCCAGGCCGAAGCCCAGCAGCAAGCCGAAAAACATCCCGCCCAGGCTGAGGATCACCGTGTAGTACGCGCCCTTGAGCAGAAAGGGCGCGGAGTCCAGCGCGAGTTGGAAACCTGCTTCCATTATTGAGTGACGTCAGCGTTGAAGTACTTTTCGGACAGCTTCTTCAGGGTGCCGTCGGCGCGCAGTTTGTCCAGGGCCTTGTTCACCGCATCGAGCAGTTCAGGCTCACCTTTGCGCAGGGCGATACCGGATTCCTGGCGGGAGAACGCATCGCCCGCAGCGGCGGTGTCAGGCGCTTTCTTGGCGTATTCCAGCGCGGCCAGACGGTCGATCAGGATGGCGTCGATGCGGCCGATGCGCAGGTCCTGGAACTTGGTCGGGTCGTCGTTGTAAGTCTTGATGATGGCTTTAGGCTGGTTGTCCTTGAGCCACTGTTCGTAGTTGGTGCCAAGGCCCACCCCGACTTTCTTGCCGGCCAGGTCGTTGGCGGTCTTGATGCTCTCGACATTCTTCTTCAGCACCAGCGCTTGAATACCGGAGACGGTGTAAGGCTTGGAGAAATCGTATTTCTTCTTGCGCTCGTCGGAGATGGTCACCTGGTTGACCACGGCGTCCAGGCGCTTGGATTCCAGCGCGGCGAGGATGCCGTCCCATGGCGTGGCTTGCAGCTTGACCTTGACCCCCAGCTCCTTGGCCAGCGCTTCGGACAGCTCCACTTCGAAGCCTGTGAGCTTGCCGCTTTCATCGACGAAACTGAACGGCGGGTAGGTGCCTTCCAGGCCGATCTTGATCTCGCCCGCTTTCTTGATGTTGCCCAATTGCTCGCCGGCGATTGCCTGGCCCACAAGGCCAGCCCCGAGTGCCAGGCCCAAAGTGCCAACCAGCAACGTACGACGCAATACGGAAATAGTCATGAAGAGCCCCTGTGTTTTTATGTTGAGCGAAGCAGGTGACGCGATAGTCGTATCCTGCCTTAAAGCGCGTAGCGCGTCTTCGCCTACGGCGCGACTATAAAGCCGGTTTTTAAGACTTGAAAATAATATAAATCTAATTTCATATTCGTTTTATGAATATCACACGAGTCTAATGTGGGAGCGGGCTTGCTCGCGAAGGCAGTCTGTCAGTGGATAAATAGGCTGACTGACCCACCGCTTTCGCGAGCAAGCCCGCTCCCACATGTTCAATCCGTGTTTATTCAGTTGAACATTGAGTCATAGGCAAACAAAGCCGGGGCACCACCGGTATGCAGGAAAATGATTGGCCCGTCTTCAAACCGGTTACGCCCGATACCGTCCAGCAAGCCGGCCATGGCCTTGCCGGTGTAGACCGGGTCCAGCAGCAGTCCTTCCTGGCTCGCCAATAACTTGACCGCCGACAGGGTGCCGGCGTTCGGTTCGCCGTAGCGCGGGCCGAAATATTCGTCCCACAGGGTCACTTTGAAGGCTTCGGGAATCTGCACACCCAGCAACTCGGCGGTGCGCTCGGCCAGGCCCTGTACTTTCGGGCGCTGGGCTTCGTCGGTGCGGGAGACAGTCACGCCGATCACGGGCAGGTCCGGCAGCGCTTCGCTCAAGGCCAGGGCGAGGCCGCTGTGGGTCCCCGCGCTGCCGGACGCCAGCACCACGGCGGCAAACTCAAGGCCGCTGGCTTCGATCTGCCCCGCCAGTTCCAGCCCGGCGCGTACGTAGCCCAGGGCGCCAAGGGCGTTGGAGCCGCCGATAGGCACAAGGTAGGGCTTCTTGCCGTTGCTGCGCAGGCGATCGGCAAGGGCCTTGAGTTGGTCGTCGGCGTTGTCGAGGTTTTCGACCAATTCCACCTTGGCGTCAAACAGGTCCAGCAGCAGGCGGTTGCCGTTGCCCAGGTAGTTGGGGTCTTCGGTGCCGGTGGGGTTTTCCAGCAGGGCGACGCAGCCCAGGCCGAGTTTGGCGGCCAGTGCGGCGGTCTGGCGCACATGGTTGGACTGCAGGGCGCCGGCGGTCACCAGGGTGTCCGCGCCCTGGGCGATGGCGTCGGCGGCGAGGTATTCGAGTTTGCGCAGCTTGTTGCCGCCCATCGCCAGCGGCGTGGTGTCGTCGCGCTTGACGTAGACGTCCCTGCCCAACCAGGCCGACAGCCGCTCGAGTTTTTCCAGGGCAGTGGCGCCGCCCAGCAGATCCAGGCGGTTAAAACGGTCGAGCTGTTGTTTGATCATGGCTGCGCACGGTTAATGAATACAGGGCGACTATAGGCAGGCACTTTTCATCGGGCAACCGTCAATCGCTTATTCCGGCGGGTTCTTGCGCTCACACCATTGGTTCTTAAGGGCGGCCGGGGTGCATGCCGTAAAGTGATTGGCATTTCATCAGGAGTGAATACCGTGAGTGAACGTTCCAGCCATTGGCAATTGCAGACCATCGTCAGCCAGCTGCGCGGCGCCCGGGACCAGTGGCGAACACGCAATGGCCGCTTGAGTGGCGAGCATGGCGGCCGCGAGTTGCCGTCCCGCGAGGCCGTGGCGCAGATTCTCGAGGCGCTGTGCGGTGCGCTGTTCCCCATGCGCCTGGGGCCGGTGGACTTGCGTGAGGAAAGCGAAGATTTCTACGTGGGCCACACCCTTGACGTCGCCTTGAATGCCTTGCTGGCCCAGGCCCGCCTGGAGCTGCGCTACGCCGCGCGCCAGGGCGCCCAGGATGACAGCGAAGTCGACGCGCTGGCCATCCGGCTGATCCAGGATTTCGCCCTGGCCCTGCCGTCCCTGCGCACGGTGTTGGACACCGACGTACTCGCCGCCTACCACGGCGACCCGGCGGCGCGCAGCGTGGACGAAGTGCTGCTGTGCTACCCGGGCATCCTGGCGGTGATTCACCACCGCCTGGCCCATCACCTGTATCGCGCGGGCTTGCCGCTGCTGGCGCGGATCAGCGCCGAAATCGCTCACTCCGCCACTGGCATCGACATCCACCCCGGCGCGCAGATCGGCCCGAGCTTTTTCATCGACCACGGGACCGGCGTGGTGATCGGCGAAACCGCGATCATCGGCGAGCGCGTGCGCATCTACCAGGCTGTGACGCTGG
The DNA here is from genome assembly GCF_014268345.1 of Pseudomonas sp. SWRI18. Classification (NCBI taxonomy): domain Bacteria; kingdom Pseudomonadati; phylum Pseudomonadota; class Gammaproteobacteria; order Pseudomonadales; family Pseudomonadaceae; genus Pseudomonas; species Pseudomonas sp. SWRI18. The sequence continues at coordinate 134,762 of NZ_JACCQQ010000002.1, forward strand.
GCGCCAAGCGGTTCCCGGCGGATGAAGACGGGCAACTGCAAAAGGGCCATCCACGCCATCCGATTGTCGAGGATGATGTGGTGATCTATGCCGGCGCTACGATCCTGGGGCGCATCACCATCGGCAAAGGGTCAACCATCGGCGGTAACGTCTGGCTGACCCGCAGCGTGCCGGCGGGGGCGAATATCACCCAGGCGAACGTGCAGCTTGAGGATGGGGCGCAAAATAGCTAAAGGTGGCGCAGATCCCCCTGTGGGAGCGAGCACGCCCGCTCCCGCATTTTGAATGCATTCCAGATTCATGCCGGATTTGTGCCAGTAATCGCGAACGATTTCCTCTCCTCATCCGTCATACCAATCCTTGAGCTAGTGTAGGAATTGTCTACCACTCAGCCCTGCGATTAGTCCCCAAGCGCCTGTCCATGTTTAAATTGAATGCTCGTTCAAGTTAAACCCGGTGGTTCGCTGCCCGCTCACAACAGGAGGCTTACCTTTGCTGAGTCCGTTATTTACAGCCACATCCCATACTCCCGGGGTGCATCGTTCATGAGTGCATCGTCCACCCCATCCAGCGGCCTGGTGCGCATGAATGCGCCGGTGTTCTACTTTGCCGCCACCTTCATCCTGCTCTTCGGCATCACGGTCATCGCTATCCCGCAACAGGCCGGCGCCTGGCTGCTGGCCGCGCAAAACTGGGCGGCCAATACGGTCGGCTGGTACTACATGCTGGCGATGACGCTGTATCTGGTCTTCGTGGTGGTCACCGCGCTATCGGGCTACGGCAAGATAAAACTCGGTGCCGACCACGACGAGCCCGAATTCAGCTACCTGTCCTGGGCGGGCATGTTGTTCGCTGCGGGCATCAGCATCACGCTGTTCTTCTTCTGCGTGTCTGAGCCGCTGACGCATCTGGTGCAACCGCCCCAGGGCGCCTCGATGAACGCCGATGCCGCGCGCCAGGCCATGCAGATCCTGTTTCTGCACTGGGGCCTGCACGGCTGGGGGGTGTTTGCGTTTGTGGGCATGGCCCTGGCGTACTTCGCCTACCGGCATAACCTGCCGCTGGCGCTGCGTTCGGCTTTGTACCCGCTGATCGGCAAGCGCATCAACGGCCCCATCGGTTACGCGGTGGATGGCTTCGGCATCATTGCCACGGTGTTCGGCCTCGGCGCCGACATGGGCTTTGGCGTACTGCACCTCAATGCCGGTCTGGACTACCTGTTTGGCATTGCCCATACCCAGTGGATCCAGGTCGGCTTGATCACCCTGATGATGGGCGCGGCGATCCTGGTCGCCGTGGCCGGCGTCGACAAAGGCGTGCGGGTGATGTCCGACATCAACATGCTGCTGGCCTGTGCGCTGCTGCTCTTCGTCTTGTTCGCCGGGCCCACCCAGCACTTGCTCAACACCTTGATCCAGAACATCGGCGACTACCTGGGCGCCTTGCCGACCAAGAGTTTCGACGTGTACGCCTACGACAAGCCCAGCGACTGGCTGGGCGGTTGGACGGTGTTCTACTGGGCCTGGTGGATTGCATGGTCGCCGTTCGTGGGCCTGTTCATCGCGCGTATTTCCCGTGGCCGTACCATCCGCGAATTCGTGTTCGGCGTGCTGCTGATCCCGCTGGGTTTCACCCTGGCGTGGATGTCGATCTTCGGCAACAGCGCCATCGACCAGGTGCTCAACCACGGCATGACCGCGCTCGGTCAGTCGGCGATCGATGATCCGTCGATGAGCCTCTACCTGCTGCTGGAAACCTACCCGTGGAGCAAAACCGTGATCGCGGTCACGGTATTTATCAGCTTTGTGTTCTTCGTCACCTCGGCCGACTCCGGCACGGTGGTGCTGTCGACCTTGTCGTCCAAAGGCGGCAACGCCGACGAAGACGGGCCGAAATGGCTGCGGGTGTTCTGGGGCGCGATGACGGCGCTGGTCACCAGCGCCTTGCTGTTCGCCGGCAGTATCGATTCGCTCAAATCGGCGGTGGTGCTGACGTCGTTGCCGTTCTCGATGATTCTGCTGCTGATGATGTGGGGGCTGCACAAGGCTTTCTACCTTGAGTCGCAGAAGCAGATCGCCCAACTGCACTCGCTGGCGCCGATCTCGGCCTCACGCAAGGGGCGCGGCGGTTGGCGTCAGCGCTTGAGCCAGGCGGTGCATTTTCCGTCGCGCGATGAGGTGTATCGCTTCCTTGAGTCGACGGTGCGCCCGGCGATCGAAGAAGTGACGGCGGTGTTCGTCGAGAAGGGCTTGAGCGTGGTCACCCAGCCCGACCCGTCCAACGACAGCGTCAGCCTGGAAATCGGCCACGGCGAAGAGCATCCCTTCATCTACCAGGTGCAGATGCGCGGTTACTTCACGCCGTCGTTCGCACGGGGTGGCATGGGCTCCAAGGAAATCAACAACCGTCGCTACTACCGGGCGGAAGTGCACTTGAGCGAAGGCAGCCAGGACTACGACCTGGTGGGCTACACCAAGGAGCAGATCATCAATGACATCCTCGACCAGTACGAGCGGCATCTGCAATTTCTGCACTTGGTTCGCTGAAGCTTGACGCCCATGCCATTCCACTCCGGCAGCAATTTGCTGTAAAACGCAAAGGGCAGACTTAAGCGATTCAGCTGGTTAAAGGCTGGGGAATAACCTTGTTCCCCGGCTTTATTGCCTACGTCCAAGAGAGGATTCGAATGACTTACATCGCTGCCGAAAACCGCTATGAATCTATCCCGTATCGCCGCGTAGGCCGCAGTGGGCTGGTGCTGCCGGCACTGTCCCTGGGCCTGTGGCACAACTTTGGCGACAGCACCCCGATCGACACCCAGCGCGCGCTGTTGCGCACCGCGTTTGACCTTGGGATCAACCACTTCGACCTGGCCAACAACTACGGGCCGCCCTACGGCAGCGCCGAAATCAATTTTGGCCGTTTGCTGCGCGAAGACTTCAAGCAGTACCGCGACGAACTGATCATCTCCAGCAAGGCCGGTTGGGACATGTGGCCCGGTCCGTATGGCCAGGGCGGCGGCTCGCGCAAATATGTACTGGCGAGCCTCGACCAGAGCCTGCAACGCCTGGGCGTCGACTATGTGGATATCTTCTACTCCCACCGTTTCGACGCCGACACCCCACTGGAAGAAACCGCCAGCGCCCTGGCCACGGCCGTGCAACAGGGCAAGGCCTTGTACATCGGCATCTCGTCCTACTCCGGCGTGAAAACCCGTGAAATGGCGGCGCTGCTCAAAGAGTGGAAAGTGCCGTTGTTGATCCACCAGCCGGCCTACAACCTGCTCAACCGCTGGGTGGAAAAAGACCTGCTCGACACCACTGAAGAACTCGGCGCCGGGGTGATTGCTTTCACACCGCTGGCCCAAGGGCTGCTGACCGACAAATACCTCAATGGCGTGCCGGCTGATGCGCGCGTGAACCGCCCAGGTGGTGGTTCGTTGCAGGCCAAGCACCTGTCCGAAGCCAACATCGCCCACGTGCGTGCCCTGAATGAAATCGCCCAGCGCCGTGGCCAGAGCCTCGCACAGCTCGCCCTGGCGTGGACGCTGCGTGATCCCCGGGTGACCAGCGCGCTGATCGGCGCGAGCCGGCCGGAGCAGATTATCGAGAACGTCGGCGCGTTGAAGAACTTGAGCTTCAGCATGGAAGAACTGGCGGAGATCGATCGGTTTGCGCAGGAAGGCGGGATTAACTTGTGGGAAAAGCCCTCCACCGCCGAATAACCTGACACCCGTTGATTAAATTGTGGGAGCGGCGGTGCGACGATTCGACTTGCTTGCGAAAGCGGAGTGTCAGTCACTGATGTGTTTCTGATACAACGCTTTCGCGAGCAAGCCCGCTCCCACATTGGATTTCCACTGTGCTCTAGAAAGGCACATCCCCCAAAATCGTAGCCCGATGCATCACCCGCCGCTGCGGCCGGTAGTCATCAACTGCGTAATGCTGGGTCACGCGGTTATCCCAGAACGCCACATCATTTTCCTGCCAGCGCCAGCGAATGGTGAACTCCGGGCGCGTCGCGTGGGCGAACAGCAGTTTGAGAATCGCCTCGCTTTCCGCCGGTTCCAGTTCGTTGATCCGAGTGGTGAAGCCATCACTGACAAACAGCGATTTACGCCCGCTTACAGGATGTGTGCGCACCACCGGGTGTGACAGCGGTGGGTTCTTCTTGCGCGCCTCTTCCCAGCGCGCCAGGTCTTCGGTGCTGGTGCCGAAGCGCTCGAGCGGGAAGGATTTGGTGAAGTCATGGGTAGCGGTCAGTCCGTCGAGCAACCGCTTCAACGGCTCGGACAACGCTTCATACGCCGCAATCCCGCTGGCCCACAGCGTATCGCCACCAAACGCCGGCAGCAGCTTGGCACTGAGTACCGCACCGAGCGCCGGGGTGGGCAGGAAGGTCACGTCGGTGTGCCACACGGCGTTGTCACGCACGTCGGTGACGGCCGTATCGAGGATCAGCACTTCGGGCTGTTCCGGCACGTTGGGGTAGATCGGGTGAATGTGCAGGTCGCCGAAGTTCGCAGCAAACCGCGCCTGTTGCCGCGGGTTGATCGGCTGGTCGCGGAAGAACAGCACCGAGTGTTCGAGCAATGCCTGTTCGATGGCGTCGCGCTGTTCGGGGGCCAGCGGCTGGGTGATGTCGATGCCGCTGATCTGGGCGCCCAAGGCAATGCTTAATGGCGTAACGGTCAGGCTGTTCATGCGGTTCTCACTTAATGTGCCTGGCCATGCCATGGCACCAGTTTGCGCTGCAGGGCACGCAGGCCCATTTCCATGGCGAAGGCGATCAGGGCGATGACCAGGATCCCCAGCACCACCACATCGGTGACCAGGAACTGAGCTGCCGACTGCACCATGAAGCCCAGGCCACTGGTGGCCGCAATCAATTCAGCGGCGACCAGGGTGGACCAACCCACGCCCAGCCCGATGCGCACACCGGTAAGGATGTCGGGCAAGGCGCTTGGCAGGATCACATGGCGAATCAGCTGCGCGCGGGTGGCGCCCAGCGACTGCGCCGCGCGCACTTTGGCTGGGTCGACCGTGCGCACGCCGGTTGCGGTGGCGATGGCAATGGGGGCGAAGATTGCCAGGTAAATCAGCAACACCTTGGACAGCTCACCGATGCCGCACCAGATCACGATCAACGGCAGATAGGCCAGCGGCGGGATCGGCCGATAGAACTCGATCAGCGGGTCGAGAATGCCCCGCGCGATACGGTTGGAGCCGATGGCAATGCCCACCGGCACGGCGGTCACTACCGCAAAGCCCAGGCCCAGACCGATACGGCTGAGGCTCGCGCCCAAGTGCTGCCACAAGGTGGAGTCCATGTAACCGCTGGTCGCCAGCAGCCAGCCTTTTTGCAGCACGGCCGCGGGTGGCGGCAGGAACAACGGTTCGATCAGGCCGGTAGCGGTCACGGCCCACCATATCGCCAGCAGTGCAACCAGCGTCAACAGGCTGATCCAGCGTGTGCTCAGCTTGCGACGTAGCGGGATGACCGCATGCGCCACCGGCTGGGTGTCGGTGGCGGGGAGTTCGTAGCTGCTCATGCGGACACCTGACGTTGGGAGAACACTTTGCCCAGTACGTGTTCGCGGGTTTCGATAAAGCGCGGGTCGGACTTGATCGCCCGCGCCGATTCACCGGCGGCGTAGCGTTGACCAAAGTCCAGGCTCAGGCGCTCGACGATCTGGCCGGGGTTGGGTGCCAGCAGGATCAAGTCGGTGGCGAGGAACACGGCTTCTTCAATGTCGTGGGTAATCAGGAACACCGGTTTGGCCGTGCGCCGCCAGACTTGCAGCAGCAGTTCCTGCATCTGCTCGCGAGTGAAAGCGTCGAGGGCGCCGAAGGGCTCATCCATCAGCAATACGCGAGGGTCGGCAGCCAGGGCGCGGGCCAGGCCGATGCGTTGCTTCTGGCCTCCGGAGAGCTGCCAGACGCGGCGGCTGTCGAAACCTGCCAGGTCCACCAGGGCGAGCATTTCACGGGCGCGCGCTTCACGTTGCGCCTTGGGCACGCCGGCCAACGCCAGGCCGAAGCCGACGTTGGCCAGCACATCCTGCCAGGGCAGCAGGGCGTCGTCCTGGAACACCACACCGCGTTCGGCGCTCGGACCCTTTACCGACACGCCGTCGAGGGTAATACGCCCGCCGGAGGGTTCGACAAACCCGGCAATCAAGTTCAGCAGCGACGTCTTGCCACTGCCGGACGGGCCGAGGGCCACCAGCAATTGCCGGGGGCCCAGCTCCAGTGAAATGTCCGACAGTACCGGTGCTGTGGCGCCTGGGTACTGTGCGCTGATGCGCTCCAGCTGTAGCAAGGCCATCGCCATGAACTCCTGATCAGTGGGTTATGAATTGGGCGCTGACGTAAGGGGCGTAGTCCGGCAGCACGGCGTCGACCTTGCCTTGCTCCTTGAGGAACGCAGCGGTGTCGGTCACGGCCTTGGTGGTGGGCGCGCCCAGCAGGGTGACCTGGTCAGCGGCCAGCGGGTAGACGTTGCCTTGCAGCAGCAAGGGGATGTCGCTGGCCTTGGCGCCGGAGAGTTTCACCAGCTTGTCGACGTTGGTTTTGTCGGCAAGCCAGGCTTGTGGGTCTTTGCGGTAGGCGGCGTAGGCATCCAGGGTGACTTTGGCGAAAGCCGTGACGATTTCCGGGTGCTTCTGGGCAAAATCCTTACGCACAATCCACGCATCGAAGGTTGGCGCGCCGAACTTGGCCAGCTCGCCGGAGGTGATCAGCACCTTGCCGTTTTCCTTGGCCACGCCCAGGGCAGGGTCCCACACGTAAGTGGCATCGATATCACCGCGCTTCCAGGCGGCGATGATCGCCGGTGGCGTGAGGTTGAGGATGGTCACTTTGGACGGGTCGATGTTCCAGTGCTTCAGCGCGGCGAGCAGGCTGTAGTGCCCCGTGGACACGAACGGCACAGCGATCTTTTTACCGATCAGGTCCTGGGGACCGTTGATCCCGGACCCATCGCGCGCTACCAGGGCTTCGGCGCCGCCGATCTGGGTGGCGACGAGGAACGTTTCCACCGGCACTTTGCGCGTGATCGCAGCGGTCAACGGGCTGGAACCGAGATAGCCGATCTGCACGTCGCCGGACGCGATGGCCGCAATGATGTCGGCGCCATTATCGAACTTGCGCCAGTCGATTTTGGCGTTGGTGGCTTTTTCATACGCACCGTCGGCCTGGGCGACTTTGGCCGGGTCCACGGTGGTCTGGTAAGCGATGGTCACATCCGCCGCCTGGGCAAACAGGCTGGCACCGGCCAGGGACAATGCGGCCAAAAGGCGCAGAGGGGTCAGCAGTTTCAAGGGAAAGCTCCTCAATCAGGCGGCCGAGGGTCGGCGTGTGAGGAGACTAAATGATCTAAGAATCCGAAAATAAATAACTTTTTCGAATTAGCTTAGTAGGAGAAGTGAGCGCGAGTCTCTGAATGTTCACAGGACAAATGTGGGAGCGGGCTTGCTCGCGAAAGCGGAGTGTCAGCCGATACATCTGGGACTGATCAACCGCTTTCGCGAGCAAGCGCACCGCCGCTCCCACAAGGTTTTGTGTAAGGCTTTTAATTACTGATCGCCAGGATGCTCGCCTGGTACGACCCGACAAACACATCGAAATCGCCCACTTCGTTCTGCTCCAGCTCTGCCTGCTGCGCCAGCGACGAACGCGCCAGTTCTTCAAAGCGTGCCTGCTCTTCGGCCGGCAATGGTTCCTTGCGGAAGTACTCGGCGTGCACCTCACTCTGGTGCAGGGAGAACTGCGCAAAACTCTCTTTACGCTCGGCCATTGCCGCCAGCACCTGGGCCGACGGCGTCAGGGACGGGTCCTGGACCTTGGCCAGTTGAGCATCGAGCGCCAGGCTGTGCTCGGTGATGCCATGGCTCTCATCGAGCAAGGCGGCCAAGGGTGCGATCTTCTCCAACAGCTCGGCAGCCCACTCCTTCATGTCCACGGCTTGGCCGTTGCGCTGCAATTGCAGGCCCGGACGGCGACCTTCCTTGACCACGCTGAGGAAGTTGGAAGTGGCGTTGCCACATTCGTTATTGGCGAACAACGGGCTGTCGTTCAGCGCGCAATACAGCAGGAACGCATCGAGAAAGCGCGATTCCTGAAGGTCGATACCCAGCGGCAGGAACGGATTGATGTCCAGGCAGCGCACTTCGATGTACTGGATGCCACGGGCCATCAGCGCCTGGATCGGCCGCTCGCCGGTGTAGGTCACGCGCTTGGGACGAATGTTGGAGTAGTACTCGTTTTCGATCTGCAGGATGTTGGTGTTGAGCTGTACCCACTCACCGTCCTTGTGCGTGCCGATTTCGACGTACGGCGCGTAGGGCGTTGCTACCGCTTCGCGCAGGCTGTCGGTGTAGCTGACCAGGTCGTTGTAGCACGGCGTGAGGCCGGCCTGGGCGTTGCTCTGGTAACCCAGGTCGCTCATGCGCAGGCTCGTGGCATACGGCAGGTACAGGGTATCGGCGTCGAGCACTTCCAACTGGTGCGAACGACCGCGCAGGAAGCCGGCGTCCAGGGCCGGGGACGCACCGAACAGGTACATCAACAGCCAGCTGTAGCGACGGAAATTGCGGATCAGCGCGATATAGGCGTTGGACTGGTAGTCGCGGTCGGTGCCGACGAACCCTTCAGTCTCCTTGAGCAGCGGCCACAACTGTTCCGGCAGCGAAAAGTTGTAGTGGATGCCGGCGATGCACTGCATGGTCTTGCCGTAACGCAGGGCCAGGCCCTTGCGGTACACGTACTTGAGCTGGCCGATATTGGAGGTGCCGTAGTAGGCAATCGGAATATCTTCCTCGGCCGGCAACGGGCACGGCATCGAGGGGCTCCACAGGTATTCGCTGCCGAGCTTGGTGTAGGCAAAGCGGTGGATCTTGTCCAGGCTGCTCAGGGTATCGGCCGGGTTGGGCAGTGCCGGGGTGATGAACTCCAGCAGCGATTCCGAGTAGTCGGTGGTGATCAATTCGTTGGTCAACGCGGCGCCCAGTGCTTCGGGGTGCGGCGTTTGCGCCAGGCGACCCTCTCTGGTGACACGCAGGCATTCACGCTCGATGCCGTGCAAGCACTGCTCTAGCAGGGAGAGGTGTTCGCGCTTGCCGAGCAGGGCCAGGCGGCGGTTGAGAAGTTCGCTCAAGTTGGATTCCTTCACGCGTCAGTCGCCCCAATATGGGGGTGGGCAGGACGGTCTACAAGGGTGAAGTTAAAACTGGCGTGATCGCCTGGTTTAGAGTCGATGAGACCCGTTCTGAAAATGCCGGCTTCACTCCATGAATTTGGCTACAGCGCAGCGAGAAAATTCCGACGCTACTATCGCAGCGCCGAAATTACCTCAAATCGGGGGTGGGGAGCTATAGGACAGCGAAGGTGCCCTGTGCTTTTGCGACAAGTCTTTCGCCCTGATACACATCCGCCTCGACCACCAATGTGCGTCGACCGGCATGGACCACCCGGCTGGTGCACAGCACGTCGCCGTCTTCCACCGCGCGGATATAGTTGATCTTGCATTCGATGGTCGCGCTCTGCTGGTCGAAACCGTGGGTGCTGGAACACGCCAGCCCCATCGTAATGTCCACCAGGCTGAAAATCGCCCCGCCATGGAGCTTGCCCGCGCGGTTGCGCAGGTGCGGCTCCAGGGTCAGGGCCACCTCGGCAACGCCTTCCTCAAGGCGTTGCAGGCGGCAGCCGAGCAGTTCGCTGAACGCGCTCTGGGTCAAGCCGGCCGGGATTTGCATCAACGCTTCTTCAACTGTTTGGCGTTGGCGAACAGCGAAGCCATGGCGTTATTGCTCGGCGCTGCCGTGGCGGTCTCCTTGCGCGGTGCAGCGTTTTCGGAGCGGTTCTGCGACGAACGAGGTGCGGAGCCAGGACGCGCGCCACGGGCACCGTCGATTTTCTCGCCGGGCGTGTCGCTCATGCGCATCGACAAACCGACGCGTTTGCGCGGGATATCGACTTCCATGACCTTGACCTTGACCACGTCACCGGCTTTCACCGCTTCGCGCGGATCCTTGATGAATTTCTCCGACAGCGCGGAGATATGCACCAAGCCGTCCTGATGCACGCCGATGTCCACGAAGGCACCGAAATTGGTCACGTTGGTCACCACACCTTCCAGGATCATGCCCAGTTGCAGGTCCTTGAGGTCTTCGACGCCGTCCTGGAACTCGGCGGTCTTGAACTCCGGGCGCGGGTCGCGGCCAGGTTTTTCCAGCTCTTGCAGGATGTCGGTGATGGTTGGCACACCGAAGGTTTCATCGGTGTACTTCTTTGGGTCCAGGCGCTTGAGGAACGCGGCGTCACCGATCAGCGAGCGGATATCGCGGTCGGTTTCGGCGGCGATGCGTTGCACCAGCGGGTAGGCTTCCGGGTGCACCGCAGAGGAATCCAGCGGGTTGTCGCCATTCATTACGCGTAGGAAACCAGCAGCCTGTTCAAAGGTTTTTTCACCCAGGCGCGCGACTTTTTTCAGCGCGGCGCGGGTTTTGAAGGCGCCGTTTTCGTCACGGTGAGTCACGATATTCTGCGCCAGCGTGGCGTTGAGGCCCGAAATACGCGCCAGCAGCGCCACGGAAGCGGTGTTCACATCCACGCCCACGGCGTTTACGCAGTCTTCCACCACCGCGTCCAGGCCGCGCGCCAGTTTCAACTGCGACACGTCGTGCTGGTACTGGCCGACACCGATGGATTTAGGGTCGATCTTCACCAGCTCGGCCAGCGGGTCCTGCAGGCGGCGGGCAATGGAGACGGCGCCACGGATCGACACGTCGAGGTCCGGGAACTCCTTGGAGGCCAGCTCCGATGCCGAGTACACCGAAGCGCCGGCCTCGGAAACCATCACCTTGGTCATCTTCATGGCGGGGTATTTCTTGATCAGCTCGGCAGCCAGCTTGTCGGTCTCGCGGCTGGCGGTACCGTTGCCGATGGCGATCAGGTCCACCGAGTGCTTGGCGCACAGGGCGGCCAGGATCGCGAGGGTCTGGTCCCATTTGTTGTGTGGCACGTGCGGATACACCGTGGCGTGGTCGAGCAGCTTGCCGGTGGCGTCGACCACGGCGACCTTGCAGCCGGTGCGCAGGCCCGGGTCGAGGCCCAGGGTTGCGCGCGGGCCGGCCGGCGCGGCCAGCAGCAGGTCGTGCAGGTTATGGGCGAAGACGTTGATCGCCTCGGTTTCGGCGCTGTCGCGCAACTCGCCGAGCAGGTCGGTTTCGAGGTGGGTGTAGAGCTTGACCTTCCAGGTCCAGCGCACGACTTCACCGAGCCACTTGTCTGCGGGACGGTTCTGATTCTGGATGCCGAATTGTTGACCGATCATGCCTTCGCACGGGTGCATGGTGCCCGGCAACTCATCGCCAACCTTCAGCGCAGAACTGAGGATGCCTTCGTTGCGGCCCCGGAAAATGGCGAGTGCACGGTGAGACGGCATGCTCTTGAGCGGTTCGTCGTGTTCGAAGTAATCGCGGAACTTGGCGCCTTCTTCCTCTTTACCGGCGATGACGCGGGCACTGAGGATGGCTTCCTGCTTGAGGTAAGTGCGCAGTTTTTCCAACAGGCTGGCGTCTTCGGCGAAGCGCTCCATGAGGATGTACTTGGCCCCGTCGAGGGCGGCCTTGACGTCGGCGACACCTTTTTCGCTGTCGATGAAACGTGCGGCTTCGGCCTCCGGGTTCAGCGTCGGGTCATTGAACAGGCCGTCGGCCAGTTCGCCCAGGCCGGCTTCCAGGGCGATCTGGCCCTTGGTGCGACGCTTCTGCTTGTACGGCAGGTAGAGGTCTTCGAGGCGGGTCTTGGTATCGGCGAGCTTGATGTCGCGCTCCAGCTGAGGGGTCAGCTTGCCTTGTTCCTCGATGCTGGCGAGGATGCTGATACGCCGTTCGTCGAGTTCTCGCAGGTAGCGCAGGCGCTCTTCCAGGTGACGCAGTTGGATATCGTCGAGGCTGCCGGTCACTTCTTTACGGTAACGGGCGATGAAGGGCACCGTGGAGCCTTCATCCAGTAGAGCGACGGCCGCTTCGACCTGTTGTGGGCGTACGCCGAGTTCCTCGGCGATGCGGCTGTTGATGCTGTCCATAAAACCACCTGAAATTCTGAAAAGCAGCTCGCAGGCCCGGAAAAAAAGGCCTTGGAAGACTGGTTGAGCGGCCCTACCGGCGCCGCTGCCTGGGTCAAGAGGCAGCCTATTGACCCTCGAAATTGAAAAAATCACGACACGTGGGTGAAAAAAGCCGAGGCATTAAACGGTAACGATCTGACGTTGCCCAGCACGACGGCGCCGCATTATAACCAGCGTTCCGCGCTTGGGGGGTGATTGCACCAACGGTTGTGGGACGCGGGTTCGCTGGCAGTAGAGGAAAAATCTGCTAACAATGCACACGGTGCGTATAACGGCAGCTAGGCCATAATGCGCGCCGAGATAAGAGGAGCATCCAATGAGCAGCACTGCACAAACTGCTGAAGGCGAAAAAATTCTCATCGTTGACGACGATCCGGGGCTGAGCAGCCTGCTGGAGCGTTTCTTCAACTCCAAGGGCTACCGTGCCCGTGCGGTGCCGAACACCGAGCAGATGGACCGCCTGCTGGGGCGTGAAGTCTTCAACCTGGTCGTCCTCGACCTGATGTTGCCCGGCGAAGACGGCCTCACCGCCTGCAAGCGCCTGCGCGGCGCAAATAACCAGATCCCAATCATCATGCTGACCGCTAAGGGCGATGAGCTGAGCCGCATCAAGGGCCTTGAACTGGGCGCTGACGACTACCTGGCCAAGCCATTCAACCCTGACGAGCTGATGGCGCGGGTCAAGGCGGTGTTGCGACGCCAGGCCGCACCGGTGCCGGGCGCACCGGGCAGCGAAGACGAAAGCGTCACCTTTGGCGACTACGAACTGTCGCTGGCGACCCGTGAGCTCAAGCGTGGCGATGAAGTGCACATGTTGACCACCGGCGAATTCGCCGTGCTCAAGGCCCTGGTGATGAACGCGCGCCAGCCGCTGACGCGCGACAAGCTGATGAACCTGGCCCGTGGCCGGGAGTGGGACGCCCTGGAGCGCTCCATCGACGTGCAGATCTCCCGTCTGCGCCGGATGATCGAGCCTGATCCGTCCAAGCCACGGTACATCCAGACGGTATGGGGTGTGGGTTATGTGTTCGTGCCGGATGGCAATAAAACCAGTTGACCGGTGATTTGCACGGCGGGCATCCCGGCGTCTGACTCTATAAGGGTCGACGGGATGCCCGGCGTCTGCAATTCTGCGAGCGCCGCTCGTTTCTCAAGGTATCTAGCTGTCCTCATGAAAACCCCGCTGTGGTTCCCGCAAAGTTTCTTCTCCCGCACCCTTTGGCTGGTGCTGATCGTCGTTCTGTTTTCCAAGGCACTCACGCTGGTTTATCTGTTAATGAACGAAGATGTGCTGGTGGATCGACAGTACAGCCACGGTGTTGCCCTGACACTGCGTGCCTACTGGGCCGTTGACGAGGAAAATCGCGAGAAGGTGGCGAAGGCCTCCACCCTGATTCGGGTCGACGGAGCCGGAGTGCCCGAGGGCGAGCAGCACTGGCCCTACAGCGAGATCTACCAGCGCCAGATGCAGGCAGAGCTCGGAGAGGACACCGAAGTCCGCTTGCGCATGCATGTTTCGCCTGCGTTGTGGGTGAGGGCACCGAGCCTGGGCGATGCCTGGATCAAGGTGCCGCTGTATCCCCATCCATTGCGTGGGCAGAAGATCTGGAACGTGCTGGGCTGGTTCCTGGCCATCGGCTTGCTTTCCACCGCTTCCGCCTGGATTTTCGTGCGTCAACTCAACCAGCCGCTCAAACGTCTGGTCTTTGCCGCCCGCCAGTTAGGCCAGGGCCGCAGCGTGCGCCTGCCGGTCAGTGATACACCCAGCGAGATGACCGAGGTGTACGGTGCGTTCAACCAGATGGCGGAGGATGTCGAACAGGCCGGTCGCGAACGCGAGCTGATGCTGGCGGGGGTCTCCCACGACTTGCGCACACCCTTGACGCGACTGCGTCTGTCACTGGAGTTGATGGGCAACCATACCGACCTCACCGATGACATGGTCCGCGACATCGAGGACATGGACGCTATCCTCGACCAGTTCCTGGCGTTCATCCGCGATGGCCGTGATGAAGTGGTGGAAGAGGTCGACCTGACGGACCTGGTGCGTGAAGTGGTGGCACCCTACAACCAGAACGGTGAACAGGTGCGCATGCGCCTGGAGCCGATCCAACCGTTTGCGTTGCGTCGGGTGTCGATGAAGCGCCTGTTGAACAACCTGATTGGTAACGCCCTGCATCACGCGGGGTCCGATGTGGAAGTGGCGGCGTATGTGTCCGGCGACAGTGCCGCGCCCTATGTGGTGCTGAGCGTGATGGACCGGGGCGCGGGTATCGACCCGGACGAGCTGGAAGGCATCTTCAACCCCTTTACCCGCGGCGACCGTGCCCGGGGCGGCAAGGGCACTGGCCTGGGCCTGGCCATCGTGCGGCGGATTGCTTCGATGCATGGCGGCAATGTCGAGCTGCGCAACCGCGAGGAAGGTGGCCTGGAGGCGCGGGTGAGGTTGCCGCTGGGCTTGATGTTGCCTAGAGACGCGGTCTAATCAACAACAGATATCAAATGTGGGAGCGGGCTTGCTCGCGAATACTGAGTGTCAGTCACTAGAAATATCGACTGACCCACCGCTTTCGCGAGCAAGCCCGCTCCCACATTGGTTTTGCAGTGTGCCAAAGCTTGCCGCGTATCAGCCCTTGCCCTTGGTCCGCGTCATATTCGGCCCGCCATTCTTTTCCAGATGCTGAATGATGATCCCCGCGACATCCTTGCCTGTGGTGGTCTCGATCCCTTCCAGACCCGGCGACGAATTCACTTCCATCACCAGCGGCCCATGATTGGAGCGCAGGATATCCACACCCGCCACGGCCAGCCCCATCACCTTGGCCGCCCGCAGCGCGGTCATGCGTTCTTCCGGGGTGATCTTGATCAGGCTGGCGCTGCCGCCGCGGTGCAGGTTGGAGCGGAACTCCCCTGGCTTGGCCTGGCGCTTCATCGCTGCGATCACCTTGTCCCCCACCACGAAGCAGCGGATATCCGCACCGCCGGCTTCCTTGATGTATTCCTGCACCATGATGTTCTGCTTGAGGCCCATGAACGCCTCGATCACGGATTCCGCGGCCGTCGCGGTTTCACACAGCACCACGCCGATGCCCTGGGTGCCTTCCAGCACCTTGATCACCAGCGGCGCGCCGTTGACCATCTCGATCAGGTCGGGGATATCATCGGGGGAGTGGGCGAAGCCGGTCACTGGCAGGCCGATACCCCGACGCGACAGCAACTGCAGCGAGCGCAGCTTGTCCCGTGAGCGGGCAATCGCCACCGACTCATTGAGGGGGAATACCCCCATCATTTCAAACTGGCGCAACACCGCGCAGCCATAAAATGTCACCGAAGCGCCGATGCGCGGGATCACGGCATCAAACCCCTCCAGCGGCTTGCCCCGGTAGTGGATCTGCGGCTTGTGGCTGGCGATGTTCATATAGGCACGCAACGTGTCGATCACCACCATTTCGTGGCCACGTTCAGTGCCGGCCTCAACCAGGCGGCGGGTGGAATACAGACGCGGGTTTCGCGACAGCACAGCAATCTTCATGCAGCACCTGGGGCAGAAATGGTAGAGACCGGGAACACCGGTTTGTCTTGAACGTACTTGATGCCGGGATTGACCACCAATTGGCCATCAATCAACGCCTTGGAGCCCAGCAACAGGCGGTAACGCATGGCCTTGCGGCAGGCGAGGGTGAATTCCACCCGCCATACCCGGTCGCCCAAGGCCAGCGTAGTGCTGATGACATAGCGCACCTGCGCATGGCCGTTGGAGCTCTTGATGGTTTTCATCGTCACCAGGGGCGCTTCGCAGCGGCGGTGGCGCAACTGCACGACGCTGCCCAGGTGCGCGGTGAAGCGCACCCACTTTTCGCCATCGCGCTCAAAGGGCTCGATGTCGGTCGCGTGCAGGCTTGAGGTGCTGGCACCCGTGTCGATCTTTGCGCGCAGGCCTGCGACTCCCAAGTCGGGAAGTGCCACCCACTCACGCAGACCCACGACGGTCAAATGGTCAAATGTCTTCAATATGGTTAACCGGTCAGTTCGCCCAAGCTGTTGGTGTCACGTCGGCCAGGGCTTTGAATGCAGGCTTGGCGAACCAGTAGCCCTGCATCAGAAATATTCCACAGTCGGAGAGGAAGTCGCGCTCGCCGGCACTTTCGATGCCTTCGGCGATGACAGTAACCTCCAACTGCTCACAGATTGTGACAATCCCCCGAACGATGACCTGGCGGACGCGATCCTGATCGACATCGCGTATCAGCGCCATGTCGAGCTTGATCAAGTCAGGCTGGAAATCGGCCAGCAGGTTCAGCCCCGAATAGCCCGCGCCGAAATCGTCGATGGCGGTCTTGAAGCCGAATTCGCGGTATTCACGCAGAATATTCGTTAAATGGCGATGGTTATCTACGTGCTCGCTTTCGAGCGTCTCGAAAATCAGGCGGTCCAGCGGGAAATTGTGCTTGCGTGCAGCCTCCAAGGTGCTGCGGATACACAGTTCCGGACGGTACACGGCATTGGGCATGAAATTGATCGACAGATGGGTTTGCATCCCAAGCGCCACGGCGCCGGCTATCGCCTGGGTCCGGCAGCGTTGGTCGAAGCGGTAGCGATTGCTGTCGCTGACTTGCTGCAATACCGATATTGCGCCTTCGCCGCCGACGCCGCGCACCAAGGCTTCATTGGCAAAGATCGACCGGTCCCGAAGGTCTACGATAGGCTGGTACGCGAAGGCAAAATCGAACCCCAGGGGCTCGCTTTGCTGGCAACCCACGCAACGCTGTTCAGGCGAGGTGAGTGAAACGGGAAAGTCGGTCACAGCGTATCCTCGCGAAAATCAGGGTGCTACCTGGCGTATCTTAGGTGAGCCTTGGGGTTTATGCGTCGAAGGGGTTCAACGGTAAAGTTGCGACATTTTTCAGAGCGAGGAATTCAAGTGGCTCAAAAGCAGCAAGAGGAAGAAAAGGTCCGTCTGGACAAGTGGCTGTGGGCGGCGCGTTTCTATAAAACCCGTGCCCTGGCGAAGGCCGCGATCGAGAGTGGCAAGGTGCATCATCGTGGCGAGCGCTGCAAGCCGGGCAAAGAGCCACGTGTCGGCGATGAGTTTCAGATTCGTATAGGTTTTGACGAAAAGACCATTGTGGTCCAGGCACTTTCCATTGTTCGTCGCGGCGCGCCCGAAGCGCAGGCGCTTTATACGGAGACCGAGGCCAGCGTTGCCAAGCGCGAAAACGCGGCCGCCATGCGCAAGGCGGGCGCCACGGGCATGACCACCGATGGCAAGCCGAGCAAGAAGCAACGCCGCGATTTGTTCAAGTTTCGCGGCAGTGGCACTGATGAATGAGTGCCACCAATCTCCAGCCAAAAGCAGATCAAATGTGGGAACGGGCTTGCTCGCGAAGGCGGTGTATCAGTCAACACATGTGCTGACTGACACACCGCCTTCGCGAGCAAGTCGAATCGTCGCACCGCCGCTCCCACATTGAACCTTCGGCGTTAGGTGCTAATGCGCACGACACTCAATCGCCCAACCACCGGCAACTTCCCCAGCAACCCAAACACCGGCGCCGTCACTCGCAATAATCCCTGCGACACCCTCGCCGCAAACGGCGTGTAATACCCCCACCCCAGCGCCAACAGCGCCAGCAACACACCGCCGATATAATCGTCCTGCCCCCAGTGAGCCCCAGCCACCAGGCGCGGCCTCATGAACAACAGTGCCAGCCCCCAGATCACCAGCACCTGGCCGATGCGCGTGGCGAACACCGACATGAACATACCCCAGATCAGCAATACCGAAGCGTGATCGCCAGGAAAGCTCTGACTCGAACGGTCCTTCAATTCCCAGGTTTTCTCCAGCCCGGGGAAGTAGTCGCTCATCTGGACCGCGCCACTGATCATCATCGACGGGCTACTGTGTTGCCAGCCCATGTGCGCCGCGAGTTTGGAAAACAGCATGCGGATAAACAGCAACAGCAACAGAATGCCGACAAAACCTAACAGCGCCTGGCGCACTTGAACGGCCTGGAATACCCAGTCGCCGCGGGATCAATAGCGTCAGCAGAATTACACCGACCACCGCGTCAAACGGTCGCAAACTGGCCACAGCCCAAACATGCAGCCATGTGGAGTTGCTCGCCAGCGGGTCGTTTAGCAGGTGGAACAGCCACTCGTCGAAAATCACGCAGAGCATCTGGCCCGTGGGCCGCAGCCAAAAACACAGCAGCCCTATAGCGAGTAGATTGCAAAAGGCCCACCCCCCGAGGTTCCACTTGGCTTGGAACAAACCCGGATTGTTCATAAACTGTCTCCACTGCTTTGGAAAACCGCACCAAAAAGGTGCTAAAGCGTTTAATTCTATAAACCTTGTAATCATTTTGTCATCAATTCAGATACCCAGACCTATGACTGATCTACCGGACACCGACTTCACCCAACGCTTCATCTTTGACGAGAACGACGCCCGCGGCGAACTCGTCTCCCTGGAGCGCAGCTACGCCGAAGTCCTCGCCAAGCACGCCTATCCGGAACCGGTCGCGCAACTGCTCGGCGAGTTGATGGCGGCGGCTGCGTTGTTGGTAGGCACGATGAAATTCGACGGTTTGCTGATCCTGCAGGCACGGTCCGAAGGCCCGGTGCCGATGCTGATGATCGAGTGCTCCAGCGAGCGTGAAATCCGTGGCCTGGCCCGTTACGACGCCGAGCGGATCGCACCTGACGCTACTCTGGCCGACCTGATGGCCGACGGTGTGCTGGCAATCACGGTCGACCCGACGGAAGGCCAGCGCTACCAGGGCATCGTCGATCTCGACGGCGAGACCCTGTCGGACTGCTTCACCAACTATTTCGTGATGTCCCAGCAAGTCGGCACCAAGTTCTGGCTCAACGCCGACGGCAAGCGCGCTCGCGGCCTGCTGTTGCAGCAATTGCCAGCCGACCGCATCAAGGACGACGATGAGCGCACCGACAGCTGGCGCAAGCTGACCGCACTGGCCGGTACCCTGACCGCCGAAGAACTGCTGGGCCTGGACAACGAAACTATCCTGCATCGCCTGTACCACGAAGAAGCCGTGCGCCTGTTTGACGAACAGGGCCTGCGCTTCAATTGCAGCTGCTCGCGCGAGCGTTCCGCCAACGCCCTGGTCAGCCTGGGCCTGGAAGATGCGCAGGAATTGGTAGTGGAGCACGGTGGGCATATCGAGATCGACTGCCAGTTCTGCAACCAGCGCTACCTGTTCGATGCGGCCGATGTAGCCCAATTGTTCGCCGGCGCGGGCATCGACACCCCTTCCGACACCCGCCACTAAAACGTTTAAGCACAGGTAAATTACCTGCCGAATGCCGGATTAGAGGCGTTCTGACGGGAGGGCCCTACTCTTTTTGGGCTTTTCTGGCATAATCCGGCCCACTTTTTTCGCGGTAGTAGTGCGCAACTTTCTACTACAAAACGTTTGGAGCAACTCGGCCACAGGCCGACGGGGAACCTCATGACGCAAGCCAATAACGCCGTATACACCGATCTGAGTGTTGACGATCTGGTCAAAGAAGCCCTGCAGCGCGGTGAAGGCGTGCTTGCCGATACTGGCGCGCTGGTCGTAGAAACCGGTCACCGCACCGGCCGTTCGCCGGTCGACCGCTTCATCGTCGAAGAGCCGACTACCCAGGACGCAATCGCCTGGGGCCCGATCAACCGCAAGTTCCCGGCCGACAAGTTCGATGCCCTGTGGAACCGCGTAGAAGCCTTCAACAACGCGCAAGAACACTTCGTTTCCCATGTTCACGTAGGGGCTTCCGAAGACCACTACCTGGCCGTGAAAATGACCACCCAGACCGCCTGGCAGAACCTGTTCGGTCGCTGCCTGTTCATCAACCCGGCCCAGTACAACCCGGCCGGTCGTGAAGAGTGGCAAGTGCTCAACGTGGCCAACTTCGAATGCGTGCCAGAGCGTGACGGTACCAATTCCGACGGTTGCGTGATCCTCAACTTCGCTCAGAAAAAAGTCCTGATCGCCGGTATGCGTTACGCCGGTGAGATGAAGAAAGCCATGTTCTCGGTGCAGAACTTCCTGCTGCCGGCCTCCGACGTACTGCCGATGCACTGCGCCGCCAACATCGGCGAAGCCGGCGACGTGACCCTGTTCTTCGGCCTGTCGGGCACCGGTAAAACCACCCTGTCCGCTGACGAAAGCCGTTACCTGATCGGTGACGACGAACACGGCTGGGGCGAAGGCGTGGTGTTCAACATCGAAGGCGGTTGCTATGCCAAGTGCATCGACCTGTCCGAGAAGAACGAACCGGTCATCTGGAAGGCCATCAAGCACGGCGCCGTGCTGGAGAACGTCGTCATCGACGAGGCCGGGCACGCCGACTACACCAATGTCAGCCTGACCCAGAACAGCCGCGCCGCCTACCCGCTGGAACACGTTGCCAAGCGTTCCGAGAAGAACCTGGGCGGCGAGCCAAACGCGGTGATCTTCCTGACCTGCGACCTGACTGGCGTACTGCCGCCTGTGTCGATCCTCAGCGAAGAACAAGCGGCCTACCACTTCCTGTCCGGCTACACCGCACTGGTGGGCTCGACCGAAATGGGTTCCGGCGGCGGCATCAAGTCGACCTTTTCCACCTGCTTCGGCGCACCGTTTTTCCCACGCCCGGCCGGCGAATACGCTGAGCTGCTGATCAAGCGCATCCGCGGCTTCGGCTCCAAGGTCTACCTGGTCAACACCGGCTGGACCGGCGGCGGCTACGGCGTCGGCAAACGCTTTAACATCCCGACCACCCGCGGCGTGATCGCAGCGATCCAGAGCGGCGCGTTGATCGGTGCTGAAACCGAACACCTCGACACCATCAACCTCGACGTGCCATTGGCTGTGCCGGGTGTTGAGACGGGCCTGTTGAACCCACGTAACACCTGGGCCGACAAGGCTGCCTACGATGAAGCGGCGAAGGCGCTGGCTGGGTTGTTCATCGAGAACTTCAAGAAGTTTGAAGTGAGTGAGGCGATCAAGGCTGCTGGGCCTAAGTTGTAAGGTTCGAACGTTGTAAAAAAGCCGCCTCTTGCAGGCGGCTTTTTTCTGCGCGACGGCTTAATGGGCGACGTGTAAGACCACGGCGCCGATCAGCACCAGCGCGACTCCCAGCACTTGCACCGCCGACAAGCGCTCCTTGAAAAACACAAACCCCAGAATCGCCGCAATCCCACCTGACAGCGTACTGATCACCGTCACCACCGCCACCGACCCTGTCATCGCCCCCCACGAAAACGCCGAAAACCCGCCCAGGTTCATCAAGCTCGCCCCGGTCAACGTCGTGCAGTTTTTCAGCGGCGGGATCTTCAGGCCGTCCTTGATCTTCAACACCATTACCACCAGCACGCACAGGCCCACCAGGTAACCCAACCACAGCATGGTGATCGGCCCCAGCGCCGGCAGGGTGTAGCGCCCTTGCAGCCAGAAGCTGGTGCCATAAAGCAGCGAGGCGAGCATGGCGTAGGCGATGGAAAGGCGTGGGTTATTGTGGGGGGCGCCGTTGTCCTTGTGGAGGCTGGACAGGATCACGCCGATCACGCACAGGGCGATGCAGCCCAGTTGGGTCAAACTGATGTGTTCTCCGCTGGCCCAGGACAGCAATGTGGTGACCACACCATAGGACGTCACCAGCGGCGCGACGATGGCGGCTTTGCCGAGGGCGAAGGCCTTGGACAGGGCGAGGGCGCCGGAGACGGTGAGCAGGGCGGCAGCGATGCCCAGCAGCCATACGCTCAGCGGCGCGTCGAGGGATTTGAACAGGAAGCTGGGAAGAATGACCAACAACAAAGTCATGATCAGGAAGCCGAGCGCCTGTCCGAAATAAACCGCTCGTTTAACGCCCACGGCGCGGGCGTTGAGGCCCACTAGAAAGTCCGTGCCGCCCCAGAGCAGGGCGGCCAGCAGGCCCATTGTTACATCCATGTCAGTCCTTATTGTGTACGCGGCTGGCCAGGTTAGCGCAGCTTCAAAATGTGGGAGCGGGCTTGCTCGCGAAGGCGGAGTGTCAGTCGCCGAAAAGGTTGGCTGATGCACCGCATTCGCGAGCAAGCCCGCTCCCACATTTGGTCTTCCGTGAGTTCGAAATCTGTATTCGCTCAGCTCAGGTTTTCCAGCGTCTGCGTATCCCAGCTGTGCGTCTTGATCGCCAGGTAAAGCATTCCAATGGTCAGCGGCACTTTTTCGCCGCGCCCCTTGGCCCGACGTTTGAGAAACACATCAAATACCGGAGGGTTGAAGTAACGATAAGTGTCGAAGTCGCCCAGGTCGAGCGCGAATTCCTGCTCCAGCGCTTCCATCAGTTGCTTGGCCTCAGCGCCATCGCACCCGAGGTCGAAGTTCAGCGAGGTCTGCAGGCGAAGGGTCTTGTGTTTCGGCAGGCCGATTTCTTCGTGCAGCAGTTGCAGGAGTTGCTGCATGACGGGGTCTTCGGGGAAGTTGGGGGCGAGGTTCATGGTGGGGGCACGCAGGAGTGGGCGAATGGGGGCGTCACGGTATTTCTGCCGAGACGGTTGAGAGAGCGCTATTTTCATTCAGCTACGCGTTACTACTGTAGAGGGTTGAGGGTGTATTTGAAGCAATTTGGGAAGAGGATGTCGCAGCGTTTGGAGATTTCTTACAGTGATCTCCGGCATTTATGGATTGGCAGCGACTCAACAGTAATATCGGTCAAATGTGGGAGCCGGGCTTGCCCGCGATGACGGTGGATCAGGTATGAAGATGTCGCCTGACGCTCCGCTATCGCAGGCAAGCCAGCTCCCACAGGGTTAGCTGTATGTCTGGTTAGTTTGTGTTGGACTGTCGGCCGCCGGTTGCAGCTAAACCTGTTGCGTGGCTTCCAGCAAATCACAGCCGTCCTGAACCAGCAGGTACAAGGCGTTGATGATGTGGGAAATGTCTTTGAGGTCGGCGTGTTCGAAGGTCAGGCAGGAGAAAGTTTCGAGCAAGTCCGTGGCTGCGCGGATGCGTTGATGGGCAGCGGACTGGATGTCTTCGGCTTTGGCTTCAGTGTCGATGACAAGTGGGTGGGTGTCGGTGAAGTTGGTGCGCAGTAGGCGGTAGCGGTCCATCGTTTCAGGTATTTGCATGTGAAGGTACTCGGTTTGCTGTTAGGTAACCGACATCACCGTGGCCAAACGGTGGGTGGCGGACTGTGCGCGGGTTGGCCAGCCGGAAACAGCACTCCGACACGTCCGAAGACGTCCCCCACACAGCCGCCATAGCACTGCGATACGAGACGATAGACGTTCGCGGAACAAATAATGGCACTTATGTGTGCTGTTTTTCGGGTGACCAAACCCGGTCGCTGATTTGGCAGCGACGGAACGAACCTTAGAAGTGAGTTTCTTCTCGGACAATAAACAGATGGTTTAACTGCGATCAGTGCTACCTAATAACCACGTCACATTCCTTATAAAAAATCCGCCAGCGCGCTGAATTCAAGGTATGTTTCACCGCAAAATCTTGTAGGGCGATTCCGCCCAATACTTAAAGGGAGTTGAGCATGGGTTTGCTGCGTATCGCTTCGGCGATGTCATTGTGTGCAGTGGCGTTTTCGGTCCAGGCCGAACAATTGCCGATCGAGGTGCTCAGCGCGGTGGTCAAGGACCAGAAAATCGCCGACGCCGAAGT
Organism: Pseudomonas sp. SWRI18; assembly: GCF_014268345.1. NCBI lineage: Bacteria > Pseudomonadati > Pseudomonadota > Gammaproteobacteria > Pseudomonadales > Pseudomonadaceae > Pseudomonas > Pseudomonas sp. SWRI18. The sequence goes on from NZ_JACCQQ010000002.1 coordinate 158,536, forward strand.
GCTGTTGCAACGTAACGGCGCACAGAACGTAGTGGGCCGCACCAATGCCCAGGGCCAGGTGACCCTCACCAGCGAAGCCGCGGATGATGCCAGCAGCCTGCTGATCATCAAAAAGCCCGGCTACTCCAACCTGGTGGTGAAGTGCCCGTGCAAAGGCATGACCTACGCCATCAGCCCGGTGATGGAAAACCTCGACGGCCTGCGCGTGGTGCTGAGCTGGGGCAAAACCCCGGCAGACCTCGACTCCCATATGATTTTCCCCGGTAACAACATCTACTTCGATAGTCAAAAGGGCGACGACGCCGAGCTGGACGTGGATGACACCGACAGCTACGGCCCGGAAACCATTACCCTGCAGAAGAAGCACTACGGCGAAAGCTACGTCTACGCCGTGCATGACTACAGCAACAGTGATAATCCAGGTTCGCGCCAACTGTCCAACAGCGAAGCCAAGGTGTTCGTGTACATGGGCCAGTCCCTGGTGCGCACCTACTACGTGCCGAAAAACCGCAGCGGTAACCTGTGGACCGTGTTCCGCATGACAGGCAGTGGCGACTTCCAGGACATCAACACCTTCAACGGCGTGACGGTGGATGCCGCGAATGTGCTCAATGAAGTCAAACCGTTACTGGATGACAGTGTTGCGGTGACGGCTGTCGCGGTCAGCTCTTCGGCCCAAACCGATGCGAAACGTCTGAACGTTCAAGGCGAAGCGGCCTACCAGGCGGGGAACCTTGACCAGGCCATCGACCTGTTCCGCCAGGCCATCGAGCTGGACAATGGCTTCGGCAAGGCCTACGGCAACCTGGGCCTGGCGTATCAGAAGGCAGGCAATACCGCCGAGTCGATCTGGGCCAACCGCAAGGCCATCGCCTTGGCGACCGGCGCGAATGCCGCGACCGTACGGGCCGGCGCCTACTACAACATCGCGCGCATCTACGAAGCGGCCGGGCAGTTCGCCGATGCGTTGCGTCACTACCAGTTGGCCAAGGAGCAGAAGGCCAATCCGGTGTATGACACGGCAATTGAGCGGGTACGGAACCGCTGATAGACAGTGGCAAACGTCCTACCGACAACGCGCCCCAGTGGCGCGTTGTCTGTTTGGTGGATGGCTACCGGCGCGAAGCCGCGTCCAGGTCCATCAAGCCTCGCCCATAGGCTTCGCTGTTAGCATAGATCCCCGTTCGATTAGCCGTGCTGAGCAGGCGTTCACGCACTTGTTGCGGCGTCATTTCGGGAAAGCGACTCTGTAACGCAGCCAGGGCGCCACTGACCAACGCGGCGGCTGGCGAGGTGCCGGCTGTGGGCCCGTAGCTGCCGTCCTTGTTGGTCGTCAACAGCCCCGCCCCACCGTCGCCGCCGGGTACCGCGATGCACCAGCGTGCCGCGAGGCCGCAATAATTGGATTTGAGATTGATGGCGGTACCGTCGTTCTTGAGCGCCATGACGGCTATCCAGCCTTTCTCCAGTTCGGGCACCAACGCCGGAAGGCCAGGTTCGGCAAGGGGTTCACGCTTGACTTCATTGCCAGTGGAAAAGACGAATACGGAACCTTCGGCCACCAGTTTTTTGGCCACCTCCAATGAGTCGCCCATCAAGCGTTCATAAATGGAAACTTCGTTGGTATTGGCTTCAATGGGGTTGGCCCATGAATTGCTGAAGATGCGTGCACCTTTGGCGTATGCAAGGTTCCATGCCTGGGCGATTTCACTGTCGAAGTAAAAGGGCTCCTTATCGTCTCCGAAACGCATGGGAATGAGTTGGGCATTGAAGGCAATGCCGTGGATGCCCTGATCGTTTTTGTTCGCGGCGAGGATACCGGCCATCTGGGTGCCATGACCTTTGATATCAACGGTGCACTGCATTTGTCTCACGAAGTCGTAGCCCGGATCGGCCACACGCCCGTAGAACTCCGGCAGGCTGTGGTTGAGACCCGAGTCGATGAGCGCCACGCTCACGCCCTGGCCCGTGCCTCCCCGTGCGTATACAGAGGAAGCTTTGACGATGGGCAGGGCTTTTTGCGCGAGGTATTCAGGGGTTTCAAACCGGCGTGTGTCTGGTTCGGTAGAGGTAGGGACCGGGGCGGTGGCACAGCCCAGTAATAACCACGGCAATAAGAAAACCATGAGGCGTTGCAGTGAAAACAGCGGGCATCGAGGCATGCACGACTCCTTGTCGGGGTAAGTGATCAAGCGTGCTACTGTCTCCGTTTTTGCGCGGGCATGCTGGTTTTCTCTGTATCAGTTTGTAGCGTTTATCCACGACCTTTTCTTGATCGCTGATCTATGGTTTTCATTCCTTCAGCGGTCAACGGAGTGACAGCCTATGCACGACACCCTCCAGCAGGTCTTTGGTTATCCACAGTTTCGTTTGGGCCAGGAACAAACGGTCAGCGCCGTGCTGGCCGGTCGTTCGGCGGCGGCCATTTTTCCGACCGGGTCGGGTAAGTCCCTGTGTTATCAACTTTCCGCCGTGTTGTTGCCGCACCTGACGCTGGTGGTGTCGCCGCTGTTGGCGTTGATGCAGGACCAGCTTGGCTTTTTGCAGCGTCACGGTATTTGCGCAGGCAGTATCGATTCGGCCCAGAGCCGCGAGGACGCCAATGACGTGATGGCGCGCGCGCGTTCCGGTGAGCTGAAAATCCTGATGATTTCGGTGGAGCGCTTGAAGAACGAGCGCTTTCGAAACTTCCTGCAAAGCGTGCAGATCTCGTTGCTGGTGGTGGACGAGGCGCACTGTATTTCCGAGTGGGGCCACAACTTCCGCCCGGACTACCTGAAGCTGCCGGACTACCAACGCCAGTTCAATATCCCGCAGGCGTTGCTGTTGACGGCTACGGCGACACCGAAGGTAATTGCCGACATGCAGGCGAAGTTCGCCATTGCGCCGGACGATGTGGTCACCACGGGCTTTTACCGGCCCAACCTGAACCTGTTGGTCGAGCCGGTCAGCGGTGTGGACAAGCGCCGACGCCTGGTGCAATGGATGAACGAGCGGGCCAACCAGCCCAGCATCGTCTACGTCACCCTGCAGAAAACCGCCGAGCAGATTGCCGAGCACTTGAACCGCAATGGTATCCAGGCCGAGGCCTATCACGCAGGGCTGCCCCATGACAAACGCGAGGGTATCCAGCAACGTTTCATGAGTGGGCGCTCCAATTGCATCGTGGCCACCATCGCTTTTGGCATGGGCATCGATAAAAGTGACATCCGCAATGTGGTGCACTTCGACCTGCCCAAATCCATCGAAAACTACAGCCAGGAAATCGGTCGTGCGGGACGGGATGGGCAGCCGTCTGACTGTCTGGTGCTGGCCAACCGCGACAGCCTCAATGTGCTGGAAAACTTCGTCTACGGCGATACGCCGGAACAGGAGGGCATCCGTCGGGTGCTGGAAGAGCTGCAGGCCGCGCGGGGCGAAGGCCAGTGGGAGTTTTTGCTCAGGTCTTTGTCGGACCACAGCAATATTCGCGAACTGCCGTTGAAGACGCTGTTGGTGCAGTTGGAGCTCAAGGGCGTGATCGCGCCGCGCTACGCGTTTTACGCTGAGTACCGCTTCAAGTACCTGATCGAACCCGAGGCCTTGCTCGCCCGTTTCTCCGGCGAGCGGCAGCAATTTGTCGCGGCGATCATCCAGGTGTGCAAGCGCGCAAAAACCTGGGCAACGGTGGATTTCGACGCGCTGTATCAGCAGCACAATGCCGAGCGCAACCGAGTGGTAAAAGCGCTGGATTATTTCCAGGAACATGGCCTGATCGAACTGGAAAGCAAGCAAATGACCGAGGTCTACAGCCTGCTGAATACCGACTTCGATGCGCAGGTGCTGAGCACCGAGTTATACACAGGCTTCAAGCAACATGAGGTGACCGAGGTGGCGCGCATTCACGCCATGCTCGATCTGTTCGCCACCGAGCATTGCCTGGGGCATCGCCTTGCGCAGTATTTTGGCGATGAAAACGCCCCCCAGCGTTGCGGACATTGCTCGGTGTGCCATGGGCAAGTGGCGCGCTTGCCGGCGCCGCCGAGCTTGCCGCCGCTTGTGGATAAAAACTTCATGGGGCTGTGCGGTGATTTTATCCACAGGCATCATGAGCATAATGGCGAGCTGCCCGGCGCCGAACGCTTGACGCGGTTTCTGGGCGGTATCAGCGTGCCGTTGTTCACCAAGTTGAAGGCGCGGGGCATTCCCGGTTTCGCTGCGCTGGAAGACTACCCCTACGCCGAGGTGCGCGAGTGGGCCGAGGCCCATTTGAATGATCTGTAAACCCACTTTCACCCGAGGTGCCCATGCCTGATTCAGTGCCACAACGTGCCGATTACCCTCACTTCCAGCCGATCATCACGCGCTGGCACGATAACGACGTGTATGGCCACGTGAACAACGTGACCTACTACAGCTTCTTTGATACGGCGGTGAATACCTACCTGATCGAACAAGGCGGGTTGGATATTCATGACGGTGAAGTGGTGGGGTTTGTGGTGAGTTCGGCGTGCGATTACTTTGCCTCGATCGCGTTTCCCGAGCGCATCGAAATCGGCCTGCGGGTGGGCAAATTGGGCAACAGTTCAGTGCAGTATGAATTGGCGGTGTTCAAGGCCGGCGAGGAAGAGGCCTGCGCGGCGGGACGTTTTGTGCATGTGTTTGTGGATCGAGGGTCGAACCGGCCGGTGGCGATTGCGGGGCAGTTGCGCGAGGCGTTGCAGCGGTTGGCAGTTTGACCCGACACCCACGAACACCTCGGACCGAATGTGGGAGCGGGCTTGCTCGCGAAGGCGGTGGGCCAGTCAGCATATCCAGCGCCTGACACTCCGCTTTCGCGAGCAAGCCCGCTCCCAGAGGGGTTATGCAGTGTTCGTTAAGTCGTAAGCTTACCGGTGACGATAGTGATGCTTGTTCTTGCGATGCCCATAGGCATGCCCGCGCCCACGGTGATCATCGCGGTCATACCGACGGTTATCACGGCCACGATAACGGCGATCATCGTCATCGCTCTTGTTGCCCATGTAGTTGCCCAGCGCGCCACCCGCACCACCGCCGGCGGCTGCGCCGATCAGGCTGCCGGTGTTGCCGCCCATGCTTCGGCCTACCACGTTGCCGCCCGCCGCGCCCAATGCGCCGCCAATGGCGGCTTCGCCACGGCTACGCTTGTCGGCGCCCACCGCACTGCCGCCCGCGCCGCCCAAGGCTGCGCCGATGGCCGAGCCGGTGTTGCCGCCGATCTGCTGGCCGACAACCGAGCCAAGTACCCCGCCCAATGCGCCGCCTACACCGGCTTCGGTGGTGCCACCGGCCATGGCTGCGCCACTGACCAGGCCAAGGGACAACAAGAGAATCGAGGAGAACTTCATTAAGGGAAACCTCAAGGGGATGACGGCGCGATCCTGAGGCTGTGTCGAGATTGTGACAATAGAAATCCGACCAGTAGCACGACTTGTACACAATTCGCTAACTTACTGTTTTGGCTAAGGAACTTAAGTCAATTTCGCCAGTCTTTAGCTACTTCGGAACGGCCGCTTTTATGCAAAAGCGGCCTTTTTTGTGCCCGGATTTCCGTCAGGCTGAACGGGCCATGATCAAGCCATTGTCACTCGCGGCTTCCAGGCGAATCGCCACGAACTTCGACGTCGGCGTATGGCTGCCATCCCCGGTGCTTTCCAGCGGAACCAGCGGGTTCACTTCCGGGTAATAAGCCGCCGCCTGCCCGGCCGGAATATCGAATGCCAGCAAGGTAAAGCCCTTCACCCGGCGCTCACGACCGTCTTCCCACAGCGACACGATGTCGGCCTTTTGCCCCGGCTTGAAGCCCAGGCGAATAATGTCGGCTTCGTTGACGAACAGCACGTCACGCTGGCCCTTGACCCCACGGTAGCGGTCGTCCAGGCCATAAATGGTGGTGTTGTACTGATCGTGGGAGCGCATCGATTGCATGATCAGGTCCGGCACGCGGCCTGTGGCGTGGGTGCGTTCGTGGATCAAGTCCTTGGGCAGGATATTGGGGCGGAAGTTGGCGCGGCCCGACGGCGTATTCCAACGGCGCGCACCTGCGGAGTTGCCCAGGTAGAAGCCGCCCGGATTTTTGATTTTTTCGTTGAAGTCCTTGAAGCCCGGGATGGTATCGGCGATCAGGTCGCGAATGCGCCCGTAGTCGGCCACCAGCCAGTTCCAATCCACCGGTTTGCTGCCCAAGGTCGCGGCGGCGATGCCGGCCAGGATCGCAGGTTCGGATTTCATCAGCTTCGACAGCGGCTGCAATTGGCCGTTGGAGCCGTGGACCATGCTGAACGAGTCTTCCACCGTCACCGCTTGCGGGCCGTCGGCCTGGATATCGATGTCGGTACGGCCCAGGCACGGCAGAATCAGCGCGTCTTTGCCGTGCATCAGGTGGCTGCGGTTGAGCTTGGTGCTGATCTGCACGGTCAGGTCGCAGTTGCGCAGTGCTTCGAAGGTGCGCGTGCTGTCCGGCGTGGCTTGGGCGAAGTTGCCGCCCAAGCCGATAAACACCTTGGAGCGGCCCTCGAGCATGGCGTGAATCGCTTCGACCACGTTGTGGCCGTTGGTGCGCGGTACCTGGAACTGGAAGCGGCGCTCCAGGGAATCAAGGAAGGCCACCGGTGGGCGTTCGTTGATGCCCATGGTGCGGTCGCCCTGCACGTTACTGTGGCCACGCACCGGGCAAAGGCCGGCGCCTGGGCGGCCGATGTTGCCGCGCAGCAGCATCAGGTTGGCGATTTCCTGGATGGTCGGCACCGAGTGACGATGCTGGGTGATGCCCATCGCCCAGCACATGATTACGTTCTTGCCTTTGGCGTACATGCGCGCCGCTTGCTCGATCTCGACCAGGGTCAGGCCGGACTGCGCGACGATTTCATCCCACGAGGTGTCGTCGATCTGGCCCAGGTAGTCGAGGACGTTGACGGTGTGTTCGTTGAGGAAATCGTGGTCGAACACGGCCTCTTTGCCTTCGGCCTGGGCCTGGCGTTCCCACAGCAGCAGGAACTTGGCCATGCCGCGCAGGATGGCCATGTCGCCACCCAATGCCGGACGGAAGTACGCAGTGTTGGTCGGTTTGTCACCGTTGGTGAGCATTTCCAGCGGGTGCTGCGGATGCTGGAAGCGTTCCAGGCCGCGCTCCTTCAGCGGGTTGATGCACACCACCTGGGCGCCACGTTTAACTGCTTCGCGCAGCGGTTCGAGCATGCGCGGGTGGTTGGTGCCGGGGTTCTGGCCCCAGACGAAAATCGCGTCGGCGTGTTCGAAGTCATCAAAGGTCACGGTGCCTTTGCCGACGCCCACGCTTTGCGCCAGGGCGACGCCGCTGGCCTCGTGGCACATGTTCGAGCAGTCCGGGAAATTGTTGGTGCCATAGGCGCGCACGAACAGCTGATACAGGTACGCCGCTTCGTTGCTGGCGCGGCCCGAGGTGTAGAACTCGGCCATGTCCGGGCTGGGCAGGGCATTGAGGTGCTTGCCGATCAGGTCGAAGGCCGCTTCCCAGCTGATGGGCGTGTAGTGGTCGGTTTCGGCGTTGTAGCGCATCGGCTCGGTCAGGCGGCCCTGGTATTCGAGCCAGTAGTCGCTCTGTGCAATCAGGGCGGTGACGCTGTGTTTGGCGAAGAACGCCGCATCCACGCGGCGCTTGGTGGCTTCCCAGTTCACCGCCTTCGCGCCGTTTTCGCAGAACTTGACCATGCCGCTTTCCGGCGAGTCGCCCCAGGCGCAGCCCGGGCAGTCGAAGCCGCCGTTCTGGTTGGTCTTGAGCATCATGCGCAGGTTCTTCAGCGCGTTGTCACTGGTCAGCCAGGCTTGCGCCACGCTGATCAGCGCGCCCCAGCCGCCAGCCGGGCCTTTGTAGGGCTTGTAGCGCGGGGTCGGGGTTTGGTCGGCTTGATGATGATTGCTCACGGCTGGTTCTCCATCGCAGGGCTGTAGACCCGCGGCGCACTTTTCTGCGGCAGGTGGATGAGATTGAGGTTATGCCGGCGTGCCCATTGCAGGGCCAGGCCGGTGGGCGACGACAGGCTGACCAGGGTCTGGATGCCCGCACGCAGGACTTTCTGGATCAATTCGAGGCTGCAACGGCTGGTGACAATCGCCAGGCCGCCTTTGGTCGGAATCTGTTGGCGGATCAATGCGCCGATCAATTTATCCAAGGCGTTGTGCCGACCGATGTCTTCGCGGCCCAGTAATAATTCCCCCTGACCGTTCATAAAGACGGCCGCATGCACGGCGCCGCTGTGCTGGCCCAGGGGTTGGAACGCGCTGATGCGCTGGCGCAGGCCGTCCAGCCACTGCGCCGGAGGCAACGGAGCGCCGGGCAATACCTCAAGGTCTGGCAATGCTTGCTCCACCGCTTCCACGCCGCACAGGCCGCAGCCACTGGTGCCGGCCAGTTGGCGGCGCTGCTGCTTGAGGTTCCAGAATGCACGGCTGGAAATCTGCACGTGTGCGTACTGGGCAGAGCCCGCGCCACTGAGTTGGAGATCATAGATGTCGCTGACGTCGGCAATAATCCCGCTGCCGAGGCTGAAACCGACAATAAAATCTTCAAGGTCCGTCGGCGTCACCAACATCACCGCCTGGCTGATGTCGTTATAGGCAATCGCCAACGCCACTTCTTCCGCCAGGGCTGTGCTGGCGGATTCTGAGTGATCGAGACTGCAATATTGGTAACTCTGGCTGGCGGCAGGCGCAGGCGTTTCAACAGCGGGCGCCGCGCAGGTTGGGCGCTTGGCGTTCATGGGGCAATACCACCGACGGATTGATCAGTGTTTAGACTAGGCGCGACAAAGCGTCGCGTCTAATTGCCAGTACTGATCTACCGATAGATGACGTCGATCAAGGCGTGCTTTGCAATTTCTGGTACAGCGCAAAACAGGCTTCCGCCAGTGCCGAGCGCGGAGCGCTGCGACGCATGATCAGCCCCAGGCGGGCAAGGGTCTGGGCGTTTTCAATCGGCTGCAGGCGCAAGTGCTCGGTGAGCGCATCCAGGCCTCCATCCAGCGGCATCACCGCGCAGCAAAGCCCGCCATGCACGGCTTGTAATAACTGATGGACGGCATCGGTCTGCAGCAGCGGCTGCGGGTTGAGCCCGCGGCTGTGGAAGTTATGGTCGATGGATTGGCGAAAGTGCATGCCGCTGGTGAGCATGCCCAGAGGCAATTCGATCAAAGCTTCCCAGCTCAGCGGCTTGTCACCGAAGCTGAAGAAACGCTGGTCGTAGAGCAGACCCATGCGCGTTTCGCCCAGGGCCAGCGAGTCGAAGCGCTCGCTGTCCAGGCGTTCCAGATAGGACACGCCCAGGTCCAGGCGATTGCTCGCCAGCTGCTCCAGAATCTGCTCGGAACTGAGGGCCGACAGTTCGAAACGCAGGCTGGGGTGCTCTTTATGCAGCTGCTGCATCAGCGCCAAAGGATCGAAACTCGACAGCGGCACCACGCCCAGGCGCAACGTACCTACCAGATTGCCACGACACGCCGCCGCCTCGGCCTGCAGGCCGTCATAGGCCGCCAGCACCGTACGTGCCCACGCCAGTACCCGTTCGCCGGGTGCGGTAAAGCCTTCAAAGCGCTGGCCGCGATTGACCAGCGGCAAATCCAACTCTTCTTCAAGGCTGCGCAAGCGCATGGATAACGTGGGCTGGGTGATATGGCAACGCGCCGCCGCCTGGCCGAAGTGACGGGTTTCGTCGAGGGCGATGAGGAATTTCAGCTGTTTGATGTCCATCTTCGCTCCAGGGCTTATTCCAATGGCGGGGGGATTCTAGCGCGTTTGGGTCTTTGGCCGATCCGGAACCCACGTTGACAAGACTGGTCTAGTCTTGGGCAACTGGAAATCAACTACTAAGGAGAGCGCACCATGAGTCTTTTAAGCTTTGTTAAGGAAGCCGGCGAGAAATTGATCGACCTGCTGACGCCGGGCAATGCGAACGCCAGTGAGCAGTTGAAGGAACACGTGGCCAAAGTGGGTCTGGGTAATCCGAATGTGCAGACCACGGTAGAGGGCGACAAGGTGACCGTGACCGGTGAAGTCGCCACCCAGGAAGAAAAAGAGAAGATCCTGCTGGCGTTGGGCAATATTGCCGGTGTGGCCAGTGTGGATGACCAGATCACTGTAACGGGCCCGGCTGTGGAGGCTGCGACTTTTGTAGTAGTGAAAAAGGGCGATACGCTGAGTGCTATTTCTCTCTCGGTGTACGGTAACGCCAATCTGTATAACAAGATTTTCGAGGCGAACAAGCCGCTGTTGTCCCATCCGGACAAGATCTATCCAGGCCAGACGCTGCGTATTCCCAAGTAATACGAAGGCCTGAATGTGGGAGCGGGCTTGCTCGCGAAAGCGGTGGATAAGTCACCCAATATATTGACTGACACAGTGCTTTCGCGAGCAAGCCCGCTCCCACATTGGGTTAGAGTCCGACAACGAGATCTCGATAATCACCAACCGCTGCGAATTCAGCTGTGTCCTTGGGCCCTTTGCGACTATCCGGCTCTTTCACCGCCAACAAATGCCCCACGCCAAAATCCCGCGCACTGCGCAGGATCGGCAGGGTGTCATCGATAAACAGGCTGCGCGCCGGGTCAAAGCCGATGTCGGCTTGCAGGGCATCCCAGAACTGCGGGCTTTCCTTGGCAAAACCGTAATCGTGGGAGCTGATCAATCGTTCGAAATACGGCGCCAGTTCAATGCGTTCCAGCTTCAATGACAGCGAATCACGATGAGCGTTGGTGATCAGGATCACGCGCTTGCCGGCGCGTTTGATCGCCGCCAGAAACGTATCGGCGTCCGGGCGCAGGGCGATCAGATGGGCGGTCTCCAGTTTGAGTTCGCGCACCGGGATGTCCAGTTCCGTGCTCCAGAAATCCAGGCAATACCATTGCAACTGTCCGGCGTTACGCTCGAACAGCGGTTGCAACTCCAGCTCGGCCATGGCGCGGCTGACCCCGTGCAACTCGGCGTAACGCTGGGGCAGGTGTTCCATCCAGAAATGGTTGTCGTAATGCAGGTCGAGCAGGGTGCCGTCCATGTCCAGCAGGACGGTATCGATGGCGTGCCAGGGCAAAGAGGGCATGGGGTGTTCTCATGTAAGTAAAGATATCCGACACAGACAATCGGAAAAGCCACGGTATAGTAACCCGATCATGCCAAGGAGCCGCTTATGCGCCAGAAACCCACCGTCCTCGCCCGCGAAATAGTCGCCAGTAGCCGTTTGTTCCGCGTGGAGCAAGTGCAACTGCGCTTTTCCAATGGCGTTGAACGGACCTACGAGCGCCTGGTGGGCCGCGGTGCCGGCTACGGCGCGGTGATGATCGTGGCGATGATCGATGCGGACCATGCATTGCTGGTGGAAGAATACTGCGGCGGTACCGACGAATATGAAGTGTCCTTGCCCAAGGGCCTGATCGAACCTGGCGAGGACGTGCTGGCGGCGGCAAACCGCGAACTCAAGGAAGAAGCCGGCTACGGCGCGCGGCAGTTGGAGCACCTCACTGAGCTTTCGCTGTCGCCTGGCTACATGAGCCAGAAAATCCAGGTGGTACTGGCCACCGACCTTTACGAAGAGCGCCTTGAAGGCGATGAGCCTGAGCCGATGCGTGTGGAGCGGGTGAACCTGCGCGAGCTGTCGATGCTCGCGCAAAACGCGCAATTCAGCGAAGGCCGCGCCCTGGCCGCGCTGTACCTGGTACGAGACCTGTTGATCCAGCGAGGAGCGTTTAGCGCATGAGCGTACTGTTTCTGGGCCACCCGTTTATAGCCCCCGTGATCGAACTGGCACGCCAGGCCGGCGAAGCAATATTGCCGTACTGGCGCGCCGACGTGGCCGTGACCTCCAAGGCGGACGATTCGCCGGTGACGGCGGCCGACCTGGCCGCGCATCACCTGATCCTGGCGGGCCTGACCGCGCTGGACCCGAGCATTCCGGTGCTGTCCGAGGAAGACGCCGACATTGACCAGAGCGTGCGCGCCGGCTGGCAACGCTGGTGGCTGGTGGACCCGTTGGACGGCACCAAGGAATTTATCGCCGGCAGTGAAGAATTTACCGTCAATATCGCCCTGATCGAGCAGGGCCGCGTGGTGTTCGGCGTGGTCTCGATGCCCACCAGTGGCCGCTGCTATTTCGGTGGCGCGGGCCTGGGTGCCTGGCGCTCCGATGTGAATGAAGCGCCCAAGCAGATTCAAGTGCGCGAAGCGCCCGCCGCTGGCGAGTCGTTTACCGTGGTGGCCAGTCGTCGGCATACCAGCCCTGAGCAGGAACGTTTGCTCGATGGCCTGAGCGAGGGCCTGGGCGAGCTGAAGCTGGCCAATATCGGCAGCTCCTTGAAGTTCTGCCTGTTGGCCGAGGGCAGTGCGGATTGTTATCCGCGTCTGGCGCCGACGTCACAATGGGACACGGCAGCCGCCCAGGGCGTGCTGGAAGGGGCGGGCGGCGAAGTGCTGGAGTTGAGCGGCGAGCCGTTCAGCTACCCGGCACGGGCGTCGTTGTTGAATCCGTTCTTTTTGGCGCTGCCGGCGAAAGCGGTGTGGCGTGAAAGGTTGCTGAGCCTGGCCAGATCTTAAGGTCACACCTGATCAAATGTGGGAGCGGGCTTGCTCGCGAATGCAGTCTGTCAGTTGATGAAAATATCGACTGATCCATCGCATTCGCGAGCAAGCCCGCTCCCACAGGGTTTTGTAGTTTGGCAGCTAGCGGTGCAGGACGTACTGGCCGGTAAACGTCACCGCTCGTTCCTCACTGTCCTCATTCACAACCCACGTCTCCAGCATCAATCGCGCACGGCCATAGCGTTTGTAGGTCGCCACGAACCGCTTCCACACCTTTTCTTCCGGCGCCTGGCATACCACCGTGGCATCCCGCGTCACTGGCAGCGGATAACTGATCTGCCCCTCCTGAATCACGATATGCCCGTCTTCAATCCCCTCTTCGCGCAACTGCAAATGCAGCCAGCCCCAGCCCGCCAGCACCGCGCCGCAATACAGGCTGCCGCCGAACATGGTGCTCTTGTGGTTGATGTTGGCCTGCAACGGCAGGTGCAACTGCAATTGGCCGTGGTGCCAGCCAAGCACCTTGAGGCCCATTTCCCGGGTGAGGGGGATGTCGTGGTGCAGGATGGATTCCAGGTAGCGGCTGTCGCGGCTCATGGTGGCCTCTTGGCGGGTGGGAGCGGTCATTCGTCGTCACCGCTTTGGTTGGCGAAGTTCAGGCCGTGCTTGCGCAGTTTGTCGTGCAGCGTCTTGCGCGGTACGCCCAAGGCTTCGGCCAGGCTGCGCATGGAACTGTGGGGGCGGGTCAGCTCGGCGGCGATCAGGCTCTTTTCGAACTGCTCGACCTGTTCGCTCAGACCGCCCGGCGTGGACGTCAGCACACCCGCCGACGGATTATCCGGCGTAGCATCCAAGGCCAGTTCCAGGCCCAGGGCGAAGCGTTCGGCGGCGTTCTGCAATTCGCGGACATTGCCCGGCCAGCTGTGGCGCAGCAGCAGCGCGCGCTGGCCCGGTTGCAGTTCATGCAGCGGCAGGCCGTGGCGACTGCTGGCCTCATCGGCGAAGTGCTGGAACAGCATCAATGCATCTTCGCCGCGCTCGCGCAGCGGTGGAATGCGCAACGGTGCGACGTTGAGGCGGTAATACAAGTCGGCGCGGAAGCGGCCCTGGTCGGCGGCCTGGCGCAAGTCTTCCTTGGTCGCGGCGATGATGCGGATATCCAGCGGGATCAACTGATTGCCGCCCAGGCGCTCCACCACGCGCTCCTGCAACAGACGTAACAGCTTGACCTGTACATCCAGGCTCATGCTTTCGATTTCATCCAGGAACAGCGTGCCACCGTTGGCGAACTCGAACTTGCCGATACGGCGTTTCTGCGCGCCGGTAAACGCGCCCGGCTCGTGGCCGAACAGCTCGCTTTCGACCACGGATTCGGCCAACGCCCCGGCGTTGATCGCCACGAAAGGCCCGCTGCGCCGGCTCGACAAATCATGCAGAGCACGGGCGACAACCTCTTTGCCGGCGCCAGTTTCGCCGAGGATCAGCACATCGGCGCGAGTCGCGGCCAGGGCTCCGATCTGTTCGCGCAGGCGCAGCATCTGTGGCGAGTGGCCCACCAGCCGTGTGCTCAATTGCTGGCGGTCGCTGAGTGCCAGGCGCAGGCTGCGGTTGTCCAGCACCAGGCGGCGCAGGGCCAGGGCGCGGCGCACGCTGTCGAGCAGGGCGTCGCTGGCGAACGGTTTTTCCAGGAAGTCATAGGCCCCGGCGCGCATGGCCTGCACCGCCAGTGGCACGTCGCCGTGGCCGGTGATCAGCAGCACCGGCAGGTCCGGGTCCTGGCCGTGCAGTTCGGCCAGCAGCTCCAGGCCGTCCATACCGGGCATGCGGATGTCGCTGACCACCACGCCCGGCCAATCCCGCGACAGGCGCGCGGTCAGGCCGCTGGCTTCGCCCAGGGTGAGGACTTTCAGCCCGGCCAGGTCCAGGGTCTGGCACAGGGCCTGACGCAAGTGCGGATCGTCGTCGATCAACACCACCTGAATCTGGTTATCGATACTCATACACTGCGGTCCTCGGACGGTTGCAGACTGACGCCCGGCGAGCCGGCACGCAATTTCAAGGTTAACAGCGCGCCACCTTCCTTGTGGTTGGCAAACAGCAATTCACCGCCAAACGCGCGCATCAGGGTCTCACAGATCGCCAGCCCCAGCCCCAGGCCCTGGGTGCGGGTCTTGGTGGTGTAGAACGGCTCGCTGGCGCGACCCAGGGCTTCCATGCAAAAGCCCGGGCCGTTATCGCGAATGTACAGGTTGACGCCCTGTTCGGTGGTTTGGGCACTCAGCCAGAGTTTACGCGGCGGGCCTTTTTCGGTAAGCGCGTCGAGGGCGTTGGCCAGCAGGTTGCCGAGTACCTGGCGCAAGCGGGTTTCGCCGGCCTGTACCCACAGGGTCGCCTCGGGCAAGTCGCGGATCAGCTCCACCTCCATTGACCGGCGTCGCTTGGCCAGCAACGCCAGCGCATCGTCCAGCGCCGGTTGCAGGGCCACGCTCTCCGGCGCATGCCGATCACGGCGGGCAAAGGCACGCAGGTGAGCGATGATCGAGGCCATGCGCCCGGTCAGTTCGCTGATCAGCTTGAGGTTGCCCCGGGCATCCGTGGTGCGCTCGTGGTCGAGCAGGATCTCGGCGTTTTCCGCATAGCTGCGAATCGCCGCCAGCGGCTGGTTGAGTTCGTGGCTGATACTCGCCGACATGGTGCCCAGCGCCGACAATTTGCCCGCCTGCACCAGGTCGTCCTGGGCGCGTACCAGTTCCTGCTGGGCGTGTTCGCGCTCCAGCACTTCCTGTTTCAGGCGCCGGTTGAGGCCTTCCAAGTCACTGGTCCGCTCGATCACCCGCGCTTCCAGCTCGCGGCGCGCCTTGGCTTCGAAGGCGATACGGTCAAGGTAATGGCGGCGGCGTTGCATCATCAAGCCCAGCAACAGCATCAACACCAACAGGGTGGCGCCGCCCACGGCCACCACCGTGCGCACCGGGCGGTTGATCAGCGAGCGCGGCGCGAGGATCTCCACATTCCAGCCGGTCTCGGCGATGGCCGTGGATTGGCGCAGCCAGGCGCTGCTGCTCAGGCTCAGGGGTTGCGGGTCGCGGGTCGGGTAGGGCTGGATGGCAATGATGGCGCGGCGTTCTTCGGCGGTCAGCGGCCGGGTGGCGCGGAAGCGCCATTGCGGGCGCGAGGTGAGAATCACCACGCCGTTATGGTCGGTGACCAGCAGTTGTTCCGGGGTGTTGCCCCACAGGCTTTCGGTGTGGTCCAGGTCGACCTTGACCACCAGCACGCCGATGATCGTATCGCCATCGCGCACGGCGGCGGCGAAGAAGTAGCCGCGCTTGGCCGAGGTGGTGCCCAACCCGAAAAACCGCCCCAGGCGCCCGGCCATGGCTTCGCTGAAATAAGGCCGGAACGAGAAATTGCGCCCGACGAAGCTGTCTTGTTTATCCCAATTGGACGCGGCGAGAGTCTTGCCATGGGTGTCCATCAGGTACATCACCTCAACCCCGGCCTGGGCAGCGACGTCCTTGAGCAGCAGGTTGGCGTTGACCAGGTTGGTACTGACCTGAGGCGCATCCAGTGCGGTGCGCAGGGCCGGCAAGTCGCCGAGAATTTGCGGCAACACTTCATAGCGGTGCAGGGTACCGAGCAGGTTGGCGACGTACAGGTCGAGGGTCTGGCGGTTCTGGCCGGCCAGTTCACTGCGGTAATAGCGCTCGGCCAGGTGCTCCAGCGGCCACAGCAGCGGTGCCAGGCACAACGCCAACAGGGCGAGGCTGCGCCAGCGGGGTCTACGTGGGAGGGGTGGAGTCATGGGAATCGGGCGCCTGTGGGTACAGGCGCATTATGCCTAGTGCTGCCCGGCAAGACACTCGCGCAATGCGTCTTGCCACTGCGGTTGGCTGACGTGCCATTGCTGCTGCAGGCGACTGCAATCGAGGCGCGAGTTCAATGGGCGCTTGGCGGGCGTCGGGTAGGCGCTGGAGGGGATCGGCTCCAACTCGGCGCAGGCTTTGCCCTGCTGGCGCAGATGCTCGCCGATGGCCGTGGCAAACCCGAACCACGAGGTTTCGCCTTGGGCGGTCAGGTGATAGACACCCCATGGCCCCGGTTCGCCGGCGCGCCAGCGCTCGATCAACCCACGCGTGCTGTCAGCGATGCTGCCGGCCCAGGTCGGCGCGCCGATCTGGTCGGCGACGATGCGCATCTGCGGCTTCTCCTGCAGCAGACGTTGCATGGTCAGCAGGAAGTTCTTGCCGTGGCTGGCGTAGACCCAACTGGTGCGCAGGATCAAGTACTCGCCGCCCACGGCCGCAATCGCCTGCTCGCCCGCCAGTTTGCTCTGGCCATAGACGCCCAGCGGGTTCGGCGCGTCGGCTTCGGTGTAGGGCGCAGGCTTGCTGCCGTCGAACACGTAGTCGGTGGAGTAGTGAATCAGCGGAGCGCCCAAGGCCTTGGCTTCTTGTGCGAGAACACCGGGGCCAATGGCGTTGATCGCAAACGCCAGGTCCGGCTCGTTTTCGGCTTGATCGACAGCGGTATGGGCGGCGGCGTTGATGATCAGGTCGGGGCGCTGGGCGCGAACGTGCTGGCGGATCTGGTCGGGGTCGGCCAGGTCGAGTCGGTCACGGCCCAGCACGATGAGTTCACCCAGGCCTTGGAGGCGTTGTTGCAGCTCGCGGGAGAGTTGGCCGTGGTGGCCGGTGATGAGGATTTTCAAGTGTGCGGTCATGGAAACAAATCCGCGTCTTTAAGGTTTCTACCTTGTTGGTCCTTGGCGGATAAGGTGGGAGTACCTTTGAGCTGCCAATTGATATCGAGCTCCGGATCGTCCCAGCGGATACAGCGTTCGGCGGCGGGAGTGTAGTAGTCGGTCGTTTTGTAGAGAAACTCGGCATACTCGCTGAGCACTACAAAACCATGGGCGAACCCAGGAGGGATCCACAGCTGGCGACTATTGTCCGCCGACAGCCGCACTCCGGCCCATTTGCCAAATGCCGGTGAGCTGCGACGGATATCGACGGCCACATCCAGCACTTCACCAGCGGTAACACGCACCAGCTTGCCCTGGGCGTGTTCGACTTGATAATGCAGGCCTCTCAACACACCTTGTTGCGAGCGTGAGTGATTGTCCTGCACAAATTCTTGTTGCAGCCCGGTGGCTTTGGCAAAGTCCCGAGCATTGAAACTCTCATAGAAAAAACCGCGCTCATCGCCAAAAACCTTCGGCTCGATGATCAATACACCGGGCAACTCAGTGGCGGATACATTCATATGGATTATCCCCTGCAAGGGCGAACAAGTATTGACCATAGCCGGTTTTGCCAAAGTATTTGGCTCGCTCCAGCAAATGCTCACGGGCAATCCAGCGATTCTGGTAGGCAATTTCCTCGAGGCACGCCACTTTCAGGCCTTGGCGATGTTCGATGGTTTGCACATAAAGCGAGGCTTCCAGCAAGCTATCGTGGGTGCCTGTATCGAGCCAGGCGAAGCCCCGGCCGAACCGCTCCACATGGAGATCGCCGCGCTTGAGGTAGGCATTGTTAACGTCTGTAATCTCCAGCTCGCCTCGGTGCGAAGGTTCGACTGCTTTGGCGATTTCGATCACATCGTTGTCGTAGAAGTAAAGACCGGTCACGGCATACGGTGACTTCGGATTGAGAGGTTTTTCTTCGATGGAGAGGGCTCTGCCATCCTTGTCGAAGTCGATCACGCCAAAACGCTCCGGGTCCTTGACCCAGTAACCGAACACCGTCGCGCCGGACGGGCGTTTCGCAGCTGCACGCAACTGCTCGCCAAAGTACTGACCGTGAAAAATGTTATCACCCAGGATCAGACACACCGGATCCTTGCCGATAAATTCCTCACCAATTATGAACGCTTGGGCCAAGCCATCCGGAGACGGCTGCTCCGCATAGCTGAATCGGACGCCAAACTGGCTCCCATCCCCGAGCAAGTTGCGGTACTGCGGCAAATCCAGCGGGGTGGAAATGACCAGAATGTCCTTGATCCCCGCCAGCATCAGCACCGAAATCGGGTAGTAAATCATCGGCTTGTCATACACCGGCAGCAATTGCTTGGACACGCCCAGGGTAATAGGGTGCAAGCGCGTGCCTGAGCCGCCCGCCAATACGATTCCTTTCATGCAATTAGATCCTTCATGTCGGTGTTGCCCAATCTTTCACCCTGATAACTGCCATCTTGGACCCTGCGGCACCATTCCAGATTATCGAGGTACCACTGCACAGTCTTGCGCAGCCCGGTTTCGAAAGTTTCCTCAGGAACCCAGCCTAGCTCACGTTCAATCTTGCTGGCGTCGATCGCGTAACGCTGATCATGCCCCGGCCGATCCTTAACGAAGGTGATCAGGTCGGTAAATTTTTCGACACTGGACGGACCTTGTGGTGCCAATTCTTCCAGCAAGCTACAGATGCCACGTACGACGTCGATGTTTTTCTGCTCATTGTGGCCGCCGATATTATAGGTTTCGCCGACGACACCTTCGGTTACCACTTTCAGCAACGCGCGGGCATGGTCCTCTACGAACAGCCAGTCACGTACCTGCAAACCATCACCATAGATCGGTAACGGCTTTCCCGCGAGAGCGTTCAGGATCACCAGCGGAATCAGCTTTTCGGGGAAGTGGAACGGCCCGTAGTTGTTTGAGCAGTTGGTCAGCAGCACCGGCAAGCCATAAGTGCGCTGCCATGCACGCACCAAGTGGTCGGAAGCAGCTTTGCTGGCTGAATAGGGTGAGCTTGGCGCGTATGGCGTGGTTTCAGTGAACAGGTCGTCCACGCCATGCAAGTCGCCATACACTTCGTCAGTCGATATGTGATGAAAGCGGAAGGCGCTCTTTGCGGGTTCTGCCAGCTTATGCCAATAAGCCCGGGCTGCTTCCAACAGGCTGTAGGTGCCGACGATGTTGGTCTGGATAAAGTCTGATGGACCGTCAATCGAGCGGTCGACATGAGACTCTGCCGCCAGGTGCATGATCGCTTGAGGCTCGAAGCGCGCCAGTACGGCGCTGACGGTAGCCTGGTCAATGATGTCGGCCTGGACGAACTCATAACGGCTGTTGGACGCGATGCTGGCCAGTGATTCCAGGTTGCCCGCGTAAGTGAGTTTGTCCAGATTGAGCACTTCGTGCTCGGTGTGTTGAATCAGGTGACGGATCAGGGCGGAGCCGATAAAACCGGCGCCACCGGTGATGAGAATGCGCATGTCGGAGGGCCTTTTCCATAGACTGACATCAAGCGAGTGAAGCATAGCTTGAGTTGTGCGACGGGGCGGCGCAAGCGCGGTATACGTAAAGGGTTGCATAACCCCCCAGAACAATGGCGATATACACCCCTAAAAAAACCGAGGCCACCTTCCATGTTGCTCGCCACCCTGATCCATCGCGCCAGTCTACCCTGCCCGCAATTAGGTCCCGATCAGGCGGCTCAGTTGCTTGAGCAGCATTACGGCCTCACTGGCCCCTTGCAATCGTTGGGCAGCCAGCAAGACCTCAATTACAAAGTCGACAATTCGCGCGGCAGCTTTGTCCTGAAAATCTGCCGGGGCGACTACGCGGCTGTCGAATTGCAGGCCCAGCATGCGGCGCTCAATGCCTTGCAGGCCCACGCCGGGGTGCGCGTGCCACGGGTGATCAAGGCCTTGAGCGGTGAGGAGTTGTTGACCCTGACCGTCGGAGGTCAAACCCTGCACGTGCGGCTGCTGGACTATATCGACGGTCAGCCGTTGACCCATTTGCCTCACTTGAGCCGCGAGGTGATCGCAGGGTTTGGCGACCTGTGCGGGCGGATGAGCCAGGCGCTGGCGCGGTTCGAGCATCCGGGGCTTGCGCGCACCCTGCAATGGGACCCGCGCCATGCGCGCGAGCTGATTACCCATCTGCTGGCAAACCTGGAAAACCTGCCCCATCGCGAGGCGCTGGAGCACGCGGCCGAGCAGGTCGACAAGCGTATTCGCCCCCTGGCCGAACGCCTGCCGTGGCAGGCGGTGCACATGGACATCACCGATGACAACGTTGTGTGGCAGCGCGATGCGCAGCGTCACTGGCAAATTCAGGGCGTGATCGATTTTGGCGATCTGGTGCACACCTGGCGCATTGCCGACCTCTCGGTGACCTGCGCCGCGTTGCTGCACCATGCCGAGGGCGATCCGTTTGCCATCTTGCCCGCGATCCGGGCGTGTCACGCGGTGACACCGTTGCAACACGAAGAACTGCTGGCGCTGTGGCCACTGATCGTCGCCCGTGCAGTGGTGCTGGTGTTGAGCAGCGAACAGCAGCAACGCCTGGACCCGGATAACAGCTACCTGCTGAAAAACGCCAAGCATGAGTGGGAAATTTTCCATGTAGCGACGTCAGTGCCGTTCGAGTTGATGGAGGCGGCGATTCTAGGCAGCGTCGGACAAGCGCTGGCAGCAGTGACCGGTCAAGACTTCGCGCCGTTGATGCCGGGGCTGGTGGGCCGTGAGTTCGCGCTGATCGACCTGGGTGTGCTCAGCCCGCATTTCGAGGCCGGTAACTGGGAGCAGCCGGGTATCGACCAGCGTTTGTTGCAGGAGGCCGCTGCGGTGCATGGCCTGGCGGCCAGTCGCTATGGACAGTACCGGTTGTCGCGGACCCAGCCTGACAGCTTCGATGAACCTGAAACTTTCCCGTTGCATGTCGAGCTGCATGTGCCACAAGGCACCAGCATCCAATCTCCGTTTGCGGGCATCGTACGCCCCGGCGTCAATGGCGAGTTGCATGTGCACAGCAGCGATGCCGACGTGCGGTTGTGGGGCGTCAAGGCGCTGCTGCAGCCAGGCGCCGCCGTGCTCAAGCACCAGGTGATCGCTACGGTCGAAGGCCCGCTGACGGTGCAACTGTGCCGAACCGACCTGCCGGCCCCCCTGTTCTGCACGCCTTCCCGAGCCCAGGCATGGCAGGCGCTGTGCCCCTCACCGGCGGCGCTGCTGGGGCTGGCCTGCGATGCCGAACCGGAGCTGGACCCCAAGGTGCTGCTGGCCCGCCGCGACGCCAGTTTCGCGCGTTCGCAAAAGCACTATTACGTCGACCCGCCGCGCATCGAACGTGGCTGGCGCAACCATCTGATCGACATGCAGGGTCGCTCCTACCTGGACATGCTCAACAACGTGGCGGTGCTGGGGCATGGTCACCCGCGCATGGCGTTCGAGGCGGCGAGGCAGTGGTCGCTGCTCAATACCAACTCGCGCTTTCACTACGCCGCGATTGCCGAATTTTCCGAGCGTCTGCTGGCGCTGGCGCCGGAAGGCATGGACCGGGTGTTCCTGGTCAACAGCGGCACCGAAGCCAATGACTTGGCGATCCGCCTGGCCTGGGCCTACAGCGGCGGGCGCGACATGCTCAGTGTGCTGGAGGCCTACCACGGCTGGTCGGTGGCGGCGGATGCGGTGTCCACGTCGATCGCCGACAACCCCCAGGCATTGAGCAGCCGCCCGGACTGGGTGCACCCGGTAACGGCGCCCAATACCTATCGAGGCGAATTCCGTGGGCAGGACAGTGCGCCTGACTACGTACGAAGCGTTGAACACAACCTGGCGAAAATTGCCGCGAGCAAACGCCAGCTGGCAGGCTTCATTTGCGAGCCGGTGTACGGCAACGCCGGTGGGATCTCGTTGCCGCCGGGCTATTTGCAGCAGGTGTATGCGCTTGTGCGCGCCCGGGGCGGCGTGTGCATCGCCGACGAAGTGCAGGTGGGATACGGCCGTATGGGGCATTTCTTCTGGGGCTTCGAAGAGCAGGGCGTGGTGCCCGATATCATCACCATGGCCAAGGGCATGGGCAACGGGCAGCCGCTGGGCGCGGTGATCACCCGACGTGAAATCGCCGAAGCGCTGGAGGCTGAGGGGTATTTCTTCTCATCGTCGGGAGGCAGTCCGGTGAGTTGCCGGATCGGCATGGCGGTGCTGGATGTCATGGAAGAAGAAAAACTGTGGGAAAACGCCCAGGTGGTTGGCGGGCATTTCAAGGCCAGGTTGCAAGCCCTGATCGACCGTCATCCGCTGGTGGGTGCCGTGCATGGTTCCGGTTTTTACCTGGGCCTGGAGTTGGTTCGCAACCGGCAAACCCTGGAGCCGGCCACCGAAGAAACTGCCTTGCTGTGTGATCGCTTGCGGGAGTTGGGGATTTTCATGCAGCCCACGGGTGATTATTTGAACATCCTCAAGATCAAGCCGCCGATGGTCACCTCCAGACGCAGCGTGGATTTCTTCGTCGACATGCTGTCGAAGGTGCTGGATGAACAACTGTAGCTGACCGATTATTATCGGTTATTCACTGTGATATTCGTCGGTTAAGATATTTTTACGCTGTTAAAGCCGATTTTTATCCGTTATAAAGTCGGCCATACCCTCATCGGAGCCTTGATCGCCATGACCACCCTGCACAGCACCCCTCGCGCCGATGGCTTCCACATGCCCGCCGAGTGGGCGCCACAGACTCAAACCTGGATGATCTGGCCCGAGCGCCCCGACAACTGGCGCCTGGGCGGCAAGCCGGCACAGGCTGCCCATGTGGCAGTGGCCAAGGCCATTGCACGTTTCGAACCGGTGACCGTGGCGGTATCCGCCGGACAATACGAAAATGCCCGCGCGCGCCTGGATGTGCCGAACATCCGCGTGGTGGAAATGTCCAGCGACGACGCCTGGGTGCGGGACACCGGCCCGACTTTCGTGATCAACAACAGCGGCGAAGTGCGCGGCGTGAACTGGGACTTCAACGCCTGGGGCGGTTTTGACGGCGGCCTGTATTCGCCGTGGAACCGCGACGCGCAAGTGGGCGGCAAGATCCTCGAAATCGAACGCGCCCAGCGGTATCGCACCGAAGGCTTCGTGCTGGAAGGCGGTTCGATTCACGTCGATGGCGAGGGCACCCTGATCACCACCGAAGAGTGCCTGCTCAACCGCAATCGCAACCCGCATCTGGATCGCGCCGCGATTGAGGCCGTGCTGAGTGCCAACCTGGCGGTGGATAAGATCATCTGGTTGCCGGATGGCCTGTTCAACGATGAGACCGACGGCCATGTGGATAATTTCTGTTGCTACGTGCGCCCTGGCGAAGTCCTGCTGGCCTGGACCGACGACCCACAAGACCCTAACTACGCGCGCTGCCACGCGGCCATGGACGTGCTGCAAAGCAGCACCGACGCCCAGGGCCGCTCGTTCATAGTGCATAAAATGCCGATTCCGGGGCCGCTGTATGCCACCGAAGAGGAGTGCGCCGGTGTCGACCCGGTTGACGGCACTCAGGAACGTAATCCTGCCGCGCGGTTGGCGGGTTCCTACGTCAACTTTCTGATCGTCAACGGCGGCATCATCGCGCCGAGCTTCGACGATCCGCTGGACAGCCAGGCCAAGGCGATCCTGCAGGACCTGTTCCCGCAGCACGAAGTGGTCATGGTGCCAGGCCGCGAACTGTTACTGGGTGGCGGTAACATCCACTGTCTGACCCAACAGCAGCCAGCACCGCACAAAAACTGAGTGCAGTTGTAACAGCGTCGTGACGGTAGCCGGGTGTCACCTGGTTTCACCTGCGGCGATAAGCCAGCAGCCAGCCCGCAGCCCAGCAAGGCCGCGGGCTTTTTTGTGCGCGCAGGCCTATAAAGGCAAGACATTGGCATAGCTCTTGTATCGGTGTTGGCACAGTGGCCCAGGGGTGATGACTGCGCGGTTCTGTCATAAACCTTGAGTAAGTTAGCCGCTCACGCAGTAGGAGAGAGCGCTGAAATGAACGCCGATATCAACCCGATGTACACACGCACGTGCCACCCTTTGCGGGTCAACGGCGACGAGATCCATGCGCTGGCGCTCTGGTTGAAGGAAAACGGCTCGCGACAAATCCGGCGGCAGCCGGACCTGCGCAGCGTGATGACCGAACGTTACCCGGTGGGGTTGTTCAGTGAGGACGAAGTGCACGCGTTGTGCGACCTGTTGAAGAACTAAAAAGAACAACATAGCTATCTACACAACTGTAGTGAGCGGGCTTGCCCCGCGCCGGGGGGCAAGCCCGCTCACTACAGCTATCGCAGGTAGCCGGTTAGAAGCTGTACGTGCCTGTCACCACCAGGCTACGCGGGTCTCCCGGCTGTATCTGCGCCACACTGGTCGCCGAGGCGTAGTAGGTTTTATCCGCGATATTGTTCAACGCCGCGCTGACGTTCCATTCCTGCTGACGGAACCCGGCCAGTGCGTCCCAACGGCCATAGCCCGGCAGCACCACGGTGTTGAGGCTGTCGGCATAACGATCGCCCACCAGGGTCAAACCGGTTTCAGCGTACCAGCCCATCTCCGGTTTCCAGGTGATGAACAGGCTGGCATTGCGCTTGGCTACGTCGCTGACGCGCTTGCCTTCGAAGCCGTTGTTGTCCTTCTCTACCTTGGCATCCTGCAGGCCGACGCCGCCGCGTACATACCAGTTGCCGACGATCTTGCCGGTGGCGGTCAGCTCTATGCCGCGTGAGCGCTGCAGGCCGCTGAGCAGGGTGATGGTGCGGTTCAGCGGGTCGGCGGTGCGGCGGTTATAGAGCTCAAGTTCGTACACCGCCAGGGTGGTGCTCAGGCGGTCGTCGAACCAGTCGCTCTTGACCCCGAATTCTTTCTGTTTGGTCAACTCGGGGCTCAGGTCGTTGACGCTGCCGGCAGCGTTCGGGGTGATGCCGATCAAGCCGCCGCCTGCCGGGGAGAAGGTCTTGCTCCACGATGCATAAAACGAATGATGCTCAAGCGGCGTCCACACCAGGCCCAAGCGCGGGCTGGTGCTGTGGCTTTTGACGGCCTGGCGGGTGTCGAGCAGCTTGTTCGTGGTGTCGACCTCGAAGCGGTCGTAACGCAGGCCGGCGAGCACTTGCCACTGATCATTCAGGCGCAATTGGTCCTGCACATAAAGCGCACGGCTTTCGACTTCGGTGTGGTTATCGCTCGATACACTCATCCGCCCTGTGTGGCTCAGGTGGCGGTTGGGTTGGTTGAGGTCCAGGCTCGGCACGGCCTGGCCGCCGCGGTTGACGGCAGTGGCGGTGTACAGCTTCGGATCGCGGCGCTGGCTGCCCAGTTCAAGGCCGGTGAGCAGACGGTGTTCCAGGCCGAAGGTGCTGAAGCCACCTTCCAGCTCGACATTATTGAAGATATTGAGCGTGTTCAGGTCTTGCTGCCAGCGTTGACGCGTGACGCGGTTGGTGGCCGGGGTGTAGCCGGTGAGGTAGGTGTTGTCGAAGTCGCTGTCCAGCTTGAACACGC
Organism: Pseudomonas sp. SWRI18; assembly: GCF_014268345.1. NCBI lineage: Bacteria > Pseudomonadati > Pseudomonadota > Gammaproteobacteria > Pseudomonadales > Pseudomonadaceae > Pseudomonas > Pseudomonas sp. SWRI18. The sequence goes on from NZ_JACCQQ010000002.1 coordinate 184,336, forward strand.
CCAGGGTTTGGCGCAGTTGCCAGTTGTCGTTGAGCTCGTAGGCCAGCTTGGAGCGCAGCGACTGGGTTTTGTCGTCGATGTAATCGCGGCTGTCGCCGTAGGTGGTGCTGCGGCTCACATCGGCCGGGCGGCCGTTGACTCCAGGAATGCCACGGTCCGGCTTGCGGTTGTAGCGGCTGTATTCGTATTGCACCAGCCAGTTCAGGTCGGGCGTGAGCTGCCAGCTCATGGACGGTGCGAACAGCTGGCGATTGCCGCTGACGCCATCACGAAAGCTGTTGTTGTCCTGGTTGCCCAGGTTCAAGCGCAGGCTGATGTCATCGCTGGGGTCGGTGCTGAGGTCGGCATACAGGCTGCGCAAATCGTTGCTGCCGCCCTGGGCTTCGATGCTGGACTTGCGACCGGCGGCCGGCAGTTTGCTTACGCGGTTGACGATCCCTCCCTGGCCGCCTCGTCCGTAAAGTACGGCTGCCGGCCCTTTGAGCACTTCAATGCGCTCAATGTTATGCAGGTCGCGAATGTACTGGCTGTCATCGCGAATGCCGTCGAGGTAAAAGTCGTTGCTCGCGTCGAAACCACGGATGCGCAAACTGTCGAAGCGCGTGTCGGCGCCGCTGCTTACGTTCGGAATGCCGCTTAACGCCTGGCCCAGGTCATTGGTGCCGTAGGCGCGCAGGCTTTCGGTCTTCACTGAGTCGATGGCCTGCGGCACATAACGCACGGGTGTAGCGGTGCGGGTGGCCGTGTTGGTTTCCTTGACGCGCGGGTCGTCTTCGTCAGCTTCGGCGCTGATCGACGTTTCGGGCAGCGTCGTGGCGCCATAGGCAAAACCGGCAGACAGCAGAACGCAAAGCCCAAGGTTGATGGGCGTCAGGCGAAGGGCAGGCATGGATAAATGTGTCCGAATTGATAGGGAGGGAAAATGCGCGCGAATAGTAATGCTTTGCATTTGCGTGCGTTATCTATTCCCAAACGTATCCAGACGTAAATATGTTACCGAATGTGTTTTTGGTAATTTTACCTGCGGTTTATTGTCGCTTTCAGAACAGCCATAAGCCGTTCCTTAGAATTATTTCGCCTAAATACAGACGATTCACGAAATTGACACATAGTTCAACGCGCGACTAGGATTGCCCCAACGCCTGTGGCTAACCGCCATGACTCATCCAATAAAAAGAAGGCCCGCGGCCTGTTAAGTCGTCCGCGGGCCTTCTTTTGTCCGGAACCAGTCGACACCAGAAACGACATGGAGCCTGGTGTCACAGCGCGTACTCAACCAGAAATAAGGAATACAAAAAAATGTTGAAGCAACGGATGAGTCTGATCGCTCTGGGGATTTTGAGCGCATCGACAGCCATGGCAAACGACCAGGATCAATCCAAGGGTTTTGTCGAAGACAGCCACCTGAACATCGCCGCACGCAACGCCTATATCAGCCGTGACTACAAGAACGGCCAGCGAGACAAAGCCGAATGGGGCCAGGGCTTCATCGGCAAGCTGGAGTCCGGTTTCACCCAAGGCACCGTCGGTGTGGGTGTGGACGTGATCGGCCAGTACGCTATCCGTCTGGACGGTGGTAAAGGTCGCGCCGGCGCCGGCGGTATCGACTTCTTCAAGCAGGGCAACGGCACGCCTAACAACCCTGGCTCGGCGCCACACGACCTGGCCAAAGGCGGCGCAGCCGTGAAATTGCGCGTGTCCAACACGGTGCTCAAGTACGGCGATCAGTTCCCGGCCGTGCCTGTGTTGCAGTACGACAACTCCCGTCTGTTGTCGGAAACCTACACCGGTACGTCGATCGTCTCCAAAGAGATTGCCGGCCTGCAACTGGACGCGGGTCACTTCACCAAAGAAGCGCGCAAGAGCATGGAAGGCACCGACAGCGGTGGCCTGAAAAGCATCGACTACATCGGCGGCAGCTACAAATTCACCGAGAGCCTGTCGGCAGCCCTGTACGCCTCCGACATGGAAGACGTGCTGAAGAAGCAATACGTCAACGTCAACTACGTGCTGGCCCTGCCCGAGAAGCAGTCGCTGACGTTTGACTTCAACGGCTACAAAACCAAGTTGGATAAGCGCTTCGCCCTGGAAAACCAGAAGGACGAAGACGCCCGTGACAATAAAATCTGGAGCCTGGGCGCCACGTGGGCCGTCGGCCCGCACAGCTTCACCGTCGCTCACCAGCGCAGCACCGGTGACACCGGCTACCTGTACGGCGGCTACCGCAACGCCGGCGGCATTGGCGACGGTGGCAACACCATCCTGCTGGCCAACTCCTACTGGTCCGACTTCAACGGCAAGGACGAGCGTTCGTGGCAGCTTGGCTATGGCATCGATTTCGCCACCTTCGGCGTGCCGGGCCTGACCTACAACGTGGCCTACGTGCGCGGTACCAACATCGACGACGGTACCAACCGCGGCGATGGCACCGAGCGTGAAATCTGGAACCAATTCAAGTACGTGGTGCAGAGCGGCCCGGCCAAAGACCTGAGCCTGCGTGCACGTGCCTCGTGGCTGCGCGTTTCCAGCAATGCTGACCAGTACAACGTCGGCGGTAACGAAATCCGGCTGTTCGCCGACTACCCGATCAATGTTTTCTGATTGATCGCAGGTCGCGTCTGATGCCAGGCGATAAAAAACCCCGACTGGTTCGGGGTTTTTCTTTGGACGTTAACAAGGTGCGTCGTGCACCGGCTTCAGGCCTTGGTCGGCGCAAGCTTCTTGCAGTTTTCCTTGCGCGCCGGGTATTGCTCGCATTTGCGCAGCACGCTTTGCACCTGCTGAGCATTCTGCAATTGCTGGTTGGCCAACAACTTCTCGGTGATGAACAGTTCTTCGGAACCGAGGTTTCGCTCAGCCTTGTCGATCATCGTCAGCGCCGACTGCCCGTCGCCGCGCTTGAGGTGGTAACTGATCATCAGGTCGTAGGTCGAGGGCCCCGCCAGGCTCCAGTCCCTGATCGCTTGCAGCTCCTTCAAGGCTTCGCCGCTCCTGCCCTGGGCCAGGCGTACGGTATAAGCCGTGCGACGGATACCGGGCTGATCCTTGACGGGTGAAGCCAGGGCCTTGCGGATAAACCCATCGGCTTCGGGCACCTTATTTTTTTCCAGGGCATCGTTGGCGAAGTAGGCATCCTTGTAACCCTGTATGGCTTTGGCCACTTGCGGCGTGTTTTTCATCTTCGACCAGCTTTCGGTGCTGATGCGCGCACGGCGTTCCTGGCGATATTCACGCTGCAGGTACTGGCGCAACTCGGTGTCGCGGTCGGTCGCCGACATATGGGAGCGGGTAAAATACTGGGCGGTCGCGGTGAGGCTGGTGGTCAGGCCGTCCTTGACCAGCACATCCAGTTCCTGGGTAAAGCGCTGCAGATTGAACTGTTGCAGCGAGTCCTGCATGGCGTTTTTACGCGCGGTGAGAAAGCCCGTGAGCAACGGTTTTTGTTTGCCCTGGAAGTCGTTGAGGCGCTCAAGGCTATGGGTGGCGGCGCGGGGCGCGTAACCTGCGCGGATCATCAAGTCGGTGCCGAGCAGGTCGGCCTGATCTTCCTGGCTGCGGCCCCACGCGGTGCTCCACACATGATCGGAAAACGTGTTGGCCAGCGCGGTGTACAGCACGGTGTTGCCGATGGTTTTCTGGGTGCCGGCCGGGTCCTTGCTGAACAGCTTCATCGTCCCCGAACTGCGGTCCACACCAGTGTCGGCCGCCATTGTGGCCAATGCGACGGTGGAGGCGACCGTGGTGAACATTTCCTTTTGCTGCTGGAACGCCGCCATCCGGTCATGATGATGCAGCAACACGTGGCTCATTTCGTGACCCAGCATGGCGGCGATTTCGTCTTCGCTGCCGACGTTGTCCAGCATGCCCAGCGGCACGAACAGATTGCCGTAGGGATCCGCCGAGGGGCCGAAGCTGTAGCTGTCGGTGATCTTCACCTGCAAAGTTGGCAGCTCCCCCGGCCAACCTTTGGACAGACGCGTGACGATCCCTTGCAAGTACACCTGCAGCACCGGGATATCCACCAGGTTCTGCTGGCGCGCCTCGGCAGCGGGTACAGCGCGCCCATCGTAGCTCAAGCGCTGCTTGCTCTGGCGTTGCGGGTCAAGCTTGTAATACTGACGCACGTCAGTGTTATCCACGTAGTGACCCTGGACCCGCGATTGGGTCGACGGTCCCACCAGGTTCAGGAACGCCTGGTCGGCGCCCTTCAACGTTGCACAACCACTGAGCAGCGTGCTTGCCAGCACGCTGGCCGCCAACAGAAATCCTTTCACCGCAACGCTCCTTTTATTGATTGCAGCCCGCACCAAAACCAATGGTGGAGTTATTGCGGCTGTCTTTGGCCTGGCTTTTGGTCAGGCCCTGGCAAGGAAGATCCACCACGTTCAGCGGCGGTTCGATGCGCAGGTCCATGGGGTCCAGCCAGACCTTCTGACCGCCCAGTTCCACCTGCACCAGGTCCAGCGCCTTGTTGTACTGCAATACTGGCACCGGTTGCGTAGGCGCTTGTTTTTGCGGCAGTTCGCGTTGTTGCTTACCCTGCTCATCCAGCACCGCCACCGGGTCGGCGAGGAACGCCTTGATACTGTAGGTTTGCGCCCAGGCACTCTGGGTAAAGAGGGCGGCGATCAATACAACCAGACTTCTGTTCATCCTTGGGTTCCTTGAGTCAAACGACAAAGCAGTGCATTCACCGATCACGGTCGAAGAAGGCTTCGACCCGTTCGCTGAACAGCACCAACGACAGCAATACAATGCCCAACACGTTCACCGGCGTAATGTGAGCGAGGCCCAGCAGCACACTGAGCGCCAGCAGCACGGTCATTGCCAGCAGCCACGAAGGGTAAGGCGAAGAAAAAAACCAGATTTCCTGGCGCCGCCAACGGCTCCAAGTGCGATGCCCCGCACGCCTGCGCGCATGCAGCGCCTTGAGTACAGCAATCAACGCGAGCAGCCCGAGCTCCAGAAGATCCAGCCAGTTGAAAGGCAAACCGGGAAAATTGGCGGGCTCATGCTCGTAGTCCATGCCGGCGTTGATCAGATTGTCCAGGGCCATGGCATGCAAATAAACGCCGGGCAATTGACCGTGTACCGCAGACTCGACCAGGTCACCCGTGGCGGTAATATTGGCCCCTACCAATACAAGCCGGTCGCGCAGCAACTCGGCGATCAGGGCTTGATCATCCGGGGCGCTGACCTCCAGATCACTGGCCGTCAACGTCAACGAATACGGGAAGCGCGCCTGTGCCGAGTCGTCGAGTTTCCAGAACACCGCCTGGAACAGCTGCGCGATCCCTTCCAGCAAAAAGTGCCGCGTCGGGGTGTCGTCGCCGACATCGGCGATACGCGCCTGATCCGGCGCCAGCTTCAACCCCCATTGCACCGAAATCGGCTGCCGGTGCACCGCGGCTTCGGCGTCAACCGGGAGTTGTTTACACGCGTGCGTGGTGCAGAACCTGCGATACAGCGCCATGGCCGGCGTCTCCATCGGACCCAGCGGCGTATTCATCGCCAGAGGGTACTGATCGCTCATCCCCTCCCATGCCACCAGTGCCGCGCGGCTGACCTCGACAAAAGGGGCCAGTGTGTTGGCCTGGCCAGCTTCGCCTCGAGCCACGCCGGTATTGGCCAACCACAACGGTATGCCCTGGCGTTGGTAGCGTTCGAACACATTCGCCAGTAACTGACTGCCGCGAGCCGGGTCGCCGAAGGAGTGATCGTGGCTGTAAAGCAAATCCACAAACACAGCTTTGGGCTTGAACGCCAGCAGACGCTTGAACAGTTTGCTTTGCTCGCCATAGGGCATCGGCCATGACGTGGCGTTGCGCATCAGGTATGCATCATCGATCACGATCACGGCCACCTGCTGCTGCCCCGCGTTGGAGTAGTGGCTGGCGAACATACGGTTGAGCCACTGCGCCGACGCCTTGTCGCTGGAACTGGCCAGGCCGAAAGGATCAAGAATCGCCAGCAGCACGATGAGGGCTGCCAGCCAATAGCGGCGGTAGTTAAAAAGCGGGGGGCTCGACAACATCCGTGTCTCGATAAAAGCAAAAGCAGACAGGGTTTTTAACGGAGCGGGGGAGGCATGTCAATTGAATAGTGGCTAAAAGCCACTTTGCTTCGCGAGCCAGCTATTCCAAGGAGCTGCGAGATTAATACGGCGCCAATAAAATGACTGTATTTTGCTGTTATTAACCGTCCGGCGGTATAAAAGACAATACGTTGACAGTTTCTCACGGATCTAACATTATCGGCCGCGTTTTGATGGCTTCAAGCCATTAAACTGACATCATCGACCGCACGGATCCGGGAGTTTTCCAGTCTGTGCAGGGCCTTAATCGTGCCACCGTTAGCGGACTGACCACATGAAACCTCCGCTTGAGTCGTCAGGAAGAAACTGCATGGATGTTAAGCGAGTTTTGGTTACCGGTGGTGCAGGCTTTATCGGCTCGCATCTGGTAGATGCCTTGCTGGCCGAGGGATACAGCATTCGTGTGCTGGACAACCTGTCGACCGGCAAGATGGCCAATTTGCCGATCGGCAACCCGAATCTGGATGTCGTCGTGGGTGATGTCGCCGACAAAGCGGTGGTCGAGCAGGCCATGCTGGGTTGTGACGCGGTGGTCCACCTGGCGGCAGTGGCATCGGTGCAAGCGTCGGTGGATGACCCTGTCGCGACCCATCAAAGCAATTTCGTCGGCACGCTCAATGTTTGCCAAGCCATGCTCAAGGCCGGTGTGAAGCGCGTGGTATTCGCCTCCAGTGCTGCCGTCTACGGCAACAACGGCGAAGGCACGGCCATCGAAGAAGACACCCCCAAGTCGCCCCTGACGCCTTATGCGTGCGACAAGCTGGCCAGTGAGTACTACCTGGACTTCTACCGTCGCGAACACGGCCTGGAGCCGGTGATCTTTCGCTTCTTCAATATCTTTGGCCCCCGCCAGGACCCTTCCTCTCCGTACTCGGGTGTGATCAGCATCTTCAGCCAGCGGGCAATCGCCAAGCAGCCGATCACGGTATTCGGTGACGGTGGGCAGACCCGCGATTTCGTCTACGTGCAGGATCTGGTGCGTATTCTCGTGCAGGCCGTGCAAGCCCCCGAGGCCACCCCAGGTGCGGTCAATGTCGGGTTCAGCCGCGCGACCAGCTTGAACGACCTGATCGGCGAACTGGGCGGCGCCACCGGCACTGCGCTGACGGTGACGCATCAGGCGCAGCGCCAGGGCGATATTCGCCATTCCCGCGCTGACAACACGCGTTTGCTGCAACGCTTTGAACTCTCGACGCCGACATCCGTGGGCCAGGGGCTGGCGCAGCTACTTCGCAGTTTGTAACCCGTCGGTCGCCCGGTTCGACCTTAGCGCCGTCTCAGTTTCAGTCATTTCAAGAGTGCATTATGGAAATCGTTTTTCGCGGGACGCGTGTCCGTGCAATAGCCGAGCGGCTGCTGGCCGCTTTTGCGTTGTTCGTTGGCGGGTCTACGGTGCAGGCCGCGACGTTGCCGCAGCCGGCCAGCGTGGCCTTTTGGTACGCCGACCAACCACCCCTGGCGGAGTTGGCGCAGTTCGACTGGGCGGTGGTCGAGCCGGGTCACATGACGCCTGCCAACGTCAAAACCCTGCGTACGCTGGGCAGCGAACCCTTTGCCTATCTGTCGGTGGGCGAATTTGACGGTAATAAAGCTGAACTCGCCAAAGCCGGCTTGAGCAAAGCGGTGTCCCCGGTGCGTAACGACGCCTGGAACAGCCAGGTCATGGACCTCACCACACAAGCCTGGCGCGAGCACTTGTTCGCACGCGCCAAAGACTTGGAAGCCCAAGGTTATGGCGGCGTGTTTCTCGATACCCTCGACAGTTTCCAGTTGCTGCCTCAAGCCCAGCGTGAGGCGCAGCGCGTAGGCCTGGCCAACTTGCTGCGCGACCTGCACAAGCGCCAGCCAAAATTGAAGCTGTTCTTCAATCGCGGTTTCGAAGTACTGCCCGAGCTGGACGGCGTCGCCGCCGCCGTGGCGGTCGAGTCGATCCACGCGGGTTGGGACGCCTCCGCCAAGCGTTATCGCCCGGTTTCGGAGTCCGATCGCCAGTGGCTTGAAACCCATCTGCAACCGCTGCGTGCCAAAGGCATTCCGCTGGTAGCGATCGATTACTTGCCGCCCGAGCGCCGCGAAGAAGCGCGCAAGCTGGCCAAGCGTCTGCGCGACGAAGGCTTCATCCCTTACATCAGCACGCCTGATCTGAACACCATGGGCATCAGCAGCATCGAAGTCCAGCCACGCCGTATCGCGCTGCTTTTTGACCCGCGCGAAGGCGCGCTGGAAGATGCCGCTGGCCATACCGAACTTGGCGGCTTGCTGGAATACCTGGGCTATCGCGTCGACTATTTCCCGGCTGACAGCAACCTTCCGCGCTACAGCTTCGGCGGCCTGTACGCCGGCGTCGTGACCTGGATGACCAGCGGCCCGCCGCAGGACCCTGCCGCATTCAATCGCTTCATCAATGCGCGCCTGGACGAACAAGTGCCTGTAGCGTTTTTCAGCGGTTTGCCGGTTGAAGACAAGCTGCTGCTCAAACGCCTGGGCCTCAAGCGCGATGCGCCGCCAGCCACGCAAACAGTGACTATTACTCATCAGGACAAGGCCCTTGTGGGCGCATTCGAAGCGCCGGTGGTGCCGCGTTCGCGTGACCTCACCGCTGTGTCGGTCATGCCCAACGGCCCGACTGTCGCGCTGTCGCTGACCGGCGCCGGCGGTGACGTGTTCACCCCGGTGGTCGTAGGCAAGTGGGGCGGCCTGGCGCTCGCCCCTTATCTGCTGGAAAGCAACAACGAACGCAGCCGCTGGATCCTCGATCCCTTCGCGTTCCTGCAGGCCAGCCTGCATCTGCCAAGCCAGCCGCGCCCGGACAGCACCACCGAAAACGGCCGACGCATCGCCACTGTGCACATCGACGGCGACGGTTTCCCTTCCCGCGCTGAAGTGCGCGGCACGCCTTACGCCGGGCGTCACACGCTGGAAGACTACATCAAGCCCAACCCGTTCCTGACCTCGGTATCGATCATCGAAGCCGAGATTTCGCCGCGCGGCGCGTTCCCCTTCCTTGCCCGTGAGCTGGAGCCGATTGCGCGCGAAATATTCGCCAACCCGAAGGTTGAAGTCGCCACGCACACCTTCAGCCACCCGTTTTTCATGCAGCCGGACAAAGCCAAGAAGCGCGAAAACTTCAGCCCGGAATACGGCATGAACATGAAGGTGCCGGGCTACGACAAAATCGATTTTCGCCGCGAAATTTTCGGTTCGCGCGACTACATCAACCAGAACCTGACCACCCCGCAAAAGCCGGTGAAGCTGGTGTTCTGGCCCGGTGATGCGCTGCCTTCGTCCGACACCATCAAGTTGGCCTACGACGCCGGCCTGAAAAACGTCAACGGTGCCGAAACCATCATGACCAAGGCCAATCCGTCGCTGACCGGCCTCAACCCACTGCTGCGCCCAACCCCGGGCGGCTTGCAGTACTACGCGCCGATCATCAACGAGAACCTCTACACCAACCTGTGGAAGGGCCCGTATTACGGTTTCCGCGAGTTGATCGAGACCTTCGAGCTTACCGACAGCCCGCGCCGTCTGCGCGGCGTGCACCTGTATTACCACTTCTATTCCAGCACCAAGCAGGCATCGATCAAGGCCATGCACGAGATCTACGGGTACATGCGCGAGCAGCAGCCGATGTCGTTGTGGATGAGCGACTACCTCGACCGTCTGCATGGCCTGTACCAGGCGAGCCTGGCCCGCACCGCCGATGGCGCCTGGCAGATCCGCGGCATGGACGCGCTGCGTACCGTGCGCCTGGACGCGCAGATGGGCTGGCCGGACCTGCTGCAATCGCAGGGCATCGCCGGTGTACGCGATTTACCGCAAGGGCGCTACGTGGCCCTGAGCAGCGACAAAGCCTTGCTGGTGCTGCGCCCGGATCGAGACCCCAGACCTGCGCTGGAAGAAGCCAATGTGCCTTTGCTGGACTGGCGTTACCTGGATGAGCGGCGCGTGAGTTTTGCCTTTGCCGGTCAGTTCGACCTGACCTTTTCCGTGCGCTCGGCCAGTGCCTGCCGCGTGGAAGTGGATGGACAACGCTTTGCAGGCAAGGCTTCGGCCGGCCTGTGGACTTTTCAATTACCTATGAAGCAGGTGAGTAATGGTCAGCTCCTCTGCAACTAAGAACAGCCGCCTGCTCAATCCCTGGGCATTGGCGGTGGTGGCGGTGGCGGTGGGTGGCCTGTTGTGGGCGACCTTCCAGCGTGAAGAAGTGTTCCAGCCCGATGGTCGCCAGCCTGATGCGGTATCGGCCAACTATGCCGAGCTGCTGCTGACGGCGCACCCGGACGACGATCACTTGCGCCTGCAACTGGTCGACCTGTTGATTCGCCTGGGCGACTACACCAAGGCGCGTCAGCACCTGGAGGCCTGGCCCAAGCCACAGCCTGAAACCCAGGCTTACTACCGCCTGGAACTGGACGCCCTGGTCGCCGACAGCAGCAACGACCTGATCGCGCAACGGGCCCTGGCCGAGCGCCTGGGCAGCTTCGACTACCGCAAGTTGCCGATGCCGCAGTTGCAAAACCTGGCCAAGCGCGCGTTGACGTTGCAGGCGCCTGAGTTCGCAGCCAACGTGTATGAAGAGATCGCCGCGCGCGATCCGGCGCAACGTGCCGAAGCGCTCAAGTCAGCCGCGCAGTGGTACATGGCCAGCGGCCAACCGCAGCATGCCGCGGACATCTACCTGCAACTGCGCCGCGACGCCCAGCTACCGGCCGAGCGCCGTGATTACGCGCTGTTGGCGTTCAACAGCTTGCTGTCGGCGGGCCACGACGAACAGGCCGCACAGGTGCTGGCCGACGAATTGCCCCAGCTCACTAATACACCCGCCGATGTGGCGTGGCTGGAGCAGGGCGTCGACGTGGCTGTGGCGACCAAGCGTTTCGATCTGGCGCAGCGCGTGCTCAAGCAGTGGCGCGAGGTGCAGCCGGACAACCCGAAAATTGCCCTGAAAGAATTCCACGTGCGCCTGGCCATCAACGACCTGGCGGGCGCCTGGGAAACCGGTCAGCAATTGACGGTCGACTATCCGGACGACCCCGTGTTGCTCGAGCAAATGGCGCTCCTGGGCGAATGGCGCGGCGATAACGCAGCGGCAGTCGGTTACTGGATTCGCTTGCTCAAACTCAAGGAAGACCCGAAGACCCGCGAACACGCCTGGCGCCTGGCCAGCCAACTGTTCGATTTCGACCGTTCGATCCCGTTGCTCGCCGAAATCATGCAGCAGCGCGCGCTCACCGATATCGAGCTGGACGCCTTGGTCTACGGCCACGAATCGCGCGGCACGCCCGCCGAGGCCGAAGCCTGGTTGCGCACCTATCTGCGCAAATACCCAGGGCACCGCCTGGCGTGGACACGCTTGCTGCAAAACCTGGACAACACCGGGCAGTTCGCCGCCCGCAGCAAGGTCTACAACGACTACGCCAAACGTTTCACGCTGACCCCGGCCGAGCGGGTGGACTGGGTTGGCACCGAGATGAAGCTGTTTGACGAACAGGCTGCCTGGGACGTGGTGAAAGAGGATGATCCCTCGATCCAGGATGCCGAGTACTGGCATGCCCGCGCCGGCCTGGCCTGGGACCTGGAGCGTGACGAAGACCTGCGTGTGTCGCTGGAACGACTGTTGGCCATCAACGGCAAGCTGGTCAGCGGCGATGAAAGCCAGTTGATTACCCTGTACCGCACCCGCGACCCGGAACGGGCGTTGGCCTTGATGGTCGCCAGCTGGCGCCGCGCCCAAGACCCGCAACGCTTGGTCGAGGCGCTGCAGCTCGCCCAGGAATTGCAGAATTGGGACCTGGTGGCCGACTTGCTGGAAGACGCCAAACAGTACCCGGATGCCTACGAGCAAGCCCAGGTCCTGGCGGTACGTGGCGCACTGGCAATCGAGCAGGGCGACAGCGCCGAAGCCGAGCGTTTGTACTTGCTGGGCCTGTCGCGCTTTCCCGATGACAACCTGTTTCGCGAACGCATGATCTGGATGTATGTCGACCAGGGCAACACCGAGAAACTCAAGCCACTGCTGGCCCAATGGCGCGCCAATGCGCGTGAAGACCGCCTGCTGTGGCTGCCGTTTGCCAGCGCCAGTCAGTTGTTGAACCGCGATACCGAGGCGTTGGCCTGGTACCGCATGTACCTCAAGCTCACCCCGAACGACTGGCTGGTGCAGGCCGCCTACGCCGATGCACTGGACACCGCCGGTTACCAGGACGCCGCGCAACGCCTGCGCCTGAAGCTGCTGCGCAATCCTGAGGCCGACGGCTTGCAGCCTTCGTCGCAGCGTTACGGGATCTGGTTGCGCTTGATGTCCAGCAGCTACTCGCCACGCAAGGCGCAGCAGGAACTGTCGAAGTGGAAGGACGGTTCGCCGTCGATGAAACAGATGTGGTTCGAACGCTTGCTGGCGCGGCTGGATGCGACCAACCAGGAATCGCAGAAAGACCAATGGCTGGAATGGGCGCGTGGCCAAGGCCTCAAGGTCGACCGCTACGAGCAGATCCAGGAAGCCCTGCGCAGCCGTAACAAGGCCCAGGTCGAAACCCTGCTGGCCAGCAGCGACCTGAACCCGGCGCAACGTGCGCAGGCCCTCAGCCGCCTGGGGCGCGACAACGAAGCACTGGAAACCAGCCTGAGTGCATTGGGTGACGACCAGCCGGAATCGGTGCGCGAACAACTGCGCCGCCAGGCCGTGGAAATCCACGAAAGCACCCCGCAAGGCGCGCTGCTGTCGTACCAGAAGCAGGACTTCGGTGGCCTCTCGTTTGATGCGCCGCGCCTGGAAATCGCGCATAACATCGGTGACAAGTGGTACGCCGACCTTGAGGTGGAACACGGTAAATACCAGGGCGATGACGTTATCTCATCGCGAATCGGTGACGAGAGCAACGCCGCCCTGACCCTGGTTCGCGCGGTGGAAAACGGCAGCTGGAAGCTGTTCGCCGACACCAGCCAGCGCAAGGACGACGACCGCAACGGCCTGGGCCTGTCGCGCATGTGGCAGTTGGGCAACAGCCATCAGCTGGAAACCGGTCTGGACTGGCATCGCAAGAGCGACGACAGCGGCTTGATGCGCGCGTTCGGTCAGCAGGACCGGGCCTGGGTCGGCGGGCGTCACGGCCTGACCGCCCGGGACCAGTTGAGCTGGGAAGTGGCGCAGCGTTCGTTCTCGACCCGTGCCGGCGACTCGCTGGGCACCGGGCACGCGTTGAAGATGGAGCTTAACCACACGCTGGAATTCGCCGGGCCCAACTGGACGGTGCGCAGCGGTGTGGATTACCAGAAGAACAGCGTGAAGGATCGGGAACTGGACTATCTGTCGAGCCGCAACGGCGGTGCCATCAAGGTGACGCCGCAGTCGATAGATTCCGATACCGGCCTGCCTGACCCGCTCGATGTGGACCCAGTCACCAGCGACAACCTGCTGCAAAGCCGCTACGGCCAACTCTACGTCGGCACCACCTGGCGTCGCGGCATCCCTGGGGCGCTGGTGCGCACCAAGCCGCAATACACCTGGCTGGTCGACATGACAGCCGGCTGGCAGTGGACAGACCAGACTTTCAACTACGGCATGAACACCGGCATCGGCTTCGAAGTGCTGGGTGACGACGAACTGGCCCTGACCGTCGGTTACCAATCCGCGCCACAAGGCGGGGATGGCAAATCCGGCGGAACACTGGGTATGAGCTACGGCGTGCGTTTCGGGCGCTGATTACAGAATCTCTACGGGAGAAAACCTATGCAAGTAATTCGTAACCTGAGCCTGGCGCTGACAGTACTGTTCGTTGCCGGCTGCTCGAGCTTCACCAGTGAAACCAGCCCGAACCTGCCGCGCACTGCGCAGTGGGGCATCGTGCCGATGGTCAACTATTCCCAGACCCCGCAAGCCGGTGAGCGCAGCGAGCAGATCCTGCTCAGTGTGCTCAGCAGCCACGGCCTGCAACCACGGGTTTACCCGGTCAGCACCCAGGGCGAACAAGCCTTGATGGATGACAATGAGCGTCTGGCCGGTGCCCTCGATTGGGCACGCGAGCAGAAGCTCGATTACGTGGTCGCCGGCAGCGTCGAAGAGTGGCAGTACAAGAACGGCCTGGACGGTGAACCGGCGGTGGGCATCAGCCTGCGCGTGCTGGAAGCCAACAGCGGTCGCGTACTGTGGAGCAAAAGTGGCGCTCGCGCCGGCTGGTCCCGTGAAAGCCTGGCGGGTAACGCTCAAAAGGTGATCGACAACCTTGTTGGCGCCCTTCGGTTCGAGTGATCGCAATGAATTCTCCACACATGGATTACAGCCTGGCGCCTCGCGCCAGCGGCCCGGTGTCTTGGCTGGAAACGTTATTGGTGACGGGCCTGGCAGTCGGCCTCGGCTTCTGGCTGACGCCTGAAGACCCGATGCAGATGCACGCGGGTTTCCCGTGGCCGATCCTGGCGCCGCTGCTGTTGGGTGTGCGGTACGGGTTTGTCCGCGGCCTGCTCAGTGCGGTGGTGCTGGTGGCGGTGCTGTTTGCCCTGCGCAGCAGCGGGCATGAGGGTTACAGCCAGATCGAGCCGTCGTTTATCGTCGGTGTGCTGGTGTGCGGGATGCTGGTCGGTGAGGTGCGTGACCTGTGGGTGCGTCGCCTGGAACGGCTGCAGATGGCCAACGAATACCGTCAGTATCGTCTCGATGAGTTCACCCGCGCCCATCAAATCCTGCGGGTTTCACATGACCTGCTCGAACAGCGCGTGGCCGGCAGCGACCAAAGCCTGCGCAGCTCCTTGCTGGGCCTGCGAGAAAAACTGCGCGGCATGCCGGTCGAAGGCGATGCGCTGAGCGCGCTGGCTGAACCGATTGTGGCGATGCTCGGCCAGTACGGCGCATTGCGCGTGGCCGGGCTGTACCGCGTCGACGACAGCGAAAAACATGTGGTGCCGCAAGCCCTGGCGATGATTGGCGTGATGGGCCCGCTGGACCCTGAAGATGACCTGATCAAGCTCTGCCTTGAGCGCGGCGAACTGGTCAGCGTGCGCCAGGAACTGATTGACTCCGGCAACTCGGCGCAGTTTTCCTCGTTGCAGGCATGCATTCCGCTGATCGACGCCGAAGGCCGTCTGTTGGCGATCCTGGCGGTTCGGCAGATGCCGTTCTTCGCGTTCCAGGATCGCACCTTGAGCCTGCTGTCGCTGCTCGCCGGCCACATCGCCGACCTGCTGCGCCGCGACCCGCACGTGCTGCAACTGGCCGATGCCGACGCGCAGCAGTTCACCCTGCAACTCAAGCGCTCGCTGGTGGATGTCGAACAGCACACCTTACCGGCCGGGCTGTTCGCGTTCGAAATGACGCGCACCAACGACGAGCTGACGCGCCTGATGGAGCGCAGCCAGCGCGGCCTGGACCTGCACTTGCCGGTGCGCAACAGCCGCGACCACCACGTGCTGCTGGTGCTGTTGCCGTTGACCGGCCCGCAAGGCACCGAAGGTTACCTGGCACGCATCAGCCTGTTGTTGCATGAGCATTTCGGCCACGACAGCGACTTTGACAGCCTGGGCGTTCGGGTCATGCCTTTCAACCTGGAGCCTGGCTGTGACCGCAACGGGCTGCGTAACTTCCTTTACAACGAGTGTGGCTTGAATGATCAGCAAGTGGCTGTTTAGCGGAGCCTTGTTGTTAGAGGCGGGCAGTTGGGCCAGTTTGTGGCTCGATGCGCCTCAAGTGCACCAATTGCTGGTCTTCTCCTTCAGCCACGGGTTCGCCTGCCTGATGCTGTGCGCGGCGGTGTGGCTGTTGCTGCCGGCGCGTTACCGCAAGCCGTTGCCGTGGAGCCCGCTGTTCATCTTCAGCCTGGCGTTTTTCGTGCCGGTCATTGGCACCCTGGGCGTGGTGATGGCGATTTTCCCGGCGCTGTACTTGCCGCGCAAACGCGATAAACAGGCCTGGCAGGCCGTGGGCATTCCAGGCTTGCCGTACCGCGCGCAACTGCAACTGCACAAGCCGATCTTCGCCGACGGCGGCCTGCAGGATGTGTTGCGTCACGCGCCGGACCCGGATCAGCGCCTGGCCGCCTTGCTGGCCACGCGGCGCATGCCGGGCAAGGAAGCGGTGCCGATCCTCAAGTTGGCGCTCGCAGACCCCAGCGACGACGTACGCCTGCTCGCCTATTCAATGCTCGATAAGCAGGAAAGCGACATCAACCTGCATATCCAGATGGCCCTCGAGCAACTGGTGAATGTCAGTACGCGCACCGCCGGCCCGGTCCACAGCATGCTCGCGCGCTGGTACTGGGAGCTGGCTTACCTGGGCCTGGCGCAAGGCAGCGTGCTGGACCACGTACTCGATCAAGCCAGCGAGCACGCCGAGCAAGGCCTGGCGGCGGGCGAGGGCGGTGAACTGTTCCTGCTGGCCGGCCGCATCGCACTGGAGCGCGGCGAGAACGAGCGCGCCGAAGAGCTGCTGCGCCTGGCCGAAGAAAACGGCATGGGCTCGGCCCAGGTCTTGCCGTTTCGCGCGGAACTGGCGTTCGAAGCCGGTCGTTATCAAGAAATCCCCGGGTTGCTCGCCAGCCTTCCCGAGAAAACCCGCCAGCGGCCACCGTTCGCTGAGCTGGTGAGGAGCTGGGAATGATTCAGAAGCAAGAGGCACCCATTGCAGACATCTGCCTGCTGCTCGAAGGCACTTGGCCTTACGTGCGCGGCGGCGTGTCGAGCTGGATCCATCAGATGATCCTCGGTTTGCCAGAGCTGACCTTTTCGGTGATGTTCATCGGCGGCCAGCGCTCGGCGTATACCACGCGCCGCTACGACGTGCCGGCCAACGTGCTGCACATCGAAGAGGTGTTCCTGGAGGATGCGACGCATCCCACGAACCTGCGCGGTACACCGCGCGAAGCCAACCCGCAGCAGTTGGCTGACCTCTATCGTTTCCTGCATCATCCCGACCTGCCTGAGCGTGAGCTGGGCGAGAAGCTGCTCGACTGCATCGCCAATGGCGACATGACCCTCGACGATGTACTGCGCAGCCGCGCCAGTTGGGAGACCCTCAGCGAAGGCTATCGCCAGCATTGCGCCGACCCGTCCTTCGTCAATTATTTCTGGACCCTGCGCTCGCTGCAGTCGCCCTTGCTGATGCTGGCCGAGACCTCGCGCAAGATGCCGCGGGCGCGGGTGCTGCATTCGATCTCCACCGGTTACGCCGGGCTCCTGGGCTGCATTCTCAAGCAACGCTGGAACTGCGCCTACCTGCTCAGCGAACACGGTATCTACACCAAGGAACGCAAGATCGACCTCGCGCAGGCCTCGTGGATCGCCGAAAGCTCCGGCCAGGCGCTGAACCGCAGCCTCGACGGCGGCTCGGGTTACATCCGGACCTTGTGGGTGCGCTACTTCGAGCGCATCGGCCAGTTGGCCTACAACAGCGCCGATAACATCATCGCCTTGTATGACGGCAACCGTCAGCGCCAGATCAAGGACGGCGCCGATCCTGCGCGCACGCAGCTGATTGCCAACGGCATCGACCTGACGCAGTGGAACCGCGTTTTCGAAAACCGCGAGCCCGGCATTGCCCCGCGCGTGGGCCTGATTGGGCGTGTGGTGCCGATCAAGGACGTGAAAACCTTCCTGCGGGCCATGCGCGGCGTGATCAGCGCCATGCCTGAGGTCGAAGGCTGGATCGTCGGGCCTGAAGAAGAAGACCCGGAGTACGTCAGCGAATGCCGCAGCCTGATGGCCAGCCTCGGCCTGGAAGGCAAAGTGCATTTCCTCGGCTTCCAGCGCATCCAGGACATCCTGCCGCAGCTCGGCCTGATGGTGCTGACCTCGATCAGCGAGGCGCAACCGCTGGTAATCCTCGAAGCCTGGGCCGCCGGCACGCCGGTGGTCAGCAGCGACGTCGGCTCGTGCCGCGAGCTGATCGAGGGCGGCAGCGCCGAAGACCGTGACCTGGGCATCGCCGGCAAAGTCGTCGCGATTGCCGACCCACAGGCCACCTCCACCGCCATCCTCGAACTGCTGCGCAGCCCGCAACGCTGGCAGGCCGCACAAGCCAGTGGCCTGGCGCGGGTCAACCGTTATTACACCGAAGCCTTGATGCTGCAGCGCTACCGCGACCTGTACCAGGCAGCCATGGAGAACAGCTAAATGGCCGGTATTGGCTTTGAACTGCGCAAGATCCTGTCGCGCGACTCGTACACCGCCACCCTGCATGCCTACGTCTATGCCGGCTTGATCAGCTCCGGGCCGTGGGTGCTGTCGATCATCAGCGTGATGCTGGTGGGTATCATCAGCCTCGGCTTGATGCTGCCCAACTCACTGGTCGGGCAGTTTCTGGTGACGGTGACGTACCTGATGGCCAGCTCGTTGATCCTGACGGGCGGCCTGCAATTGTTCTTCACCCGGTTTGTGTCCGACCAGCTGTTCCAGCGCAACTACGAGCAAATCCTGCCCAACCTGCTGGGCATATTGCTGCTGGTCACCATCGGCGCCGGGGTCCTGGGGATCATCCTGCTCGCGGTGCTGTTCGATCAGCCACTGATCTACCGCGTGCTGGTGCTCTCCAACTTCGTGGTGCTGTGCAACCTCTGGCTGGTGATCATCTTCCTGTCGGGGATGAAAAAATATAACCGCATCCTCCTGGTGATGCTGGTGGGCTACTCGCTGATGGTCGCCAGCGCCTACCTGCTGAGCTTCCTGCAGATGCCCGGCCTGCTGCTGGCGCTGCTGATCGGGCACAGCACGCTGCTGTTCCTGTACCTCTACGACATCCTTCGCGAATACCGCGCCGAAAAGCTCATCGCGTTTGACTTCCTCGACCGTCGCAACGTGTTCCTGAGCCTGCTGGTCACCGGGTTCTTCTACAACTTCGGCATCTGGGTCGACAAAATCCTGTTCTGGTTCAACCCCGCCACCTCCAACAGCGTCATCGGCCCGTTGCGCGCATCGATCCTGTACGACATGCCGATCTTCATCGCCTACCTCGCGATCATCCCCGGCATGGCTGTGTTCCTTGTGCGCATCGAAACCGACTTCGCCGAATGGTATGACCGCCTCTTCCGCGCCATCCGCGACGGCGAAACCCTGCAGCACATCGGCTCGCTGAAAACCGAAATGACCCTGTCCATCCGCCAGGGCCTGCTCGAAATCTGCAAAGTCCAGGGCCTCACCGTGGTGCTGCTGTTCCTCTTCGCACCGCGCCTGCTCGACTGGCTGGGCATCTCCAGCTACTACCTGCCGCTGTTCTATATCGACCTGATCGGCGTGAGCATTCAGGTGGTGTTTATGGCGCTGCTCAACGTGTTTTTCTACCTCGACAAACGCCGGGTTGTGCTGGAGTTGTGTGTGTTGTTTGCCGTGCTCAACGCCGGGCTGACGTTGCTCAGCATGCATTTGGGGCCTAGCTTCTTTGGGTATGGGTTTACCTTGTCGCTGCTGGTGTGCGTATTGCTGGGGCTGGCGCGGTTGTCGACGGCGCTGGAGAATCTGGAGTACGAGACGTTTATGTTGTCGCGTTGATTGCGGGTTTGGGCGTTTGAAAAAGGCACTTGTCGGTTGGCGGCAAGTGCCTTTTTTTTGGCTGTTATTGCTGGGTGTTGCAGGGGGATTCCAACACCTTCACTACATCGTCGATTACGGCTTTGCTCATTTCCTGCAGATAGTGCGAGGCCCAGGCGTAAAGGTCGGTCTGTTTGGTCATCGCCGCGTCTTCTGCGAGGAGCTTGGCGACGTGGAGAAGATCGGACACGTGGTGCAGGGCTTCGTGCAGGGAAACGCCACTGTTGACGCGGAAAAGGGGTTGGTCGGAGTGGAAGGAGAAGGGGGTGACGCCGAGGGTGGTTAGGGTGGACGGGGTTGGAGCGGTCATAGATAAAACTCCCATATTTAGTGAGAGCTACCACATTCGTTATGAGGCGAATGGGCGGCGCTGTGCGCCTGCATCTTGCCGGGTTCTCAGGCCCGATCGCTGAGTTGGCAGCGATGGGGGGAGAGTAGCGTGGTGGGGGGGGCGGGAGCAATCGGGAAAGTTGATGGGTGGGTTTTGCAGGGCCCTGAGCGGCAACGATCACCAATCCTCACGACGCTCCGAATGCTGGTGAAGAATCCGGAAGACCATCACGCGGTCACCCTGCAAGCTATAGGTCGCTCGATACGGATACGTGGTGATAATCAGCTCTCGGCAATCGGGCACTGGAGACGCTCTTCCTGCATTAGGAAAACGCTCCAGCATTTCCAGACAGTTGAGGATGTGGAAGACGGCTGCCTCCCCCAATTCCGCGCCGACTGAACCTTCGTAATGCTCGTAAATTCCATCCAAGTCACTTTCCGCTTTGCTGCTTAACGCGATCTTCGGCACGTTTTACCCACTTAGCCTTTACGGCATCCAAATCAGTGACGTTGCCGGCATCAGCATCTGCAATGCCTTCCTGCACTGCTTTGAAATGCCAGGATTCATCGGCCACGTAGCGGCTCAAAGCCCGCTGCAGGTGGTATTGACGGTCTCGGTCGGTCGCCTGTGCCAGTTGATCCAACTCGCTGGCAAGTTCGGGCTTTACTCGGAAAGACAGAACGGGAGAGGCTGCCATACGTTGCTCCATACATTTTCTGTATACGCTGTGTACACGGTATGCAAACGTTAAGCTTCGGCTGGTTGTCGGTCAATAGCGGTTTGTCGGTCTGGGGAAGGGAAAGGATTTACAGGCGAGCGGCTGGTTGTATTAATCCAGAAACAACAAAGCCCTCACATTTCTGCGAGGGCTTCGTTTTGTATGGTGCGGCACCAGACGAACGGTTTCTTGCTGTGAGGGCAGGGGATTCGCGGGGCTGGAATTCGGTGGATTTTTTGGTGTACCTCAAAGGGGTACTATAAAAAATCAGCTAGTTATGGAATTTAGTGGAGTCAAATTGGAGAGTTATTAATCGTCATCCACGATGAGAGTTATGAATGCATGACGCCGGGCGCTCCCCCTGACTAGTCATAGGCCATAGTCCTTGTGAAGGGAGATATCGCTGACTTACTCCAACCTGCCTATCGGCTTTCGCCTGCAAGTTGGTTTGTCGTAACGGGGCTCGTCGCTTCAAAACATCTCGTTATCTTCTGGGCGAGAGTATATCTGCTCCGTATCTGTGGCGGTCTTTGTACCATGTGGATCAGCGTCTCCTTCCTCGCTCTCTTCATCATCGCTCTCGTACCAACGACTAGTGTCAACAATGAGGCTGCCCTGCACCATTTTGAGTGTTTCCTCGCTGGGGTTTTCAGCAGGGCAAATCATTTTGCAGATGAACGGGAAGGAAATATCGATCTTCGCACCGTCTCCACTGCGCCAGTCAGAGCTGGATCCGTATTGCAATTCGACTCCGACCATGCCTGCAACGTCGAAATGAACGGTGTCATACGTGATTCGGATTATCGTCTCGTCTACGTAAATCTCATCGATGAAATGATGAGTCGCCAGCTCGTCTATGGCCTGGATGGTATCGCGCAGAACCTCCTCCACCGCAGCATCATCAATCGCCTCGTGAAGCCTGTAGACAATGTCGTCATGGCAGCGTTTGATCGCATCGAACAGACCGGCAAAGGAATCGGTTGTCTCTTGCGCTAGTGCTTCTACCTGCTCAACAGGTAAATCAAAGACGTCTTCCTGGATATGCGTGTATCTGCTGAGACCGTCGATTGCGACCTTCAGGCGCTTGTTCATCTCACTGAGATCGAGGCCCAAGGTCTCGTCCACGTACTCTTCGGAAAGACCACCGTGGACGGCGTAGGCAGCCCGTTCTGACCTAGCGATTTTTTCTTCTTCCTTGGTAATGTTCTTATACCAAGGGCACTTCACAACTTCAGCGTCAGGAGCAAGCCGATGCAGGAAATGCCTGCTAAGCTCACGCATCGCATAGGCAAAATTGTTGAATCGAAGCTGGTTACCTGTATCGGACAGGTTTCGCAGTGCGGCCGAATACAGGCTGTGTTCGAAGCTGCTGCCAGCGACAAGATTAACTATCCGTTGATCCATTTTCTGAATAGCTCCTAGCTTCGTAGATGTCTTTAAGCCTTAGAGATGGCTTGCTAAACGGATTATAAACTCGACCGCTTACGGATACGCGGCGTGACGGGTGAGCGCCTTGGATCTGCAAGTGCCTCCTAGGCTTTTTTGCGTTAGTCATTACTCCAACTGTGGATAAAAAAAGCCCCGCGTAAAGCGGGGCTTCTTCTTATCGCTTATGTTTGGTTCTGTCGACCAGAGTATAGGTCTGCCCTTTACCTGGCGTCGGGGGAAGCGGGGATCCCTTAGTGGCAGTTATTTCCGTCTTTGTCGTATCGTTGCGATACTGCCCTGAGACAGGAGTGGTGGTGCCCGGGTGAAGCTCTTTAGTGGATGCCATTATAGCGTTCCTCTGCGATGGTAGAACTGACGCCCTTAAGGGCGCCAGTATGCGGTCAGCGTTTCCGGCGGATCACGATTCGAAACGGCTGGCCATTGGCCCGCCGAATCACCTTTCCAGACTTGGTGCGGATCGTCATCCTGTAGATAACTTCGCATTCATCATCCGGCTGGCCGAACATGTCGAGCTGAGACATGGTCATACCCCTAATGGTGTGTTGGGCTCGAACACGAAACTCGCAACCTTGCATCGGCAATCAAACCGCATTACCATTACAAAGCTTTTCCCAAAAGCTAGCGAGAGACCTCTGGAGCCCTTTCAGATGTCTTTTACCCACCGGCCAAGTTGGCGCTTGGCCGGTATCCTCCTTGAAATTCCCTCTTCACTTATGCTTTCGAATCCAATCGAAGGCGTACCCGTGGGCTGGTCCTTCGTACTGGTTCCTCCAGTCTTGTCGCAAGTCTACCTTTCTATTTTTGCTCGTCAAGAGAAAAGTGTTTATTTGGAGACTTGGCAGTCTTCCAAGTCTTGTTTGGTTCTTTGGTGTGTTGTAGTGTTGTCATGTCAGAAACCTTTTGGAGTCACATCATGGCCGTAAAGCAGCGTAGTCCGTCCTATCCCGGTATCACACTAGAAGCTGCGGTGGCGCGTGCCAAGGCCTTCCATAAGGCTGAGGGCAAGCATGAGGCGCTCGTTACTACCGCGGTAGCGCATTGGAAATATGGCCCCAAAAGCAGCGGTGGGCTGGTCACGGTCTCGTCCCTCAAGGCTTATGGTCTTATGGAAGATAAGGGAAGCGGACCTGATCGAAAGGTTTATCTGACTGCTTTAGGGCTGTCGATCGTTCAGGACGAGCGCATAGTCTCCCCAGAGCGTGATGCCGCCATCAAAACTGCAGCGCTTTCGCCCCAGATTCTCGCGGATTTATGGAATAGGTACGGTCTCGATCGGCCATCGGATGACACCGTGGCTCACTACTTGAGGGTAGAAAGGGAATACACAGCAACGGCCTCGACCGAGATCATCAAGGTCTACGAGGCGGCGATTAGCTTCGCGAAGCTGGACCGCGAGCCGCCAGGGTTAGTGGAGCCTGATAATTTTGATGATGAGTTGTTTGAGCAGGAGGCCGATGCAGAGCCTACCGCTATTAGAGATCATGCCCAGAAGAAGTCATCACCTGCGTTACAAGAGCTGACTCTGAGACCGGCCGTTTCACACGATGGCGAGGAGATCGCCAATGTGCGCGTATCCCGCAGTACTACGATTCGCTTGATCGCCAACGGTCCTTACTCCCGCCAAAGCATCGAGGCCTTGGTGGCACAGCTAAAGCTTGGCCTTGAACTCGGCTCGTATGATGATCTTGAGGAGGGCACAGACAGTTAGGTCGTAGTTCAAGCTCGTAGGTGACGAGTGATGCGCCTTATAGCTATGGCAGCGGAAAAGGGGACGGATTTATTTTCATCAAAAAGAGAGTGTTCTCCCTTACTAGTGCTAGGTTTGAATGCAGTATTCCTAACCCTGCAAAGCTGCAGTATCAGGCCAGCACTCCCTCAAGGAAACCTGTAATGGACCTACACAACGAGTTCGAGAGCAGCAAATTTTTCCATCGTGCCCGCATTGATCGACGTGCCGCTGATGCATTGGTGGGGTTGGCCGCAGGGATTATTGCGGACGGTGTTGTGAATATCGCAGAAGCGGTTTTTCTGAAGCAATGGCTAGAGAGCAATCTCGCGCATCTGAACGATCCGGTGATCAATCTGCTGTATTCGCGGTTGGCGTGCATGCTTCAGGACGAGGCTCTGGATAAGGACGAGTGCCTGGAACTGCTTGATATTCTGCGTGGCTTTTCTGGGATGAGCATTGAAAAACCGAAAGAGGGTGGTGCTGTTGCGGTCGCTCCTACGGACCTCCCCTTCAATCTTCCGGTCCCTGATCTGGTGTGGGATGGCCGGATGTTTGTGTTTACGGGGGTCATGGCCTTTGGGCCTCGCAAGAATTGTCAGGCGTTGGTCGAGGAGCGTGGTGGCTTGATTGGTGGTGGTGTGAGTAAAAAGGTGCATTACTTAGTGGTTGGCAGCGTGGGTAATGAGCAGTGGCGACACAGTACCTATGGAACGAAAATCATGAAGGCGGTGGAGCTACGTGAGGCGGGGGCTTCGATTGCCATTGTGGGTGAGGATCATTGGCAAAGGATGCTGTTTGGTTGAGGTTGCTTTGTTCTTGGTGGTTTAGGAGAGGCGCCCTTGTTGTCTTGACCGGCAGACCGTCGTTGGGTTTGGTGACAGAAGATAGAGTAATTGTAGCGGGTGCCCGCCAGTAGCCTGAAACGCGTAACCGTCTACAAATCAGGCAGTACGCAAACTCATTACGTAGAAACGAAAAAACCGGCACGGGACCGGTTTTTTCACCCCAACGGCCAGAGAACTGAATCGCTGCGTACGGGGCTGAGCAGTTGGCAAATAATGACATAGCTATCATCTTCGTCAACTGTCTATCAGCCGCTAAGCTCTGGTCGCTAACGTCAGCCATCGATAGCTTGGTTTCAGTGGGCAGAGCATTCGTCTGGCGCGCATCTAGGATGCCGCCAGGATTGGTTTTGTCCAATTGGGCGCAGGTAGAGTACGCATCCACTCCGTCGCTGTGATCGTGTGAACCGCCGGAGGAGAATCGCACGTTGGGATCCGCCCTAACTCCCCTCAATCAACGCCCGCTCCTCCAGCCAAATCTCTTGAACAAACTGATCCGTAATCGCATAAATCCCATGCCCGCGGCGCATGATGATGTTCTCTGCGACCAGCGCGATCACCACCGGTTGAATCTCCTCAACCCGCACCTCTCTCCCTACTGATTTCGAATACTCCGCCGCTGCGTCGGTGGAGAAAATTCCGCGAGCATCGCCTTCGGTAGACGCAATTTTGTTGAAAATCGCTTGTGCCAGGCTGCCCATCTGTTCGACTTTTTCAAGTTCAATGCTCGCCGCTGCCGAGCGTAAGGTGCTGGCGATGACGGGGAGGAATAGATCGGGATCGCCTTCCTGCTGAAGGAGTTGGCGCAACGCTTTCAACATTTCCTCGGGTCTGTTTCCCAGGGTATTGAAAGCGTCAATGGCCGCTTCGAGGGAGGGGAGTTTTTCCTTTTTCACCGTCATCGCAAGCCGGTTAAGCAGGAACTTGACGTAGTCACCGTTCAGCAACGGATAGGCTGCCGATGTGGCGCCAGAAAATGCCTGGTTGCGTTTAGCGGTCAGTTCGCTGACTTGCGCCCTGTGAGAGCCGGTTCCAATAAACAAAAAGTGGCCCGGTGTATCTGGACGGGGATTGATGGCATCACGGGCGGCTTTCAGGGCCAGGAGCAATTGGTTGCCATCGTCGGAGGAAATGGCATGTTGCACTTCGTCGATGATCAGTACGAGGTCGGTCTTGGCTTGGTCCACGACTTCGGTCAGCGCTTGCGCCAAGGTCGGGCCGTTGGTGGTGCCAATACTGTCGAGTTTGAAGCCGAACTTGAATCCTGCTGCGCCGACGTCGACGTTGCTGACTCGCTTCAGTACTTCCAGCACCGAGGAGCCCGGTGTCTGGAGGTCTTTCAATGTTTTGTGTATGGCGTTGTGCACGAGCGTCGCCGGGTTGGCCAGCGTGTCGCTCCAGAGGTCGACGTAGATCACCAGTGCACCTGCTGCTTCCAGGGCTGGGATAAGGTCGTTTCTCAGAAATGTTGTTTTACCTGTACGGCGCAGGCCAGACAGAAAAAGGCCTGAGCGCAGACCTTCATCGAGCACGCCTGGATTGAGGAGCTGGTTCGCCATTGTTTCAGCCAATTCAGGGCGCTGAAATATGCTGCTCATGCAATTACCCCTTTTTATGGATACGCCATAATTATTGCCAGTTCATAATTTAGCATAAAGCTTAAAAATTGAATCTCTGACACAGAAGTCGGCAACTGCTCAGGTTTTGCAAGTGCATACAGGTTGCGGGAATCAGCCAGGAGGTTGGAAATATGAATATCCCAGAAACAACAAAGCCCTCGTATTTCTACGAGGGCTTTGTTTTATATGGTGCCGGCACCAGGAGTCGAACCCGGGACCTACTGATTACAAGTCAGTTGCTCTACCAACTGAGCTATACCGGCGTGTTAGGGCGACGATTATAGCGATTGGCAAGCTTCTGTAAACCCCTGAATTCTGACTATTTTTGCAGAAGCCGAGGTTTTTTCGCATTGATCCGTTTTTCCTCGCCACGCGGTAGGATTTACACTCTGTCAGCCCGCCGTCCACACGGCGTGTTCAAGGCATTCTCATCCCGCCACTGCAACCAAAGGAAGCTTCCTATGAAACGGACTCTGTCCCTCTCCCTCATCCTTCTGGTCACCGCCCTCAGCGCGTGTTCCACCCATAAGCCCGCCAACGACCCGGCTCTGGTCGGTATCTGGAAGGGCTTGCGCACGGAGACCGGCAAGTGTCAGTTCCTGTCGTGGACCAATAACCTGAAGCCGGACGGCCGCTTCACCATCACGTTCTTCCGCGATGCGCAGCAGACTCAGGTGATCCAGACTGAGCAGGGCACGTGGGCGGCGGCCAATGGCAAGAATGAATTGCGCACCGATGGTGTGGCGTCGCCGGATATCTACACCTACAAACTGGTGGACCCGGACACGGTGCACTATGTGAGTGTAGCGGCCGATCCGACCAGCGATTGCCAGGGTGATTATGAGTTCACCGAGTACCGCATTCGCGGTTAGGCCGTTTCCGGGGCTGGAATCTGGCGCTCAAGTGCCCGATTTACAGGCTTAAAACGCCATCATTATGGCATTAGGCAAAGTCATTAATTTGACTGTATTCCGCCGGTCTAAAAATGCTGCGGTAACTCCATCAAATTAATGACACTTTGTTTTCGCTGTCACAAAATGCGGACACAGAGACGCCAGAAAACCAAAAGACCTGCGGCAAGCCTTTCCCTTGCCGACCCTTCACGTCTTTACGCTGCGTCGTGTTGGAGTCTGGATCATGAGCCTTACTGACGAACTGCTTGCGTTGTTCGGCAAGCGTGTCACTCGAGATGCCCGTGGGCTGGATGCGCGGCTGCATTTCTTTGGCAGTGTTCCAGTAAATGATGGCGCTGTGTTTCCCCCGCCAAGCGCCAGCACTGATGAGCAATCCCAGCCATTAGAAGGCGCTGTGGTGCGGGCTAAAGTCGTGGCGCTGGTATCGGTCAATGGCGGAGTGGGGCGCAGTTCCCTGGTCACGGCCTTGAGCAGCGGTATGCAGCGCCAAGGAGAGTCGGTGCTGGCCCTGGATCTGGACCCGCAGAACGCTTTGTGTCACCACCTCGGCCTTGACTCGAGTGTGCCCGGCATTGGCCGTGCGAGCTTGCAGAATACGCAGTGGGCGCAGTGTCGGCAGACGGGTTTTGCCGGGGCCCAAGTGATCCCGTTCGGCGATACCGATACCCAGCAGCAGGAAACCCTGCAGGGCTGGCTCAAGCGCGAGCCGGATTGGCTGGCGCAACAATTGGCAGGGCTGCGCCTGGGTGAGCATCAAACGGTGCTCATCGATACACCTGCCGGTAATAACGCCTACTTCCATCAGGCGTTGAACCTGGCCGACGGTGTGCTGGTTATTGCGCGGGCCGATGCCGCGTCACTGGCCACGCTGGATCAACTGGACGGACTGCTGGCGCCCTACCTTGAGCGCGAGCGCGCACCTGCTGTACATTTTGTGATCAATCATTTGGATGAAGGCAATGCCATCCAGTTGGATATGCTCGAAGCGTTCAAGCAGCGCTTGGGAACCGTCCCGCTTGAAGTGCACCATGATATGACCATCAGTGAAGCCCAGGCTCGCGGCGCAGACCCGCTAGATATTTGCGGGATCAGCCTGGTGGTGGACGATATCAACGACTTGAGCCGCGTAGTCAAAGCGTTGGGAAAACGCTGCTGAGGCGCGGTTTAAACGCACACCGCCAAATGCTTATGCACAATCGGTTGGATGAGATGTCACGAAACAACCATTTTGTGGAGCTGTTCTCATCCCGGCGCAACTGCCTGTTTTACGTGCCTTTTATTTTATGAACAAAAAATGACCAGCCTGGCTTTCGGCCTGAAATGCACGTGGCTTCAGGTTCCGTAGAGATTCCATCAACAGAGTTATCCACAGGCTGCGGTGCGACAATTTCGCCCTTTAATCGCGCTCGGCAAGCACCATCAAGTTGCGCGGCGTCAATGCGCAATCGCAGAAGCTGCCTACTTCAACCCTGTAGCCGTTTTCGCCAAGAAACAACGCCCGATCCAGTACCAGCCACACCTCCAGCGGGCGCCGAAACAGCCCACGCACCAATTCCAGATTCCTGACCTCGGCCAGGCGCTGCCAGCCGTATGCTTCCAGCGCTGACCAATCCTGCTCACCTGTGGATAAGCCTTTGAGGTTCGCCAGTTCATGGCAGTAGTCGGCGAAGGGCATGCTAAGCCAACTCGCGTGCAGGGACGGCGTGGGCAGGTACTCGTCGAGGCCGCGCAGTTCGCGTTGCAGTTGGTCGAAGCCGAGGCGCCTGGCCATGGAGATGTCCCGTTGCAGGCGCACCCGCTTGCCGGCGGTGACGGTTTCGCTCAGCGGCAGGCCCAGGTCATCGATCGACAGGTGCAGGTGCGATGCGCGGCCGGCGTTGGACAGGGGTTGGTAAGTGTCGGCGTTGATGCGGTTATAGCAGCACGGTGCCAGTGCCAGTTGCTTGCAGCCCACTGCGCTGGCCAGTTGCAGCAGGCGCACGTGCAGGTCGCCGCAGGCATGCAGCGCTACGGGCGTGTGTTCGGCGGTTATAGCCACGTCGGCCATCACGTCTTGCAGGCGATGGGTGGCGGGCAGGCCGTGGTGTTCGCTCAAGGCTTGGCCTGTGGCGATCAGCGCGGGGTCATATTCCAGGCAGGTCAGCGCTTGGCCGGCTTGCAGCAGACGGCGACCCAGGTGGCCCTTGCCCGCGCACCAGTCCAGCCAATGCGTGGGTGTTTGCGCAAACCGTAGCGCGGCACCGAAGGCTTCGATCTGCTGCCATTTGCGGCCGGGCACATCGACGTTCAGGCGATGGCGCGCGGGTGCCAGCGGTTGCGTCGGCAATTTATCCACAGCGCTGAGTTGTCTGGCTTGGGCGGCAAGTTGTGGAAAAGGAGCGGGTGCCGGCAGGTCATGGGGTTGGTTGTGACTGGTTTCTGCATCGGCCAACGAACGTTGGCGCAGCCAGGCGGCGAGGTCGGGATGTTCGGTTTCCCAGGGTAGATGTCGATGAGTAAAGGGCCGTGGTTTCCACAGCCCCTGATGCTCGGTCAGGAAAGCATCCAGCGCCTGGAAGCGTGCCTCAACGTCCCTGGCATTCATCGACGCGCAGCCAGCGTTCCAGCAGTTTGAAGCCGCGTACCAAAATGTAGGCCATCAACAGGTAGAACAGGCCGGCGGCGAAAAAAATCTCCACCGGCAAGTAAGTGCGCGCGATGATCGTGCGCGCCATGCCGGTCAGTTCCAGCAGGGTGACGGTACTGGCCAGGGCGCTGGCCTTGAGCATCAGGATTACTTCGTTGCTGTACGCCGGCAGGCCGATGCGCGAGGCGCGCGGCAGAATGATGTAGAACAGCGTCTTGGGCTTGGACATGCCCAGGGCACGCGCCGCTTCGATCTCGCCGGGCGGAATGGCCTGGATCGCGCCGCGCAGGATCTCGGCGATGTAGGCGGCGGTGTGCAGGGTCATGGTGGCGGTCGCGCACCAGAACGGATTGCGCAGGTACGGCCACAGGAAGCTCTCGCGTACCGCATCGAATTGCGCCAGCCCGTAATACACCAGGAACAGCTGCACCAGCAGCGGCGTACCACGGAAGAAGAAAATGTAGGCGTAGGGCAAGGCGCTGATGTACCAGCGGCGCGAGGAGCGGGCGATGCCCAGGGGAATCGCCAGCAGCAGACCGGCGATCACTGCGATGGCCACCAGCTCCAGGGTCAACGTCGCGCCCTGGGCCAGCTTGGGCAACCATTTGATGATCACGGCCCAGTTCAAGCCTAGGTCGAAATGCGCCAGCCAGCTGTAGTCGCCGCTCATTGGGTGCTCCTTGCAAAGCCGCGGGCGGCGCGTTTTTCCAGAAAGTGCATGCCGGTCATGGCCAATACCGTGAGGCCCAGATACATGAACGCGGCGACCATGAAGAAGGTGAAGGGCTGCTTGGTCACGGTCACGCCGATTTGCGCGTGGCGCATGATTTCTTCCAGGCCGATCACCGACACCAGCGCGGTGTCCTTCATCAGGATCATGAACAGGTTGCCCAGGCCGGGCAGGGCGATGCGCCACATCTGCGGCATGATCAAGCGGGTAAAAATCCGCACCTTCGACAGCCCCAGCGCCACACCGGCTTCGCGGTGGCCCTTGGGAATTGCGAGGATGGCACCACGAAACACTTCCGTGGCGTAGGCGCCAAAGCACAGGCCCAGGGCGATCACCCCGGCGGCGAAGGCGCTGAGGGAAAGGTCGGGGTAGCCGAAGAACTCACCGAGGGCGCGCATCAGGTTGACCGTGCCGAAGTAAATCAGCAGCACCCACAGCAATTCGGGAATGCCGCGAACAAGGGTCGAGTAAGCACCGCCCAACCATTGCAACGGCTTGTAAGGCGACGTCTTGGCCAAGGCCCCGGCCAGGCCGAGCACCAGCCCCAGGCACAACGCCGTGAGCGCCAGTTTGACGGTCATCAGCGCACCAGCGGCAAGCGCCGGGCCGAATCCGTAGAGATCGAAATTCATGGTGGTTTCATATCGCGGCAGGCAGTGCAAAAAGCCGGCGCGCCCCAGGGAGCGCGCCGGGCATGCCGTTCAGATCATTCGATGCTGAACGGGAAGTACTTGTCGTTGATCTTCTTGTAGGTGCCGTCTGCCTTGATCTCTGCCAGGGCTTTGTTCAGGCGCTCGCGCAGTGGGTCGCCCTTGCGCACGGCGATACCGATCTTGTCGCTTTCTACCACCGGGTCGCCCTTGAACTCGTAGGCCGAACCGTCTTTGCTCTTGAGCCATTCGTACTGCACGTACTTGTCGGCCAGGATGCCGTCGAGGCGACCGGAGGTCAGGTCGAGGTAGGCGTTTTCCTGGGTGTCGTACAGCTTGGCTTCGGTGTCGGGCAGTTTGTCTTCCAGGTAGCTACCGGCCAGGGTCGCACGTTGTGCGCCGATGACTTTGCCCTTCAGGTAATCCGCGTCGGGTTTGAAGTCAGCGGTGGCCTTGGGCGCGATGAACTGCAGCTTGTTGGAGTAGTACGGGTCGGTGAAGTCGACGGCCTGCTTGCGCTCATCGGTGATCGACAGCGAGGAAATCAGGAAGTCGAACTTCTTGGCATTCAGGGCCGGGATGATGCCGTCCCAGTCGGACACGTACACTTCGCACTTCTCGACTTTCATCTTGGCGCACAGGGCGTCGCCGATGTCTTTGTCGAAGCCGACCACGTTGCCGCTGGCGTCTTTGTTGTTGAAGGGCGGGTAGGCCGCTTCAATCCCCATTTTCAAGGTTTCTGCCATGGCCGTGGCGCTGAACGCCATCGAGACGGCCGCGGCCAGAAGGAATTTTTTATAGTTCTGCATGCATGTTGCTCCGTTAGCGGTTGCTGGACATGAATTGTTTGCAGCGCGCCGAAAGCGGGTTTTCAAACACCTGCTGTGGCGATCCTTGCTCTTCGACCAGGCCCTGGTGCAGGAACACCACTTCGCTGGACACCTGACGGGCGAAGCCCATTTCGTGGGTGACCAGCAGCATGGTGCGGCCTTCTTCGGCCAGCGCGCGGATCACATTAAGTACTTCCTGGACCATTTCCGGGTCAAGCGCCGAAGTGGGTTCGTCGAACAGGATGACCTTGGGCTGCATCGCCAGGGTGCGCGCGATGGCCGCCCGTTGTTGCTGGCCGCCGGAGAGCTGCGCAGGGTAGGCGTGGCGCTTGTCGCCGATGCCGACCTTGGCCAGCAGGGCTTCGGCCACTTCGATGGCTTCGGCTTTACTCTGGCCGAGCACGCGGCGCGGGGCCTCGATGATGTTGTCGAGGATGCTCATGTGCGGCCACAGGTTAAAGTTTTGAAACACAAAACCGATTTCGCTGCGCAGGCGGTTGATCTGCTTGCCGTCGGCGGCCATCAGCTCGCCGTTTTTCGCGGCCTTGAGCTTGAGTTCTTCGCCGGCCACCAGGATCTGGCCCTGGTGCGGGTTTTCCAGCAGGTTGATGCAGCGCAAAAAGGTGGACTTGCCGGAACCGGAGGAACCCAGGATCGAGATCACGTCGCCGTCGCGAGCGGTCAGCGAGATACCTTTGAGTACCTCCAGCTCACCGTAGCGTTTGTGCAAGTTGCGGATTTCAAGCGCGGGCGTGGCCTGGGCCATGTGCGGTCCTCATTGTGTTCGTTGCGATCGTCGCTGTTGGTCCGCCTTCCTGGCGAGGCGCCAAGCTAGCATAGCGTCCGGATGGCAGCCAACAGCGCGGCCGGCGGTAAACAGGTGGTGTGCGGCGGGGTGTCGCATCGGCACAGCAGCGTGTCGCGCCATCAACAACCGAACAACCGTTTGAACCTGGAAAACCGCCGGCTTCGCGTAAAAAAGGGCGCGATGGTGCCAGCTTTGGCCGGGTGTTGGAAGGGTTAACCGGGCAAACGGTGCGTATCAGCCCTTTTATGGAGCGTCACGTACTTTTTGTGTGTGTTTATGGTGCGTTGATCCGGCCTAAAAGTGGGGAGCACGGTAACGCTATAGCGGAATGCCATTATTATCAACGAGTTGCGAGGAGTGCCGAAACGTCCTACAGCCCGCATCCATCGCGGCTTTGTAACATTTTGGCGCAAATCTTGCGTAAAAAATAAAGAACGCCCTGTTGGTTTCTTTTCACGAGAAAGCTCCCAAGCCGGGCGAACCGTTTTCGCAAATCCTCGTAAAGGTGTGTCAATGAGTAGTACGCAAAGCTCCAATGACCTCGAACAGGGGCTCAAACCGCGTCACGTCACCATGCTCTCGATTGCCGGCGTTATCGGTGCCGGTTTGTTCGTCGGCTCCGGCCACGCGATTGCTGCCGCTGGCCCGGCCGTGTTGCTGGCGTATGCCGCTGCGGGCACGCTGGTGGTATTGGTGATGCGCATGCTGGCCGAAATGGCGGTGGCATCGCCGGACACCGGTTCGTTCTCCACCTACGCCGACCGTGCGATCGGTCACTGGGCCGGTTTCACCATCGGCTGGTTGTACTGGTGGTTCTGGGTTCTGGTGATCCCGTTGGAAGCCAACGCCGCCGCGACCATCCTGCATGCCTGGTTCCCGGATGTGGCCATCTGGGCCTTTACCCTGATCATCACGTTGCTGCTGACGGCGACCAACCTGTTCAGCGTGAAGAACTACGGCGAGTTCGAGTTCTGGTTCGCGCTGATCAAGGTCGTGGCGATCGTAGGGTTCGTGATCCTCGGCCTGGCCGCGATTTTCGGCTTCCTGCCGACCAGCCAGGTCAGCGGTGTTTCGCACCTGTTCGACACCCAAGGCTTCATGCCGAATGGCATGGGCGCGGTACTGGCTGCGATCCTGACCACCATGTTCTCTTTCATGGGCACCGAGATCGTCACCATCGCCGCCGCCGAATCGAAGAACCCCGGCCAGCAGATCACCAAGGCCACCAACTCGGTGATCTGGCGGATTGGTTTGTTCTACCTGCTGTCGATCTTCATCGTGGTGTCCCTGGTGCCTTGGAACGATCCGACGCTGGCGGCCGTAGGTTCCTACCAGACCGTGCTGGAACGCATGGGCATTCCGAACGCCAAGCTGATCGTCGACCTGGTGGTGTTGGTTGCCGTGACCAGTTGCCTGAACTCGGCGCTGTACACCGCTTCGCGCATGCTGTTCTCCCTGGGCCGTCGCGGTGATGCACCGTCCGTGGCCAAGCGCACCAACAAGAGCGGCACGCCTTACTGGGCGGTGTTGCTGTCTACCGGCGCGGCATTCCTGGCGGTGTTTGCCAACTACGTGGCGCCGGCGGCGGTGTTCGAATTCCTGCTGGCCAGCTCCGGCGCTATCGCGTTGCTCGTGTACCTGGTCATCGCGGTTTCGCAACTGCGCATGCGCCAGAAGCGTGTGGCGGCGGGCGAGAAGATCGTCTTCAAGATGTGGCTGTTCCCCGGCCTGACCTATGCGGTGATGGTGTTCATCGTGGGGACGTTGACGATCATGCTGTTCCAGGAAGCGCACCGGGTCGAGATTATCGCGACTGGGGTACTGAGCTTGCTGGTGGTGCTGGCGGGGTTGTTTGTATCCAGTCGGCGCAAGGCTCAGAGGGTGGGCGCTGCAGTACTGAACTGATGTAATGAAATGCGGTGCTTGATGCGCCGCAGTTCAAATGTGGGAGCGGGCTTGCTCGCGAAGGCGGTGTATCAGTCAGTATGTCTGGCGACTGACACTCCGTATTCGCGAGCAAGCCCGCTCCCACATTTGGTTTCGCGTCAATCTTGAACGCTTGCCAACGCCTGGGACGCCGCCACGTAGTCCGCCTGAAACTCCGGCGATTCAATCCACGCCAGCGCCGCCGCTTCGTCCTCGGTATCCGTGGCCCACTGCCGATACTCAATCAACGCTGCCAGGATAAAGTCGGTAGCTTCCTCTTCGCCTTCCTGCTCCAGCACCAGCGCCAGCAACGGGTGGGCCAGGAACACGGCGCACAGGGCCTGCTGGCTGATCTCGCCTGCGCTGCGCATCTGTACGAACAGCTCGGTCAAATCCACTGACTCAAGGTCAATGCGGCTGTCATCGCCTGCAAACGCATCCGGTTTGGCCGCCACGGCGCGCTGGGTACGGTTCTGCTTGGCCTTGGCCTTTGCCCGGTGGGCGCGTTTTTGCTGCTTGTTCGGCGAAGCCATGGGCTTGAGGTCCTGGGTTCTGGATCTGGGTGGGGTATTGAAGCGCAGGTTGGGGGAAATCCCAAGGGGGGCGAGTGTGTTTCGTAGTGCAGCCTCTGTGGGTTATTACTCGACCATGGGGCGCCAGATCCATAAGATTCTATTTTTGCGACATTCAGAGCCTCGCTCATGACCCGCGACACCCTCGAGCACAACCAGATTCCCATCTACTTCTGCGCCGTCATCCTGGCTGCCGCCTTGGGCCTGCTCGCGCCTTTCTCTGCGCACAACCTCAGCATACTGATCACGCCCGCCATCGCGGTGCTGATGTATGCCATGTTCCTGCAAATTCCGTTTCTGCACTTGCGCCAGGGCTTGAGCAACAAGCGCTTTGTATCAGCATTGCTACTGGCCAATTTCATCCTGGTGCCGTTGCTGGTGTGGGTGTTGACCCGTGGCCTGGCGGAGCGGCCCGCGTTGCTGGTGGGTGCCTTGCTGGTATTGCTGACGCCGTGCATCGACTACGTGGTGGTGTTTACCCATATCGGCAAGGGTGATTCGCGCTTGATGTTGGCGGCGACGCCCGTGCTATTGCTGCTGCAGTTGGCGCTGTTGCCGGTCTATCTGAGCGTTATGCTCGGTGCGCAATCCGAGGTGGTGGTGGCGGCTGGGCCTTTTGTCGAGGCGTTCCTTTTGTTGATCGTGATACCGATGATCCTGGCAATGGTCACGACTGCCATGGCGCGGCGGTCATCGCTCGTCAGTGTTTGGAATGACGCTTGGGCGTGGCTGCCGGTGCCAGCGATGGCGCTGGTGTTGTTCGTGGTAATCGGCTCGCAAATTACTTCGGTGGTACGGGATATCAACTTGCTGCTGCCGGTGATCCCGGTGTACGTCGGCTTTCTCTTGCTGGCGCCGTTGATGGGGGCGCTGGCCTCGCGGTTGTTTGCGCTCCCGGCGGCAGCGGCGCGAGCGGTAACGTTCAGCGCGGCCACTCGCAATTCACTGGTGGTGCTGCCGCTGGCATTGGCGCTGCCTGAGGATGTGCGAGGGTTGGCGGCCACGGCGGTGATCCTGCAAACCCTGGTCGAGTTGGTGGGCGAGTTGATTTACGTTCGGTTGATCCCGCGGTGGATATGGTCCGCAGGTCGCTGAACCCGGGAGTCTTCAGTTCCGTTCAGGCGCCATACAGGAGGGTGGTCGGCACCATAGGCCGGCGTCCCCTACCTGGCAGGCCAACCGATGGATCACCGCAACCGTTTTCGCCTGGAATCCCTAGGGATTTTCCTGTTTGCCCTGTTGCTGTTCACATTGGGAATCTGGAATCAGCAGCCCGAAGGCTTTGACGGGCGCTGGGCGCTGTTCCTGCAAGAAATGTTTCGCCATGGCGCGAGCTTTTTTCCTACCACTTACGGCCAACCCTACGCCGACTACCCAGGCACGGCGACGTTTCTCAGCTATGTATTTGCCCGGCTGTTCGGCGCCCCCAATCACCTGGCGAATGTGCTGCCCACCGCCCTGGCGTCCGCGGGGGTGGTTGCCCTGATCTATCGCTTGCTGGTTTCCGCAAATCGCCAGTGGGCGTTGCTCTCCGTGCTGCTGACCTTGCTCACCACCCAGTTGTTGGAAAAATCCCGCTCGGTGTGCCTGGACCAGATGGTGGCGTTGCTCTGCGTGGGCAGTTTTTACCTGCTGCACAGCGGCGGGCGCTTGAGGCAGCTTGCGGTGTTCCCGTTGTTCGTCCTGGGCTTTGCGATACGTGGGCCATTAGGGTTGATCGAGGTCTGCGGCGTGGTGTGCGTGTATTGGGCACTGGGCAAGCCTGGAGAGCGGGTCAAGCAAGTGTTGACTCACGGCATCATCGGTCTGGTGTTACTGGCGGCCTGCTGGTGGCTGCTGGTGAAACTGGCGCGTATCAGTGGGGGTGACGCATTTGCCGATGAAGTGTTCAAGATGCAGGTGGGCGGGCGCCTCGATGAAACCGGCGAACCGTTCTATTTCTATTTTCAGTTGAGCTTGTACCGCTACTTTCCCGTGGTGCCCTTGGCCCTGGCTACGATGGTTGCGCTACGTCATCGCTGGTCCCAGCGGTTCGAGGGCGATGTGCAATTGGTGGCGCGCCTCGGTGCCTGCGGCTTGATGATTTTGCTCGGGCTGTCGGTGCCGCACTTCAAACGAGCCTATTACATCCTGCCGATGGTGCCGATGTTTGCGGCTGTCGCGGCCTATGGGTTGCTTCAGGCGCAAGGCTGGTTCGCGGGCGTGCGTCGCTGCTACGAAATGCTTGTCGCTGCGCTGCCGGCGTTGTGTGCGGTTGCACTGCTGGTCTGTCGGCACGGTTGGCAGAAGCACGGTTACTGGCCTGACGTTTCGCTGCCGCTGCTGATGGGCGTGCTGCTGGCGCTGCAAATGGCGGCGCTGATCGCCTGGCGTCAGGCGGCGCGGTTGGTATGGCTCAGCCTGATCGCCTTGTTGGCGCAATGGTTACTGCTGGTGACGGTTGTGGAGCCGGCCAAGGATCTGCAATTTGATACCCGACAGTTTGTTGGTCAATTAGAGGCCCTGCGTGCCGCCACGCCCGGGCCGTTGGTGTTTGTCGATCTGGGTCGGGATACCTGGGCGGTGCGCTACATGATGAACCTGGATCACGATGAGCAACCGGTGTTTATCGGGGGCAATGCGCTTGAGCGGTTGAAGACACTGCCACGACCGTCATGGGTGATTGTGGCGAGCAAGCAAGCCGCACTTTTGAAGGGTACGCCGTTGGAGCATCTGACGCCCACGTTCAAAGGGCGATTGAATGACAACCCTTTGTGGGTGTTTCTGCTTGAGTAAATGAGGGGGGATGCCGGGCTTCTCTAACCGAGCAAAGTGTTATCTCGAAAAGCCTGCGCTGCAGCCCTTGCGCAATAAGCCTCAAGGGTTTGGGAGGCGGAGCGATTATCTCGAAATCACCACACGGATAAGTCAAATTTCGGGCAACAAAAAACCCGCACCAGGCGGGTTTCTTGTTTGGTTCAGGCGGCATTCGCACCACCTGAAACTAATTAGTGGTGCCCAGAGACGGAATCGAACCGCCGACACGGGGATTTTCAATCCCCTGCTCTACCGACTGAGCTATCTGGGCAACGGGGCGCATTAAACGGGTTTTTCAGGGGGTCGTCAAGCAAGTTTTCAAAAAATATTTAATTATTACCGTCGCTTACGTGCCGACCCTGGTTTTTGATCAATTATTGAGCAGGCGGCACGTAGCCGTCGGCCTTGGCGTAATCTTCGCCGGAAAAGAACTTGTCCATCTCGCCCTGCAGGTATTTGCGATCTTCGGCATTCATCATGTTCAGGCGTTTCTCGTTGATCAGCAGGGTCTGGTGTTTTTGCCAGTCGCCCCACGCCTTGGCGGAAACATTGTCGTAAATGTCCTGGCCCTTAGCACCCGGAAACGGCGCTTTTTCCAATCCGGACAGTTCTTCTTTGTACTTGCGGCACATTACGGTGCGGGTCATGACGACACTCCTGCATTCAATACGTCGGCCGCGCGCTTGAGCAGTTTCTTGACCGGGGCGGCAAGGCCCAGGCGCGGCGGGGTGGCGAGGTTATACCAGAGCCAGTCGGCCTCGGCCACGTGATGGGCCGATTCCTCGACCTGGACCAGCCAGGGTTCGATGGCCAACTGAAAGTGGCTGAAAGTGTGAATCAGCCCCGGCAGTTCCTGTTGCTTGCCCAGTGCCAGCGCGTGTTGGTGGGCCAAGTGTTCGAGGTCTGTCAGGTCGTCCAGTTCCGGCAAGCTCCACAGGCCGCCCCACAGGCCCGTCGAGGGGCGGCGATAAAGCAGAATCGCGCCTTCGGCATTGGCCAGCAGCGGCATCAGCGTACGCTTCTGTGGGATGGTCTTGCGCGGCTTGGGGATCGGGTAGCGCGTCTCCAGGCCGAGCATGTGGGCTTCGCAGCCTTTTTCCAGCGGGCACAGCAGGCAGCTGGGTTTGCTGCGGGTGCAGAGGGTGGCGCCCATGTCCATCATTGCCTGGGTGTAGGCGTTGACCCGATCGTGCGGCGTGAAGCGTTCCGCGGTGGCCCACAGCTGCTTGGCCACCTTGGGTTCGCCCGGGTAGCCCTCCTGCGCGGTGAAGCGTGCCAGCACGCGCTTGACGTTGCCGTCGAGGATCGGCGCGCGCAGGCCCATGCTCAGGCTGGCGATCGCACCGGCGGTGGACAGGCCTATGCCGGGCAGCTCGGTGAGCTTCTCGACATCCTTGGGAAACTCGCCGCCGTACTCGGCCACGACAATCCTGGCGGTCTTTTGCAGGTTGCGCGCCCGGGTGTAGTAACCCAGGCCGGTCCACAAGTGCAGCACTTCATCTTCCGGCGCGGCTGCCAGGGCTTCGACCGTCGGCAGCGAGGCCATGAACCGGTCGAAGTAATTGAGCACGGTACTCACCTGGGTCTGTTGCAACATGATTTCCGAGACCCACACCCGGTAAGGCGTGATGCCCTGTTGCCAGGGCAGGTCATGGCGGCCGTGGCGGTCGTACCAGGTGAGCACCGCCTCTGAAAATTGCTCGTTTCTCATCGGTTGAACAGGCCTTTGAGTGCGTCTTTGAGCTTCGGATTGACCTTGTCGAGTTTCTCTTCCAGCTTCTCGTTGAGGCGGTTGCCCGCCGCCTTGATCGCGACCTGGCCCAGGCCGTCCTTGTCCAGGCGGCACGCCTTGGCGCCCAGTTCCAGCGGGCCACGGCAGCGCAGCGGCACTTCGATGCCCTGGAAATTGGAGCCTACTTCACAGGCCGGATCCGGCACTTCGCGCTGATCGCCTTCGACGATGATGCCGACGCGATAATCCATGCCCAGTACACGCAAGTCGATGTCGCCGTTGCCGTTGACCGCCAGGCCCGGAATGCGCACTTTCAGATCCGGGTTGTTGGCCACGCCGTTACGGAAGGTCAGGTTGCCTCGGAGTTCCTGGAAGGGGGTGTCCTTGCCCCGTGGCTCGCTGGCCAGGGTCTTGCGGTTGAGCAGGGCGATGCCGGTGCACAGTTGCTGTTCAAGGTTGGCGTTGAGCAGCACACCGTTATTGATCACGAAACTGGCGGTGCCGTTGAGGCTGTCGATCAGGGCTTTCTGGCTATTGCCGCGGCCGGTGAGGTTGCTGTCCAGGGTGACCTGGCCTTTCA
This sequence comes from Pseudomonas sp. SWRI18, assembly GCF_014268345.1. NCBI lineage: Bacteria > Pseudomonadati > Pseudomonadota > Gammaproteobacteria > Pseudomonadales > Pseudomonadaceae > Pseudomonas > Pseudomonas sp. SWRI18. Next base: position 224,794 of record NZ_JACCQQ010000002.1, read on the forward strand.
CCGGAGGGTTCTGCCCCTGGGCTTGCAGGATGCGTTCGACCGGCACTTGCTTGATCCGGCTTTGCAGCGCCAGCAGCGGAATATCCTGGCGCACGTCAAGGCTGCCGTTGGCCTGGAACGTGCCGTTGTAGAGCCCGCCACTCAGGGTTTCGAGCTTGAGCTGGCCGTCGATGCCGGAAGCCTTGAGCGCGGCATTCTGGATCGGCAGTTGGCTCAGGGTCAGTTGGCCGAACGCAAGGTCGGCGTCCACATCCAGCGTGCGCAGGCGGGTCAATGGCAACAGTTTGTCGGTGCTCCAGGCGCCTTTGGTCGGCGTCTCCGGCAGCGGTGTGGTGCCGCCGGCAGCCATGGCCCCGGCTTCGCTGTTCTGCACTTCAGCCTGGCGCGCGGCGGTCGCGCCTTTGGCGGATTCAGACTTGGCCGGCAGATAATTGTCGGCGTTGAAGGTATCGCCCTTGAGCTGAACGCGCAGCGATTGCTTGGCGAAATCGTCGACGGCCACGCGGCCGGTGAAGGTGCTGCCGTCGAGTTTCAGGTTCAGGTCTTCCAGCGCCACGCTGCTCGGTGTGCCCTTGAGACGGCTGACCAGTTCGACCTTGCTCAGGCTGCCCTCGGCCATAGGCGGCAACGGGTGGCCGACACTGTCGAGGAACTTGGCCAGGTCAAACTGGGCGATGGACAGGGCGCCGCTCAGTTGCGGGGTCTTGTCCAGGTCGTTGACCTTCAGTTCGCCCAAGGCACGCAGCTGGTTGGCCGACAGCTTCATGTTGGTCCATTCGGCGATGTTGGCCGCCTGGTCGACCAGCAATTGGCCCTGGGTCGAAAAGCTCACGGTCTTGCCTTGCAGCGGCTCGCCTGTGGCTTCGCCGGTGACTTTGAGGTCTTCAAGCTGGTAGCGCTTGAGCGCACGCTGGATGCGCAGGTTGCCGTTGAGCTCGGTCTTGACCCGCATCACCGGCTGGTTGCTGCCGAAGAACGCGGTGAGTTTCACCGGAATGCTGGCGCCTTCGTGCACCGCGCCGGTGCTGAGCTGGATGCTCTCGGCGCTGAATTGCTTGCCGGTCTGCTCATCGTTGTATTCGATGCGGGCGTTGTTGACCGTCAGGCTGTCGATGTCCAGGCGGATCGGCTGGGTCGGCTTCTCCGGTTTGGCTTCGGGCGCAGGTGTAGACGGCGCAGGGGTGTCAGCGCCGGCCACCGGGGCATTCTTGCCGATGTCTTCCCAGTTGCCATGGCCTTGCTTGTCGCGGTTGAGGCGCAGGTTCAGGCCCTCGACACGCACATCGCTCATCTGCACTTCGCGACGCAGCAGCGGCAGTACGCGCACCGACAGGCCGAGCATCTGCAAGTCAGCAAAAGGTTGAGTCGGGTTGGTCAGGGTTGCCACGCTGGCTTCGTGCAGTTCAAGGCCGAGCCAGGGGAACAGGCTCCAGCCGATATCGCCATTGAGCGTCAGCTCGATGTGGGCCTTGTCGCGGGCAATCTGGCGAATCTCGTCTTTATAGTCGTTGGGATCGAAGAGATGGGTCAGGGCAAAGCCTAGAGCCACAATGATCAGCAACAGCCCGAGGAGTACCAGACCCAGGATTTTGCCGAACGCTTTCATGGGCGAGTCCTTGTATGTCGATTTGAAAATTCAGCCGCAGAGTATAACGCCCGACGGCCTGCGTCAGTTCACCGATCGTTACATTGTATCCGCGGGCAGCGGAACGGGATTCTGGCGCCAGAAAAACAAAAATCGCAAAAAGATGATGTCATTTTGGTTTTTCTGGCACTCACTGATGCTAATCTTCGCCCCGTTCGTTCGCCTTCTGCGACGTATCGTCGCGCGTAAATGGAGCTTCACTCAACAAAAACGGCCACGCTTTGCGTGCAAGGCCGAGGGAGAGAGCGCCTGACGGACACATACTAACAACTGGGGGAAACACCAATGAACACTAGCACTGCGGCAGCTTCAACTGCCGCGAAGCCTGCGTTCCTGTCCAAGGAACGCATTATCGCCAAGCCCGGCTTCAACCGCTGGCTGGTTCCACCGGCCGCCCTGGCGATCCATCTGTGCATCGGCATGGCCTACGGGTTCTCGGTGTTCTGGCTGCCGTTGTCCAAGGCGCTGGGTATCACCAAACCGGTTGCCTGCGCACCGGACATGAGCTTTATCGCCCAAGTCTTCTCGTCCCAATGTGACTGGCCCATCTCCATGCTGGGCTGGATCTACACCCTGTTCTTCATCTTCCTGGGCTGCTCGGCAGCGATCTGGGGCGGCTGGCTGGAACATGCCGGGCCACGCAAGGCCGGCGTTGTATCGGCCCTGTGCTGGTGTGGCGGCCTGCTGATCTCATCGCTGGGTATCTATACCCACCAGATCTGGCTGATGTGGATCGGCTCCGGGGTCATCGGCGGTATCGGCCTGGGCCTGGGTTATATCTCGCCCGTGTCGACCCTGATCAAATGGTTCCCGGACAAGCGCGGCATGGCCACCGGCATGGCGATCATGGGCTTCGGCGGCGGCGCGATGGTAGGTGCACCCCTTGCCGCGGCACTGATGGGCCACTTTGCGTCGCCGACCAGTGTTGGCGTCTGGCAGAGCTTCCTGGTGATGGCCGCGATCTACTTCGTGTTCATGATCGGCGGCGCGCTGTCCTATCGCGTTCCGCCGACCGGCTGGAAACCTGAGGGCTGGACTGCGCCAGCGAAAAAAGCCAGCAATGCGATGATCACCCACCGTCACGTGCATGTGAACGTGGCGTGGAAAACCCCGCAATTCCGCCTGGTGTGGCTGGTGCTGTGCCTGAACGTATCCGCCGGCATCGGCATCCTCGGCATGGCTTCGCCACTGCTGCAGGAAGTGTTCGGCGGCAAGCTGTTGGGCGTGGACGTGCCGTTCGGCCAACTGGACGCGGGGCAATTGGCGTCCATTGCGGCCATTGCGGCAGGTTTCACCGGTCTGTTGAGTTTGTTCAACATCGGTGGCCGGTTCTTCTGGGCGTCGTTTTCCGACTATCTGGGCCGTAAAAACACTTACTTCGTGTTCTTCGCCCTGGGTTTTGCCCTGTACGCACTGATCCCGAACCTGGGCCACCTGGGTAACGTAGCGCTGTTCGTGGCGGCGTTCTGCATCATCCTGTCGATGTACGGCGGCGGGTTTGCGACCGTTCCGGCCTACCTGGCGGATCTGTTCGGTACACAGATGGTCGGCGCGATCCACGGCCGCCTGCTGACGGCCTGGGCTGCCGCAGGCGTATTGGGCCCGGTGCTGGTGAACTACCTGCGTGAGTATCAGCTGAGCATTGGCGTTGAACGCGCTGCGGCCTACGACATCACGTTGTATATCCTCGCCGGTTTGCTGGTGCTGGGTTTCATCTGCAACCTGCTGGTTCGCCCAGTGGCCGACAAGTACTTCATGACCGACGCGGAACTTGCCGCCGAACAGGCGCTGGGCCATGACAAAGGTGCGGATGCCACCACTTCCCTGGAGTGGAAAGCAGCCTCCGGCACCGTGCCGTTGGCGATCGCAGCCTGGCTGGTGGTGGGTATTCCGCTGGCGTGGGGTGTGTGGGTAACCCTGCAGAAGACGGCGGTGCTGTTCCACTAAACACCGCAAGACGCTTGTGGGCCCGCTTCCTGTGGGAGCTGGCTTGCCTGCGATGCGCATAGGCATCTACACAATTTTCAGGGGCTGACAAATCTCCCTGTAGTGAGCGGGCTTGTCCCGCGCTGGGTGGCGAAGCCGCCCCAAACCAGGCGACTCGGTTTTTCTGTAAACCGGTGGTGACTGTCATTAGGGTGGCTTCGCCACCCAGCGCGGGACAAGCCCGCTCACTACAAAAGTGTGTAGATACCTATGCTGCGATGCAGGCACCTCGGTCATTCAGACACACCGAGGTGATGCCATCGCGGGCAAGCCCGGCTCCCATGCCCTGTAAGCTGGCTTTGGCTTGTATGCACATGTCTATCCCCGACACTCCATCAGTCTTATCCCCTCCGATGTTTCTGTTTAGCGCCCGCGCCCCTATAATGGCTGCCTTTTTCGCCCAATGATTTGCGGAGCTGGTGATGGTCGAACGTATGGCGTCCGTCGAGCGCGACACTCTGGAAACCCAGATCAAAGCCTCGATCAACCTGGATGGCACCGGAAAGGCCCGATTCGATATCGGTGTACCTTTTCTTGAGCACATGCTGGACCAGATCGCCCGTCACGGGCTGATCGACCTGGATATCGTCAGCAAGGGCGACCTGCATATCGACGACCACCACACGGTGGAAGACGTAGGCATCACCCTCGGCCAGGCCTTTGCCAAGGCCATCGGCGACAAAAAAGGCATCCGTCGCTACGGCCACGCCTATGTCCCGCTGGACGAAGCGCTGTCGCGCGTAGTCATCGACTTCTCCGGCCGCCCTGGCCTGCAGATGCACGTGCCCTACACCCGCGCTACCGTGGGCGGCTTCGATGTCGACCTGTTCCAGGAATTCTTCCAGGGTTTCGTCAACCACGCCCTGGTCAGCCTGCACATCGACAACCTGCGCGGCACCAACACCCACCACCAGATCGAAACCGTGTTCAAGGCATTCGGCCGCGCGCTGCGCATGGCCGTCGAGCTGGATGACCGCATGGCCGGGCAAATGCCGTCGACCAAGGGCGTTCTGTAATGCAGACGGTCGCGGTTATCGATTACGGCATGGGTAACCTGCACTCGGTGGCCAAGGCCCTCGAGCACGTAGGTGCCGGCAAGGTGCTGATCACCAGCGATGCCAACGTGATTCGCGAAGCCGACCGGGTCGTGTTTCCCGGCGTGGGCGCGATTCGCGATTGCATGGCCGAGATCCGCCGCCTGGGCTTTGACAGCCTGGTGCGCGAAGTCAGCCAGGACCGCCCGTTCCTCGGCATCTGCGTGGGCATGCAAGCCTTGCTCGACAGCAGTGAAGAGAACGACGGCGTTGACTGCATCGGCCTGTTCCCGGGCCAGGTGAAGTTCTTCGGCAAGGACCTGCATGAAGACGGCGCTCACTTGAAGGTCCCGCATATGGGTTGGAACGAAGTGAGCCAGCGCGTGGATCACCCGCTGTGGCACGAAGTGCCGGACATGGCGCGTTTCTATTTTGTGCACAGCTACTACATCGCCGCAGGTTTACCGGAGCAGGTGGTGGGGGGCGGTCACTACGGCGTCGACTTCGCCGCGGCATTGGCCGACGGTTCGCGGTTTGCGGTGCAGTTCCACCCGGAGAAGAGCCATACCCACGGCCTGCAATTGTTGCAGAACTTCGCCGCGTGGGATGGTCGTTGGTAATGGCCAAGAAGCCGAAGCCGCCGATCTTGAACCTCACGCCCGACCAGGAGCGTGAGGCCACCCACAAGATCAAGCTGTTCATGGAAGACCGCTTCGAGCTCAAGTTGGGCTCGTTCGAGGTCGCCGAGATTCTTGAGCTGTTCACCACCGAAGTGGCGCCGCACTATTACAACAGGGCGATTTTCGATACGCAGACGCTCCTCAAAGAAAGGTTCGAAAGCATCGAAAGCGACCTGTGGTCGCTTGAGAAACCCTGATTTCCCAAGCATTGCTGAATATCGAATAAGGTTTGCCAGATGCTGATTATCCCCGCTATCGATCTCAAGGACGGCGCCTGCGTCCGTCTGCGCCAAGGCCGCATGGAAGATTCCACCGTGTTCTCCGACGACCCGGTGAGCATGGCTGCCAAATGGGTGGAAGGGGGCTGCCGTCGTCTGCATCTGGTGGACTTGAACGGCGCCTTCGAAGGCCAGCCGGTCAACGGCGAAGTGGTCACCGCCATCGCCAGGCGCTACCCGAACCTGCCGATCCAGATCGGTGGCGGTATCCGTTCCCTGGAAACCATCGAGCACTACGTCAAAGCGGGTGTGAGCTACGTGATCATCGGCACCAAGGCCGTGAAAGACCCGGCCTTCGTTGCCGAAGCCTGCCGCGCCTTCCCAGGCAAAGTGATCGTCGGCCTGGATGCCAAAGACGGCTTCGTCGCCACCGACGGCTGGGCCGAGATCAGCACCGTGCAAGTGATCGACCTGGCCAAGCAGTTCGAAGCCGACGGCGTGTCCGCCATCGTTTATACCGACATCGCCAAAGACGGCATGATGCAGGGCTGCAACGTACCGTTCACCGCCGCGCTGGCCGCTGCGACGAAGATTCCGGTGATCGCTTCCGGCGGCATTCACAACCTGGGCGACATCAAGTCGCTGCTGGACGCCAAGGCCCCCGGCATCATCGGCGCCATCACCGGCCGCGCGATCTACGAAGGTACCCTGGACGTCGCCGAAGCCCAGGCTTACTGCGATGCCTACAACGGCTGAGGACTGACCATGGCGCTGGCCAAACGCATCATCCCTTGCCTGGACGTCGACAACGGTCGCGTGGTCAAGGGCGTCAAGTTCGAGAACATCCGTGACGCCGGCGACCCGGTGGAAATTGCCCGTCGCTACGATGAGCAAGGTGCCGACGAGATTACCTTTCTCGACATCACCGCCAGCGTCGACGGCCGCGACACCACCTTGCATACCGTCGAACGCATGGCCAGCCAGGTGTTCATCCCGCTGACCGTGGGCGGTGGCGTGCGCACCGTGCAAGACATACGCAACCTGCTCAACGCCGGCGCGGACAAGGTCTCGATCAACACGGCGGCGGTGTTCAATCCGGAGTTCGTCGGCGAAGCCGCGCAGCACTTCGGCTCGCAATGCATCGTGGTCGCCATCGACGCCAAGAAAGTCTCCGGCCCCGGCGAAACCCCGCGCTGGGAGATCTTCACCCACGGCGGTCGCAAGCCGACGGGCCTGGACGCGGTGGAGTGGGCGATGAAGATGGAAGGCCTGGGCGCCGGTGAAATCCTGCTGACCAGCATGGACCAGGACGGCATGAAAAACGGCTTCGACCTGGGCGTAACCCGTGCCATCAGCGATGCGCTGGGCATTCCGGTGATTGCATCCGGCGGTGTCGGCAACCTGCAGCACTTGGCCGACGGCGTGATCGAAGGCCACGCCAGTGCGGTGCTGGCGGCGAGTATTTTTCACTTCGGCGAATACACCGTTCCCGAGGCCAAGGCGTACATGGCGGCGCGCGGTATCGTTGTGCGCTGAAGGGGCTGGACAGCATGGCAAGTGCGCGGCACTCTCTGCGCTTGCCATGGATTCCGGTAACTTTCATGTTCAAGCACCTGCTGCTCGCCCTCGCCAGTACGTCCGTCCTTCTGGCTGGCCCAAGTCACGCCGATGAGCCATCCGGTGGCTCCCTGGTGCTGCTGACCGAGAATTTCCCGCCCTACAACATGGCGAAAAACGGCAAGAACTTCGCCAAGGACGAGAACATCGAAGGCATTGCCGCAGACATCGTGCGCGAAACCTTCAAGCGTGCGGGTATTTCCTACAACCTGACCCTGCGTTTCCCTTGGGAGCGAATCTACAAACTCGCCTTGGAAAAGCCTGGCTACGGTGTGTTCGTGATGGCCCGCCTGCCGGATCGCGAAGCGCTGTTCAAATGGGTCGGCCCCCTGGGCCCGGATGACTGGGTGCTGCTGGCCAAGGCCGACAGCAAGATCCAACTGGCCGACCTTGAGCACGCCCGCCGCTACAGAGTCGGCGCCTACAAAGGCGATGCCATTGCCGAGACCCTGGAGAAACAGGGGCTCAACCCGATCGTTGCGCTGCGCGACCAGGACAACGCGCAAAAGCTGGTGGATGGCCAGATAGACCTGTGGGCCACTGGTGATCCGGCGGGCCGTTACCTGGCCCGCCAGGTCGGGGTGACCCAACTCAAGACTGTGTTGCGCTTTAACAGCGCCCAGCTTTATCTCGCGCTGAACAAAGAAGTGCCGGATGACGTGGTGGCCAGGCTGCAAGCGGCCCTCGATCAGTTACGGAGTGAGGGTGTCGTCGATCAAATCATGGCCCGTTACCTCTAGATCCGGCTGCGCTTGCGGGGTTTCTACCGTTGGAATTGCCTCATCCGGCAGCGGCTCGATGTCGGGTGACTCGCTCATATACACGTGGTCGCCATTGGTGTAGCTGACGGTCGTTGAAACCTGGCTGCCATCCTGACGCAGCAGGCAGTATTCACTGTGCAACAGGTAAGCCGCGACGGCCTTCCTCGGCGGCACATACGTGATGATTTCCAACGGCGAGGAATGGCTCCAGCCTTTCGCGGAGCGTTGGGTATGCGTGAAGTCACGATCCAGCTGCGCCGAAAAACTCAATTCAAACGCCTGTGGATGCGCAGACCACTCTTTGCTCAAGTCGACGCTGGTGTTGAACGCCAACGCCCTGGCATTCCCGCCAAGCTCGCCCTTGGCGGCCGTCCACATGAACGGCTGCGGGGTTGCCCCGGTGTTGTGCCCGAAGCCGCCAAGGCGATGACGGTCCGTGCGTTCGAGTCGATAGGTGGGCGACGACTGAAGCTGTTCGACGGCGTTCAGTTCCGGGTCTTTTACACAAAACCACGGCAGCTCGCAGACTTGCAGCGTGGCGCTGCTTTCATCAGCGGGTGGGCTTTCATACCCGCTGAGCGCGGGAGGTGGCGGCAAGTCGTTCAACTGCGCGGTCAACGCCAGGCGCAGCGAGTAGGTCTCGATACCTGGCTTGGCATAACTGTCATGGCCGAGGAAGGTACCGGGCGCCAGGTAAGCTTCACCGGCGGGCGCATCGGGAGGCGTGACCGACCAGAGGCTTAAATCGTTGGCGCAGCCGCTGCCTTTATCGTTCCAGATCAGCTCGCCCACTTGCGCCGTCACGACCAGGTCTTCTCGCACACAGCGCACGGCATGGCGCGAGGGTTTGTCGTAGCCGACGCCACACACCAGCCCCATCGTGACGTAGCCCTGCGGGGCAAGCGGGCGCCAGATGGAAAAGTTGGCGTGCGCCCCAGTCCCTTCATCGTGCCACACCAGGTGATAGTCAACGGGCGGACGCAGCGCCGTGCCGTGCGCTTTATTCGCGTCGCTCACGACTGCGACGATTTTGCCTTGATTGATATTGCGATAGTGGCCGACGGCAATATCGCCCAAGGCGTAAAACGGGCTCAGTACATCCGACGTTGTGCTCGGCCGCCAGAGGCCCACGGCCTTTTGCGCGTTGGATCCCTTATCGTTCCACAGCGGCAGGAACTCGCTGGTAAAGCTGATGAGCAGGTCGTTGAATTGCAGAGGTTTCATGGAAATCGCTCCAGTTGATTGGAGCATCAACTGTCGAGCAGTGAGCGCGTGGGCGGGCTGTATCTATCTATGCGCAGGAAGGTAGGTGCCGTTTTTGCCGTGACCCGCCATCGCCTGGTTGCTGCGCACACTGATCATCAACCTGATATCGATCCACTCCACGCCCTGTGCCTGGAGTTTGGGCAGCTCGCGCTCCAGGACCGCCAGGGTTTGCGGGTAAGGGTGGCCGATCATCACCACCGAGCCCTGTTTGTGGGCCAGCTTGATTGCGGTTTGCAGTTGGGTGGCGATCGCCGCTTCGGTGCGTTCGTCATCCAGGAATACATCCCGCGAAACATGGGCCAGACCAATCTTCTGTGCCTCTGCCGCCGCGACGGTTTGCGCGCTGGTGCGGCTGTCGACAAAGAATTTGTTGCGTCGTTGCAGCTCGCTCATCAACCAGGCCATGGCTTGTGGTTGCGCGGTCATGCGGCTGCCCATGTGGTTGTTGACGCCGGCTGTGAAGGGCACGGCCTGGAATGCAGCGTCGAGGCGCTTGCCGAGTTCTTCGATGGAAAGCTCGGGGTGCCAGGCGAACGGGCCGGTGGCCGGGTCCATGGGCATGTGCAGGATCACGATCTTGCCGGCCTTGTGCGCCTCGCGGGCAAACTCGGCGGCGTGGGGCGTGTCGGGCATGATAGCCGTTGTCACCGGCCCCGGCAGGGCCAGCACGCGACGATCCCGGGGCAGGTTTTGCCCGAGGTCGTCGATGATCAGGGTCAGGTAGGCTTTGTGCGGCGCTTCGGCCGGCGTCGCGTGGGCGACGCCGGCCAGGCTGCACAGCAAAGCGATGATCAGGGCCGCGCGCATATCAACGGCTGCGCGTGATGCTCAGGCCCTTGAGCAGGCTCAGCGCCTGGGCCAGTTGGTAGTCATCGTCCTGGGGCATCGGCTTGGCTTTTTTGCCGCTGCCCGTCGGTTGGTCGGCGCCGCCGTTGCCATTGCCCAGGTGACCTTGCAGGTCCGCCTCCTTGTAGTACTCGCTGTCGATCTCGTTGGTGATCTTGGCCTTGCGCACCTCGATGTCCGGCACGATGCCCTGGGCCTGGATCGAGCGGCCGTTCGGCGTGTAGTACAAGGCCGTGGTGATCTTCAGCGCACGCTCGTTGTTCAGCGGCAGCACCGTTTGCACCGAGCCTTTGCCGAAGCTGGTGGTGCCCATCAGCACACCGCGTTTCTGGTCTTGCAGGGCGCCGGCAACGATCTCCGAAGCCGAAGCACTGCCGCCGTTGATCAGCACCGCCAGCGGCACGTTCTCGCTCAGGTCGTTGCCGGTGGCCGAGAAGCGCAGCTCGGAGTTGGCGATGCGGCCTTTGGTGTAAACAATCAGGCCCTTGGTGATGAAGTGGTCGACCACTTCCACCGCCGACTGCAGCACGCCGCCTGGGTTGTTACGCAGGTCGAGCACGATGCCGTTGAGCTTCTTGCCGTTGTCCTTGCGCAGCTTGGCCAAGGCCTTGGCCACTTCGTCGCCGGTCTTGACCTGGAACTGGGTGATGCGGATGTAACCGTAGCCTGCCTCCAGCAACTGGCTCTTCACGCTCTTGACCACGATGGTCGCGCGGGTCAGCGTCACGTCGAACGGGTTGCCGCCGTCGCGCACCAGGGTCAGGGTGATCTTCTGGCCGATCTTGCCGCGCATCTTGTCGACGGCTTCGGTCATGGTCTGGCCACGGGTCGGCTGGCCGTTGATCTTGACGATAAAGTCACCAGCCTGGATGCCGGCCTTGGACGCCGGCGTGTCGTCGATCGGCGACACCACCTTGATGTTGCCGTCTTCGGCGCCGACTTCGATGCCCAAGCCACCGAACTCACCGCTGGTGCTTTCCTGCAGCTCGGCGAAATCTTCCGGGCCCAGGTAGGCGGAGTGCGGGTCGAGGTTGCTGAGCATGCCCTTGATGGCATTTTCCAGCAGGGTCTTGTCGTCTACGGGTTCGACATAGGCTGCCTTGATCCGGTCCATGACCTCGGCAAAGGTGCGCAGCTCGTCCAGCGGCAACGGCGCCCTAGTGGTCGCGGCAGAGGTCGCGGCCGTGGCGGCGGGTGCAGCCGGGGCGGCCTGATCGGCGAAAGCCAGGGGCGCGCCGATCACCAGGGCGATCGTCAGGGCCAGCGAAGTGAGGCGGGACAAATGCAGCATGTCGAACGAACTCCTAATGTAGATGCGGCCCTATCCTTGGGAACGGCACCATTGTGCGGGATCGCTCGGGCGACCCTGCTGACGAATAGCGAAGTACAACGCCGGAGTTTCCTGGCCACCACTGTTACCGACAGTGGAGATGGACTCACCGGCTTTTACAACATCACCTGCCGACTTGAGTAATGTCTGATTGTGGCCATAAAGGCTCAAATAGCCATTACCGTGGTCGAGAATTACCAATAAACCGGCGCCGCGCAGCCAATCGGCGAATACCACGCGGCCGCCATGCACGGCGTGAACCGCACTGCCGGCAGAGGCGCTGATCATCACCCCATCCCACTTGGCGCGGGTGTCGTCGCCACGGGTTTCACCGAAGCGTGCCAGCAGTCGACCATCAACCGGCCATGGAAGTTTGCCGCGTGCTAAAGCAAAAGGGCCGCCGAACGACTCACCGGCACTGGAAACCAGCGGGCCAGGAGCTGCATGCGCCGGTTTGCGCGGTGCCGGGGCGTCCGAGGTGGCTGCCAGTTCGGCCTCACGCTGGCGCTTTTTTTCGGCTTCCTGCTGGGCGATCAGCGCTTTTTGCCGCGCTTCCTCCGCCTCGCGTGCCTGGCGCGCCAGGGTTTCCTCGATGGTCTTGAGTACTTTGGCCAGGTCGGCCTGGTCCTGCTCGCGGGCCTGCAGCTTGGCATCGCGGGCCTTTACGTCGTCACTGAGCTTGGCCAGGGCCAGTTGACGCTCCTTGCGCACTTTGTCCAATTCGTTGCGCTGAGTGTCGAGTGCGCTTTTCTGGTCTTGCAACTGCGACTGCTGGTTGGCGATTTCCTGCTCGACGTTGACCAACTGGCGCAGCGTCTCGTTGAAGCTCTTGAGTTGCTCCAGGCGAGCTTTGCTCAGGTAGTCGTAGTAGGTCAGGGTGCGCGCGAATTTCTCGGGGTTCTGCTGGTTGAGCAGCAGCTTGAGGTATTCCTGGCGGCCGTTCTGATAGGCGGCACGCGCCTGGATCGCGATCAAGCGTTGCTGTTCAACGCGTGCGCTCTGGAGTTTTTTTTTCTCAGCGTCGAGTCGCTCCAGTTCCGACTCGCTCTTCTTTAGTTCTTTTTGCAGCTCCTGGACCTGCTTCTCCAGCTTGCCCATTTCGGTTTCCGTGCCGCGCAGATCTTTCTGCACCCCGGACTTTTCTTCCTGGAGCTTGCCCAGCAGCTTCTTCAGCTCGGCAATGTCCTGACGCGTAGCGTCCAACTGTTGTTGGGTTTGTGCACGCTCATCGGCAAACGCCGGTTGGAGCAGGCAGACAAGAGCAAGGGTAATCAAGGCGCGAAGCATAGAGGCGGGCGACACCAGGGAAAGGGACGGTCTAGTATGCCCGCCCCACGCTGCAAAAAAAACGCCCAATTCGGGCTGAGAGGCAAGATAGGTACCGAGTGGCGCTGGTATGGCGAATGGCTATCTTGGAATCGCCGCACAACCCATGTGGGAGCGGGCTTGCTCGCGAATGCGGTGGTTCAGTCAACATCTTCATCGACTGACCCTCCGCATTCGCGAGCAAGCCCGCTCCCACAATGGTTTCGCGGTGAGGCTGAAATCAGACCAGTATCGAAGTCCCGGTCATTTCCTGCGGCTTCTCCAGCCCCATCAACATCAGCATCGTCGGCGCCACATCCGCCAGCACCCCGCCTTCGCGCACCTTGAAATCACGCTTGCCGACGTAAATGAACGGCACCGGTTCGGTGGTATGGGCGGTATGGGCCTGGCCGGTGGACTCGTCGGACATTTGCTCGCAGTTACCGTGGTCGGCAGTGATGAGTGCTTCGCCGCCAACTTTTTCCAAGGCTTCAACGATACGGCCGACGCACAGGTCCAGGCATTCCACGGCCTTGGTCGCGGCTTCCAGGTTGCCGCTGTGGCCCACCATGTCGCCGTTGGCGTAGTTGACCACGATGACGTCGAAGCGCTGGTGCTCGATGGCGTCGACGATCTTGTCGGTGACTTCCGGCGCGCTCATTTCCGGTTGCAAATCGTAGGTGGCGACTTTAGGCGACGGGATCAGGATGCGCTCTTCGCCCGGGAACGGCTCTTCGCGCCCGCCGGAGAAGAAGAAGGTCACATGGGCGTACTTCTCGGTTTCGGCGATGCGCAGTTGGGTCTTGCCGTTTTTCGCCAGGTAGTCGCCCAGCACGTTGTCCAGGCTGCCGGCTGCAAACGCGGCCGGGGCCGGAATGCTGGCGGCGTATTGGGTCAGGCCGACGTACTGCACCTTCGGCTGGCGCGCACGCTCGAATTCCTTGAAGCCGTCTTCCACGAACACACGGCTCAGCTCGCGGGCACGGTCGGCGCGGAAGTTCATGAACACCACGGCGTCGCCGTCTTCAACCTTCACCGGCTCGCCGATGGTGGTGGCTTTGACGAACTCGTCGCTCTCGCCACGGGCGTAGGCGGCTTCCAGGCCCTCCTGGGCGGTAGCGGCGTTGAATTCGGCCTGGCCATCGACGATCAGGTTGTAGGCTTGGGATACGCGGTCCCAGCGATTGTCGCGGTCCATGGCGAAGTAACGCCCGACGATGCTGGCGATGCGGCCCTTGCCCAGGGCGGCGAAGGTGGTATCGAGCAGTTCGATGGACGATTGCGCGCTTTTCGGCGGGGTGTCGCGGCCGTCGAGGAAGGCGTGCAGGTAGATCTTGTCGGCGCCGCGCTTGAACGCCAGTTCGGCCATGGCCACCAGGTGGTCCTGATGGCTGTGCACGCCGCCGTCGGACAACAGGCCCATGAAGTGCACGGCCTTGCCGGCCGCCACTGCTTTATCTACCGCCGCGCAGATGGTCGGGTTCTCGAAGAACTCGCCATCGCGGATCGCTTTGGTCACGCGGGTGAAGTCCTGATAGACCACTCGTCCGGCGCCCAGATTCATGTGGCCGACTTCCGAGTTGCCCATCTGGCCGTCCGGCAAGCCCACGTCCATGCCGGAGCCGGAGATCAGGCCGTTGGGAACGGTGGCGGTCAGGCGGTCCAGCACGGGCTTGCGCGCCGCGTATACCGCGTTGTCGTGGTGGCTTTCACTGTGTCCGAAGCCATCGAGAATTATCAGGACCAAAGGTTTAGGCGTGGTAGTCATAGATCCTCTCGCGGCGGTAATAAAGGAAGACAATTGAAAAGGGAGTGGCAGTTTAAAGCGAAGTTCCGACCACGTCACCGCTTTACGGGGGTTGGCCCCCCCTGGCGGCTGTGTATACTTACCGCCATTTTAACGCCCTGGAACCTCCTTGATGGTTGATCACCTGATTGCATTTGCCACTGCCCACTACCTGCTTGTGGGTGCCTTCGTCATCCTGCTCGCGCTGCTGATCGCTCATGAAATGAGCCGTGGTGGCCGCAGCCTGAGCACGGCGGAGCTGACCGCGCTGGTCAACAAGGATGAAGCCGTTGTCGTCGACATCCGCCCGGCCAAGGATTTTGCCACCGGCCATATCGTCGGTGCCCTGAATATTCCGCAGGACAAGCTGATCGCGCGCCTGGCCGAGCTGGAAAAGCACAAGGCCAAGACCATCATCCTGGTCGACGCCCAGGGCCAGCACGCCGGCACTCACGCCCGCGAGATGCTCAAGACCGGCTTCACCGCCGCCAAGCTGTCCGGTGGTATCAGCAGCTGGCGCGCCGATAACCTGCCTTTGGTGAAGTGATATGAGCCAGGTTGTCGTGTATTCCAGCGATTGGTGCCCTTACTGCATGCGGGCCAAGGCCCTGCTTGAGAAGAAGGGCGTTGCCTTCGAAGAAATCAAGGTCGACGGCAAACCCCAGGTGCGCGCCGAAATGGCCCAGAAAGCCGGCCGCACGTCGGTCCCGCAAATCTGGATCGGCGACAAGCATGTCGGTGGCTGCGATGACCTGTTTGCTTTGGAACGCGCCGGTAAACTCGATGCGCTGCTCGCCTGAAGCCCAACCCTTAAAGACCCCAAGATAGACAAGGATCTGCGATGACTGACCAACAGAATACCGAAGCAGCAGAAGCTCAAGGCCCACAGTTTTCGCTGCAGCGCATCTACGTGCGTGACCTGTCGTTCGAAGCGCCGAAAAGCCCGGCCATCTTTCGCCAGGAATGGACCCCAAGCGTTGCGCTGGACCTGAACACCCGCCAGAAAGCCCTGGAAGGCGACTTCCACGAAGTCGTGCTGACCCTGTCGGTCACCGTCAAGAACGGCGAAGAAGTGGCCTTCATCGCTGAAGTGCAACAGGCCGGTATCTTCCTGATCCAAGGTCTGGACGAAGCGTCCATGAGCCACACCCTGGGCGCGTTCTGCCCGAACATCCTGTTCCCGTATGCCCGCGAGACCCTGGACAGCCTGGTCACCCGTGGCTCGTTCCCGGCACTGATGCTGGCTCCGGTGAACTTCGATGCCCTGTATGCGCAAGAGCTGCAGCGTATGCAAAGTGAAGGTTCGTCGACCGTTCAGTAATCTCGAACCCGACGCAGATCTAAATGTGGGAGCGGGCTTGCTCGCGAATGCGGACTGTCAGTCAACTGATTTGGCGACTGATCCACCGTATTCGCGAGCAAGCCCGCTCCCACATTTGTTATGCGGTGTTATTTAAAACCGAGTTGGCGCCAGCCTTCATAGACGGCAACGGCTACGGTGTTCGATAAGTTCAAACTGCGGCAACCCTCGCGCATCGGCAAACGCAGGCGATGACCGTCGGGCAATGCATCAAGCACCTCGGCCGGCAAGCCGCGACTTTCCGGGCCAAACAGAAACGCGTCGCCCTCGGCAAAGCTGGCATCATGGAACGGCCGCGAACCCTTGGTGGTGAATGCGAACAAGCGTGGGTGCCCCAGGCTTTCCAGGCAGCTGGCCAAATCGGCATGGCGCTTGAGCGTGGCGTACTCGTGGTAGTCCAGCCCGGCGCGGCGCAGGCGCTTGTCGTCCATGTCGAAGCCCAGGGGCTCGATCAAATGCAGGTGGCAGCCACTGTTGGCGCACAGCCTGATAACGTTGCCGGTGTTCGGCGGAATTTCTGGTTGAAAAAGGATGACGTGAAACATGCACGGCTCCGAAGGCAAAGATGCGCTGCATTCTACCCCTGAAGAAGACCCGAGGCCGAAGCTATTGCCGAGGGTCATGGGTTCGTTGGCGATTGTCGGCCTCATGGTCGGCCTGATGATCGGCCGCCTGACCACCCCCGACCCGGTCGAGCTGCAACAGGTCGAAACCGCAGCGGACGGCGTGGTGGTGTGGTTCAACAGCGAGCCCAAGCTGCACGGCGAGCACATCGACGGCACCGTGGCGCTGCTGTTCGACGCGCAAGGCCAGGCTGCCGGTGGGCAACTCAAGGTCAATGAAAAGGACGTGAACTGGCGTGTGCGCAAGACCGACGCGGGCCTGTTGCTGAACCTGGTCGCGGCTCGGCCCTTGCGTGGGGTGTGGAGTGGGGAGGCGGTCGATGACCGCTGGCGGTTGGAGATCCATCTCCAGGAGCAATAAAAGAGGGAGTTCCCGGCCTGCCTGTACCAGGGCTCCCAAAACGGGGTGAAGCCTTAAGGCTTCGGTGTTAAAGAGGGGATTCTCGGCCTGCCTGTACCAAGGTCCCCGAAACTGGGTTGTACTGGGGTTATTGCAGGGTGCGTGCCAGAGTTGTTGGATCGTCCCAAAAGAATCTTGCAGAAAGCACAAAGCCCCGGATTACGGGGCTTTGGTGGTTTTGGCTTTAAGATTTTTCTTGGCGAAGTTCAGGTTGCAGGCTTTGGGCCCGTGCCCAATGCCGGTTCATGGTGCATTGAAGCGGTGCACGGTCCCGGAACCTTATGGAGATCCAAATGTGGGAGCGGGCTTGCTCGCGAAGGCGATACTTCAGTCGATAAATTCATTGACTGACACACCGCATTCGCGAGCAAGCCCGCTCCCACATTGGATCTTCAGTGGGGCTGAGATTCAGCCCTCATCCCCCTCATCATCATCCCCACCATCAACCTTCATCCCCAACTCCTTGATCTTGCGCGTCAGGGTATTGCGCCCCCAACCCAGCAGCACGGCGGCATCGCGGCGGCGCCCGGCGGTGTGCTTGAGGGCGGTTTCGATCATGATCCGCTCAAACGCCGGCACCGCACTGTCCAGCAGGTTCGACTGGCCGCGTGCCAGGGCCTGGTCAGCCCATTGGCGCAGCGCCTGCTCCCAGTTGGTCACCGGTGCCGAGTCCTGCGGCAGGCTCAACAGCTCCGGCGGCAGGTCGCTGATGTGCACTTCGCGCCCGGACGCCATCACGGTAATCCAGCGGCAGGTGTTCTCCAACTGACGCACGTTCCCCGGCCACGGCAGGTTCTTGAGGTATTCCTCGGTCTCACTCTTGAGCAGCTTCGGCTCCACGGCCAGCTCCAGGGCGGCGCGGCTGAGGAAGTGGCGGGCGAGGGTCGGGATATCTTCGCGGCGGTCCGACATACGCGGGATGTGGATGCGGATCACGTTGAGGCGGTGGAACAAGTCCTCACGGAACTTGCCCGCGTGCACCAGGGTTTCCAGGTTCTGGTGGGTCGCCGCGATGATGCGCACATCGACCTTGACCGGCGTATGCCCGCCAACGCGGTAAAACTCACCGTCCGCCAGCACGCGTAGCAGGCGGGTCTGGGTGTCGGCCGGCATGTCGCCGATTTCATCGAGGAACAGCGTGCCGCCGTCGGCCTGCTCAAAGCGGCCGCGGCGCAGGTTGGCCGCGCCGGTGAACGCGCCTTTCTCATGGCCGAACAGCTCGGACTCCATCAGGTCCTTGGGGATGGCCGCCATGTTCAGCGCAATGAACGGCGAAGCCGCCCGAGGGCTGTGACGGTGCAGGGCGTGAGCGACCAATTCTTTACCGGTGCCCGACTCGCCGTTGATCAGCACGGTGATGTTGGAATGGCTCAAACGCCCGATGGCGCGAAACACTTCCTGCATCGCCGGCGCTTCACCGATGATTTCCGGGGTGCGGGTCAGGGCCGGTGGGGCTTGCTGGTTCTGCTGTTCCTGGGCGTGCTGGTTGGCGCGCTTGACCAGCGCCACCGCCTCGTCCACGTCGAACGGCTTGGGCAGGTACTCAAAGGCTCCGCCCTGATAGGACGCGACAGCGCTGTCCAGGTCCGAGTGCGCGGTCATGATGATCACCGGCAGGCGCGGGTGCTGCTCACGGATCCGCGCCAACAGGTCGAGGCCGCTGGCGCCGGGCATGCGGATGTCGGAGATGATCACGTCGGGCTGCTGGCGCGCCAGGCGGCTCATCACCCCGTCGGCGCTGTCGAAGCTCTGGGTGGTCATGCCTTCCTGTTGCAAGGCTTTCTCCAGGACCCAGCGGATAGAACGGTCGTCGTCAACGATCCAGACAGTTTCACTACGGCTCATGTCGAGGGGGCTCCTTGTTCCAATGGCAGGAAGATCGAGAACGTGGTGTGGCCGGGGTGGCTCTCACATTCGATCAGGCCCTGATGCTGGCTGATGATGTTCTGGGTAATGGCCAGGCCCAGCCCGGTACCGTCCGGGCGGCCGCTGACCATGGGAAAGAAAATGGTTTCCTGCAGTTCCGCAGGAATGCCGGGGCCGTTGTCGATGATCTCGACCTTGGTCACCAGGCGGTGGCGCACATGGCCAATGGTGAATTGGCGCAGGGCGCGGGTGCGCAGGCTGATGCGGCCCAGGCGCAGCTCGTTCTGGCTGCTGATGGCCTGCATGGCGTTGCGCACGATATTGAGCACCGCCTGGATCATCTGCTCGCGGTCGATCAATACGTCTGGAATGCTCGGGTCGTAATCGCGCACCAGGGTGATGCAACCCTGGCTTTCAGCCTCGACCAGTTGACAAACACGCTCCAGCACTTCGTGAACGTTGGTCATCGCCAGGGACGGCAACTTGTTGGAGCCGAGCATGCGGTCCACCAGGTTACGCAGGCGGTCGGCCTCTTCGATGATGACGTTGGTGTAGTCCTTGAGGTGCTCTTCCGGCAGCTCGCGGGCCAGCAACTGCGCCGCGCCACGAATGCCGCCCAGCGGGTTCTTGATCTCATGGGCCAGGCCGCGTACCAGCATCTTGCTGGTTTCCTGCTTGGACAGCTGCGCCTCTTCCTTGGTGATGCGCAGCAGGCGGTCGCGGGGGTGCACTTCGAGCAGCAGCAGGGTCGCGCCGTTGCTCAGGATCGGGGTCACGGCGTAATCGACGGTCAACGACTGGCCGGTGAGGGCGGTGAGCATCGCTTCGCGCTTGGTGAACGGATGGGCTTGCTCCACGGCCTGGCGCAAGGAACTCAAGGCCTCGGCCGACTCGGTGAACAATTCGCTGATGAACTGCCCATGGCTGCGCTGGCCGCTGATGGCCAGGAGCATCTCCGCCGCCGGGTTCATGTACTCAAGGCGCAGGTCGTCGTTGAGCAGGATGGTCGCGGTAGTCAGATTGTCGAGTAACAAACGGTGCAGTGCATCGCTGATGGTCATCAGGACCTCTTTTGGAGCAAGGCGCGGGCTTGAGGCACACGCTGATACAAGGAAAATGCAAAAACCAAACCAAGGCTCCGAAAAGAAGCGCAAAGGCGCTGAAATAGGGGTTTTAAGCGCGAAACTGTGGCGTTCTGCCAGCTGATTCGGGAAGAATCGAACCAAAATGGGCTGGTCGGATGGGAAGCGTGCAAGGCCGTGCACCAATATAGTGCTTTTTTGTGAGGTTTGTTCAGGATGCCTCTGAATGCACGCAAACCAAATGTGGGAGCGGGCTTGCTCGCGAAAGCGGTCTGTCAGTGGTTGGTATATTGACTGACACACCGCCTTCGCGAGCAAGCCCGCTCCCACAGTTTTGATTGGGTTTGCAGCTTTAGCCCTTGTAAATGCACAGCTCGGCCGTGGCGCGGATCATCGCCAACTGGCGCAGCGGGTCGTTCAACGGCTCATGCACCGCTTCGGCCAGCCACTTGGGGCATTGCGGGTCGGTGCGCTGCGGGGTGAAATCCGCCAGTTGCTGCAGCAGGCTTTTTTGCAGTTGGTCCAGTTGCGGACGAATCTGCTTCACCAGGTCCGGGCGCGGATCATCAGGCGCCTTGCCCTGGAACTGCCAGTCGGACAGATGGGTGTACTGCACCAGTTTGTTCGCCTCGATCTGCGCCGAAAAAAACTGCTCGGCGGCGGCGGGGTCCAGTTTGTAGCTCGGTGCCTGGGCAACGACACTGGCGATCACCTCCTGCTCGCGCTTCTTGTCCTCTACGGGCTTGTGGCTGTCCCATTTGCTCAGGGCGACCTGGTCGGCAATGGCCAGGCGCTCGGCGATGCTATTGAGCAGCGGTTCAAGGGTGGGTGGCGCGGCTACGGCGCTGACGCTGACGAATAGCAGGGCGAACGCAAGATGACGTTTCAACGGTGATCTCCTTGTGGGAGCGGGCTTGCTCGCGAAAGCGGTGTATCAGGCAATGCATCAACGACTGACAGACCGCTTTCGCGAGCAAGCCCGCTCCCACATTTGATTGGGTTTGCAGGTTTGAGTCTGTGTCAGCTCAAGGCTACCTTAACTTGCGCGGTTGCCTACAGGTGCGCCAGAATCCGCCGGCTTGTACGGCTGGCTTGTCGTCTCTAAGGTTGCTCGGTCGCTGCTCATCAGCGATCAGGTTTAGTAGCCTGAGGGTCAAGTTAAGCGTGTACCGCACCGTTCTTTATGGCGGCTGTGTGCAGGGCATCTTCGGATGCGCCGGTTTTTGCTTAACTTCCCCGGTCTACTAACCTGCGCACAGCTGCCACCTAATCGTTTAGTAGCGAGTCGATGGCGGCCTCATTCGAGGAAGTTAAGACATGTTCAAGCCAACCCCAAATCCACCCCCGTCCGTCTTCACCATCGCCGCCGATATCGACGACGAAGCCCTGATGATCAACAGCTTCGAAACCTTCTCCTCGGTCAGCACCTTGTTGCTGGACCTGTCCGAAGACCTGGACGGCAAGCACCGCGATGTCGCGCTGGCCATTCACCAACTGAGCGCCCTGGGCACGCAGATGGTCAGCCGTATGCTCGACCGCCAAACGGCCACCTGACAATTCCCAGGCAAAAAAAGACCTCCCGAACAGGAGGTCTTTTTGCATCACGCCACGTTAAGCAGCGTTACCGGATCAGCAGCTGTAGTACAGCTCGTATTCCAGTGGGTGTACGAAGGTGCGAACCTTGATTTCTTCTGCGCTCTTGAGCTCGATGTAGGCATCGATAAAGTCGTCGCTGAACACGCCGCCTTTGGTCAGGAACGCACGGCCCTTGTCCAGCTCTTCCAGGGCTTCTTTCAGGCTGCCGCACACTTGTGGGATCTCTTTGGCCTCTTCAGGCGGCAGGTCGTACAAGTTTTTGTCGGCGGCGTCGCCTGGGTGGATCTTGTTCTGGATGCCGTCCAGGCCGGCCATCACCAGGGCCGCGAAGGCCAGGTACGGGTTGGCCGCCGGGTCCGGGAAGCGTGCTTCGATACGGCGAGCGCGCGGGCTGGACACGTAAGGAATACGGATCGAGGCAGAGCGGTTGCGCGCCGAGTAGGCCAGCATCACTGGAGCTTCAAAACCTGGGACCAGACGCTTGTAGGAGTTGGTCGACGGGTTGGTGAAGCCGTTCAGGGCCTTACCGTGCTTGATGATGCCGCCGATGAAGTACAGGGCGGTGTCCGACAGGCCGGCATAACCTTCGCCGGCGAAGGTGTTCTTGCCATCTTTGGCGATGGACAGGTGAACGTGCATACCCGAACCGTTATCGCCGTACAGTGGCTTAGGCATGAAGGTCGCGGTACGGCCGTAGGCAACGGCAGTGTTGTGTACGCAGTACTTCAGGGTTTGTACTTCGTCAGCCTTGGCGACCAGGGTGTTGAACTTCACACCGATTTCGTTCTGGCCGGCAGTCGCCACTTCGTGGTGATGCACTTCGATGACCAGGCCCATGTCTTCCATGGCGTTGCACATGGAGGTACGGATTTCGTGGTCGTGGTCGAACGGTGGAACCGGGAAGTAGCCGCCTTTGATACCTGGACGGTGGCCATGGTTGCCGCCTTCCACGTCCTGGTCGGACATCCAGGAGCCTTGTTCGGAGTAGATCTTGAACATGGAGCCGGAGATGTCGGACTTGAACTTCACTTGATCGAAGATGAAGAATTCCGGCTCCGGGCCTACGAATACGGTGTCGCCGATACCGGTCGACTTCAGGTATTCCTCGGCACGCTTGGCGATCGCACGTGGGTCGCGGTCGTAGCCTTGCATGGTCGACGGCTCGATGACGTCGCACACCAGGATCAGGGTCGGCTCTTCGGTGAACGGGTCCAGCACGGCAGTGCTGTCGTCCGGCATCAGGATCATGTCGGAGGCTTCGATGCCTTTCCAACCGGCAATGGAGGAACCGTCGAACATTTTGCCTTCTTCGAAGAACGCATCATCCAGCGCATCGCGAGCCGGCATGGTCACGTGGTGCTGAGTGCCTTTGGTGTCCGTGAAGCGCAGATCAATCCATTTAACGTCATGATCTTTGATGAGTTGAACCGACTTCGACATAGTGTCCTCCGGGTGGCTTCGGGCTGGGGTAGTGGAGTTAGCCCTTAGAATGTGGGTGATGCCGGCGCGGATAGTCCGCCATGGCAACCTGCCTCACAAGAGAGCAAATTGCATGCCAGTGCGCCAACATGGGTTTTGTGCTCCAAAAGCGACCCTATAAAGGTGCATTGCGACAAAAGCCAGAAAATGGCGCACTGCAATGTGGCGCGGCAACCTCAAAGTGCACTGCTTTAGTGCGCGGTGGTTGCTGTGCATATTAACTGGTTAAACCTTGAGCGATTTCCGCTATAATCCGCGCCCCCCTTTTTCGGCAGGTCCGGCACGCGCTGTTTCCATGAAATTAATCGTTAAAGTCTTCCCCGAAATCACCATCAAGAGCCGACCGGTACGGATGCGTTTCATCCGTCAGTTGGCCAAGAACATCCGTGCCGTGCTCCGCGATCTGGACCCGGCTGTGGTGGTGAATGGCGTGTGGGACAACCTCGAGCTGGAAACCCGCCTGACCGATGCCAAAGCCTTGAAGGACATGACCGAGCGCCTGAGTTGCATGCCGGGCATCGCGCATTTCCTGCAGGTGGATGAGTACGCGCTGGGCGACTTCGATGACATCACCGAAAAATGCAAATTGCACTTCGGCGACAGTCTGGAAGGCAAGATTTTTTCGGTGCGTTGCAAGCGCGCCGGCAAGCACCCGTTCAGCTCCATGGATGTGGAGAAATACGTCGGCAGCAAGCTGCGTCGCGAGTGCGGCGCAGCTGGAATTTCCCTGAAAGCACCGCAAATTGAAGTGCGCATGGAAATTCGCGACCAACGGTTGTTTGTGATCCACAGCCAGCACAACAGCATCGGCGGCTACCCGCTGGGCGCCCTGGAACAGACCCTGGTATTGATGTCCGGCGGTTTCGATTCCACGGTCGCGGCCTACCAGATCATGCGGCGCGGCCTGATGAGCCACTTCTGCTTCTTTAACCTGGGCGGGCGTGCACACGAATTGGGCGTGATGGAAGTGGCGCACTTTATCTGGAAGAAGTACGGCAGCTCCCAACGCGTGTTATTTGTAAGCGTACCGTTCGAAGAAGTGCTGGGCGAAATTCTCGGCAAAGTCGATAACAGTCATATGGGCGTGGTATTGAAGCGTATGATGTTGCGCGCCGCGTCCCGGATCGCCGACCAACTGCAGATTGATGCGCTGGTGACCGGTGAAGCGATCTCCCAGGTGTCCAGCCAGACGCTGCCGAACCTGTCGTTGATCGACTGCGTGACCGAGAAACTGGTGCTGCGCCCACTGATCGCCAGCCATAAACAGGACATTATCGACCTGGCAGAAGAAATCGGCACCGCCGACTTTGCCAAGCACATGCCTGAATATTGCGGGGTCATTTCGGTGAACCCCAAGACCCACGCCAAGCGCAACCGCGTGGAGTACGAAGAACAACAGTTTGATATGGCGGTTCTGGAGCGTGCGCTCAAGAACGCCAAACTGGTCCCGATCGATCGTGTCATCGACGAGCTGGGCCAGGATGTGCAGATCGAAGAAGTCAGCGAAGCCCTGGCCGGCCAGATCATCATCGACATCCGTCACCCGGATGCCGCTGAAGACGAGCCGCTGGACATTCCTGGCATCGACGTACAAACGCTGCCGTTCTATGCATTGAACGCGCGTTTCAAGGAACTGGATGACAGCCGTCAGTACCTGCTGTATTGCGACAAAGGCGTGATGAGTCGCCTGCATGCCCACCATTTGCTCAGTGAGGGGCATGCCAATGTGCGCGTTTATCGACCGAGCTAAGAGCCCGGGGCTGTTTGCCTGTGGCCTGCGTCACCGGCCCCCCGACTCTGCCGTCAAGCTGTAACGGCAAGGCCTGACTCTACTGTAAATCGCTGCCACGACCTGTCAGCACACCGAATCCTCTGATCGAGATACACAAGTGATCGAAAATCTACGTAACATCGCCATCATTGCTCACGTTGACCATGGTAAAACCACCCTGGTAGACAAACTCCTGCGTCAATCCGGCACCCTGGAGCGCAACGAGCTCAACGACGAGCGCGTGATGGACTCCAACGACCAGGAAAAAGAGCGCGGCATTACCATCCTGGCCAAGAACACCGCTATCAACTGGAACGGCTACCACATCAACATCGTGGACACCCCGGGCCACGCCGACTTCGGCGGCGAAGTAGAACGCGTAATGTCGATGGTCGACTCCGTTCTGCTGCTGGTTGACGCTCAAGACGGCCCTATGCCGCAAACCCGTTTCGTGACCAAGAAGGCTTTCGAAGCCGGCCTGCGTCCGATCGTGTGCATCAACAAGGTTGACCGTCCAGGCGCGCGTCCGGACTGGGTTCTGGACCAGATCTTCGACCTGTTCGACAACCTCGGCGCCACTGAAGAGCAGCTTGATTTCCAGGTGATCTACGCCTCGGCCCTGAACGGCATCGCCGGTCTGGAACACACCGCCATGGCGGAAGACATGACCCCGCTGTACCAGGCGATCGTTGACCACGTTCCACCTCCGAAGGTTGACCGTGAAGGCCCGTTCCAGATGCAAATCTCGGCACTGGACTACAACAGCTTCCTGGGTGTTATCGGCGTTGGCCGTATTGCCCGTGGCAGCGTCAAGCCGAACACCCCGGTTGTCGCCATTGGCGCCGACGGCAAGAAGCGCAACGGTCGTATCCTGAAGCTGATGGGTCACCACGGTCTGCACCGCATCGACGTTGAAGAAGCTTTCGCCGGCGACATCGTGTGCGTGAGCGGTATGGATTCGCTGTTCATCTCCGACACCCTGTGCCAGCCGGACACCGTCGAGGCGATGAAGCCTCTGACCGTCGACGAGCCAACCGTTTCCATGACCTTCCAGGTAAACGACTCGCCTTTCTGCGGTAAAGAAGGCAAGTTCGTGACTTCCCGTAACATCAAGGAACGTCTGGACAAAGAGCTGCTGTACAACGTTGCACTGCGCGTTGAAGAAGGCGACTCGGCTGACAAGTTCAAGGTCTCCGGCCGTGGTGAGCTGCACCTCTCGGTACTGATCGAAACCATGCGTCGCGAAGGCTTCGAAATGGGTGTTGGTCGTCCGGAAGTGATCATCCGTCAGGTTGACGGCGTGAAGCAGGAACCGTTTGAAGACGTGACCATCGATACCCCGGAAGAATCCCAGGGCAAGGTCATGGAAGAAATGGGCCTGCGTCGCGGCGACTTGACCAACATGGTGCCGGATGGCAAAGGCCGTGTGCGTCTGGAATACAACATCCCTGCTCGTGGTCTGATCGGTTTCCGTAACCAGTTCCTGACCCTGACCAACGGTGCTGGCATCCTGACCTCGATCTTCGATCGCTACGACACCATGAAATCCGGCGACATGTCCGGCCGTCAGAACGGTGTTCTGGTCTCGGTAGAAACCGGCAAGGCGCTGACCTACTCCCTGGAAACCCTCCAGGCGCGTGGCAAGCTGTTCGTTGAGCACGGTCAAGAGATCTACAACGGTCAGATCGTTGGCTTGAACAGCCGTGACAACGACATGGGCGTCAACCCAACCAAAGGCAAGAAGCTCGACAACATGCGTGCTTCGGGCAAAGACGAAACCATCGCTCTGGTTCCACCAGTGAAGTTCACCCTGGAACAGGCCCTGGAGTTCATCCAGGACGACGAGCTGTGCGAAGTCACGCCTAAGTCGATCCGCCTGCGTAAGAAGATCCTGGACGAAGGCGAGCGTACCCGCGCTGCCAAGAAAGCCAAGAACTGAGTTAACTCAGGCTGAATGAAAAACGCCCCCGGTCGAAAGGCCGGGGGCGTTTTTTTGTGTCTGCAGTTTGTGTGCAGAGCGGGCTCTTGTAGTGAGCGGGCTTGTCCCGCGCTGGGTGGCGAAGCCGCCCCAACCCAGGCACAGAGTTTCTCCAGTTAAAACGAGGTATCAGGTTTTGGGGCGGCTTCGCCACCCAGCGCGGGACAAGCCCGCTCACTACAGGGGATCAGAATTTGTCGAGGGTCTTGAACTTGGTCTCGCGCACCACTTCCTTCGGCTTATACGCACAGTACCCCGGCCGCGGCCCGATTTTCGGGTGATTGCGGCAAGTATCCGGGCGCTTGTCGTAAATGGTGCAGAAGCGCGTCTTGCGATCCAGGTACAAGCAGTCGTTGTTGCTCATGCGCTGCAGGGTAAAAATTTCGGACTTGGAATTGAAGCGCTCGACGATGCCTTCCTTCTGCAAGCGCTTGGCGATGTTCTTCGGCGGGTCGCCGCGCTCGAACTCGTCAACGATGCCAATGCGGATCAGGTCCTTGATCTTCACTTCGACCGGCAGCGTGCAGCAGCTGGACACGCAGCCGCCGCACATGTGGGCGGAATATTTCTGCCAGGTCTCGAGGCGGTCGAGTTCCGCGGCGGCGATCAATTGAGGCTTCATCAGGGTTCCAAAAGGTGGGGCTGTATCCGGGCGCGCGATCATACCGGGATTGGTGATTTTTTGAACAATATTTTCAAGATTTCATCTTTGCCGGAGATCGGGCACGACCCCTGCATCTAATCCTTTCAACAGTGAATGAGTTAAAAAACTGACGAACCAGCGCCTACGCCGTGTGTCAGAGCGTCTAGGCTCTAGCAACTCCTTCTATCTCGCCCGAGGTCGCATTTGATGTCTCAGGAACCACTTGCACGAGAAGCAGAGGTAGCCGCGTTCCGCGATGCCGTCTTGACCAAGCTCACCTATGCGGTGGGCAAGGACCCCGATCATGCCTTCGACCATGACTGGTTCGAAGCCATTGCCCTGGCTGCCCGCGACCAGATGGTCGACCACTGGATGGACCATACCCGGCGCATATACCGCAAAGGCCAGAAACGGGTTTATTACCTTTCCCTGGAATTTCTCATCGGCCGCCTGCTATATGACAGCCTGAGCAATCTGGGCGTGCTCGAGATCGCACGCGACGCGCTGTCCGAGTTGGGCGTGGACCTTGAGCGCATCCGCCTGCTGGAGCCCGACGCGGCGCTTGGCAACGGTGGCCTGGGGCGCTTGGCTGCCTGCTTTATGGAAAGCATGTCGACACTGGGCATTGCCGGCCACGGCTACGGCATTCGCTATGAACATGGCTTGTTCCGCCAGGCAATTGTCGATGGCTGGCAACAGGAGCAGACCGAACGCTGGCTGGATTTCGGCAACCCGTGGGAGTTCGAGCGGGCCGAAGTGATTTACCCGATCGGTTTTGGCGGCAGCGTCGAAACCCTGCCGGACGCTTCCGGCAAGCTGATCCAGGTGTGGACGCCAAGCGAAACGGTACGTGCCGTTGCCTACGACACCCCGGTGGTCGGCTGGCGTGGCGCCAGCGTCAATACCTTGCGCCTGTGGCGCGCACGGGCGGTTGAAGACCTGCATCTGGAACGTTTCAACGCCGGTGATCACCTGGGCGCCGTCGCCGAAGTGGCGCGCGCCGAGAGCATCTCGCGCGTGCTGTACCCGGCTGACAGCACGGAAGCGGGGCAGGAACTGCGCCTGCGCCAGGAATACTTCTTCGTCGCGGCCTCGTTGCAAGACCTGCTGCGCCGCCACAAGAACATGCACGGCTCGGTGCTGAGCCTGGGCGAACACGCGGCGATCCAGCTCAACGACACCCATCCGTCCATCGCGGTGGCCGAGCTGATGCGTCAATTGGTTGACCTGCACGACATCCCGTGGGAAGCCGCCTGGGACGTCACCGTCGAAACGCTTTCCTACACCAACCACACCCTGTTGCCCGAAGCCCTGGAAACCTGGCCGGTCGGGCTGATGGAACGCATGCTGCCGCGGCACATGCAGATCATTTACCTGATCAACGCCCAGCACATCGACTCGCTGCGCGCCAAGGGCGTGCACGATTTCGACGTACTGCGCGCGGTATCGCTGATCGAAGAAGACAACGGCCGTCGCGTGCGCATGGGCAACCTGGCGTTCCTCGGTTCCCACAGCGTCAACGGCGTTTCCGGCCTGCACACCCAACTGATGCGCAGCACGGTGTTCTCCGAACTGCACAAGCTGTACCCGGAGCGCATCAACAACAAAACCAACGGCATCACCTTCCGTCGCTGGTTGTACCAGGCCAACCCCAAGCTCACCTCGATGCTGGTGGAGGCATTGGGCCCGGACATCCTCGACACCATGGAAACCCGCCTGGGCGAGCTGGAAACCTTTGCCGAGAAGCAGACGTTCCGCAAAGCCTTCGCCGATCAGCGCCTGCACAGCAAGCGCGCGCTGGCCGAGATCATCCACGAGCGCCTGGGCATTTCGGTGAACCCGGCGGCGATGTTCGACGTGCAGGTCAAGCGGATCCACGAATACAAGCGCCAGTTGCTCAACTTGCTGCACACCGTGGCGCTGTACCAGGCGATCCGTGCCGAACCCGAGGTCGACTGGGTGCCGCGCGTGAAGATCTTCGCCGGCAAGGCGGCGGCGAGTTATCACCAGGCCAAGCTGATCATCAAGCTGACCAACGACATCGCCCGCACCGTCAACAACGACCCGACCGTGCGCGGCTTGCTCAAGGTGGTGTTCCTGCCCAACTACAACGTCAGCCTGGCGGAAAGCATCATTCCGGCGGCGGACTTGTCGGAGCAGATCTCCACCGCCGGCTTTGAAGCGTCGGGCACCAGCAACATGAAATTCGGCCTCAACGGCGCGCTGACCATCGGCACCATGGACGGCGCCAACGTGGAAATGCACGAGCGTGTCGGCGCCGAGCACATGTTTATCTTCGGCCTCAGCGCACAGCAGGTGGAGGCGCGCAAACACGCCGGCGAGTTCAGTGCCGGGCCGGATATCGCGGCGTCGCATCGCCTCAACGATGTGCTGCAAGCGATCCGTGGCGGGGTGTTCTCGCCGGATGATCCGGGTCGCTATGTGGGGCTGATCGACGGGCTGATCGACTACGACCGGTTCCTGGTGTGTGCCGACTTCGATTCGTACTGGGACGCCCAGGCCAAGGTCGAAGCGCATTGGCATGACTCCAAGGCCTGGTGGCGCTCGGCGGTGCTGAATACGGCGCGGATGGGCTGGTTCAGTTCGGATCGGACGATCCGCGAATACGCTACCGAGATCTGGAAAGCCCTCGACTAAACACCGCAATGCCGCCTGTGGGAGGGGGCTTGCTCGCGAATGCGATATGTCAGTTAACAAATATGTCGACTGGCACACCGCATTCGCGAGCAAGCCCGCTCCCACATTGGTCTCGCGTCGATATACTAGGCCCCGATTTGCCCGCCTCGGGCTGCTCAGGGAATATCGACCATGCAATGGATTTTCATGCTGCTGGGCCTGGTGCTCGGCTGGACGCTCGACGAGTCGTTCAGCGATGCGGGCATCGGTGCGCTGTTGGGACTCGGCATCGGCCAGGCAATCCGCCTGGCCAAGCTGTCGGCCCAGGCGGATCAGCAAGCGCTTGCGTTGGAAACCACCCAGAAGGCCCTGATCGCGCTGGGCGAGCGTCTGCGACAACTGGAAGTGCCTGCGCCGTCGAGCAACTTCGTTGTCGAAGCATCCACCCCTGAACTTACCCCTGAACCCGTACCTGTCGCTGAGGCGCCCGACCTTGTCTGGGAGCTGCCTGCCGCATTGGCGCCCGTCGCGATGGTCGCCGAACCGAGCCAGCCGTTACCGGACGACGTCTGGACACCTGCTCCAACCCCCCGCCCACCGCAAGAACCAGCCATCCCGCGCGGCCCCAACCTGATCGAACGTGCCATCAGCGGCGCGCGCAATTGGCTGTTCGGCGGCAACACGGTGCTGCGCGTCGGTGTGGTGCTGTTGTTCCTCGGCCTGGCCTTCCTGCTGCGCTACGCCACCGAAGGCATGGTGGTGCCGATCGAGGTGCGTTACGCCGGCGTGGCCGCGGCCGCCCTCGGCCTGCTGGGCCTGGGCTGGTGGCTGCGGCTGCGCAACAGCAACTACGGTTTGATGCTGCAAGGCACCGGCATTGCGGTGTTGTACCTGACGGTATTCGCCGCGATGCGCCTGCATCCGCTGATCGACCCGAGCGCGGCCCTGGGCCTGCTGGTGGCGGTCACCGTGTTTTCGGCGATCCTGGCGATTACCCAGGACGCGCTGGGGTTGGCTTGCGCAGCGGCATTGGGCGGTTTTGCCGCGCCGATTCTGACGTCCACCGGCGCCGGCAACCATGTGGCGCTGTTCAGTTATTTCGCCCTGCTCAATACCGGCATCCTCGCCATTGCCTGGTTCAAGGCCTGGCGATTGCTCAACCTGATCGGTTTTGTCGGCACTTTCGGCATCGGCTTCGCCTGGGGCATGCGCTCCTACGCGCCGGAACTGCTGTGGAGCACCGAGCCGTTCCTGATCCTGTTCTTCCTGATGTACCTGGCGATCGGTTTGTTGTTCGCCCGGCGCACGTTGCTGGAAATGGGCGACGCCCCCGAAGGGCGTGATGCGTTGCTGCGCTGGTCGGCGGCCAAGGGCGATTACGTAGACGGCAGCATGCTGTTCGGCCCGCCGCTGGTGGGCTTTGGTTTGCAGTTTGCGCTGGTGCAGCATCTGGAGTTCGCCGCCGCGTTCAGTGCGCTGGGCCTGGGCATTATCTACATGGGCCTGGCGCGGCTGCTGAGCGGCGGGCGTGCCTTGTTGCTGGCGGAAACCTGCCTGGCCCTGGGCGTGATCTTTGCCAGCCTGGCAATTCCCCTGGGCCTCGATGCGCGCTGGACCGCTGCGGCGTGGGCGGTGGAAGGCGCCGGGATCTTCTGGCTCGGCCTGCATCAACAACGGCCACTGGCGCGGGCCTTCGGCTTGTTGCTGCAAGTGGGCTCGGCGCTGGCGTTCCTCAGCGAGCTACGCCTCGGCGAGCACACCTTGCTCGATGGCGCCCCATTGGGTGCGCTGATGCTGGGCGCGGCGTTGCTGTACAGCTTTGATCAGTTGCGCAAGGCGTCCCCTGAACAGGCGACGGCGTCGGAACGCAAAGGCCTGCCGGTATTGGCGAGCCTTGGCTTGAGCTTTTTGTACCTGCTTGCCCCCATGCTGCTCGATACCCAGGGCACGGCGGTCAGTTGGGCGCTCGCGGGCCTGGCGACGCTGTTCGTCGGCCTGCGCATCGGTTCGCGTACGTTCCTGTTCACGGCGTTTGGCGTGCAGTTGCTCGGCGGTGCGTTGTTCCTGCTGCGCCTGCAAGGTGGCGACGGGACGGCCGTGTTCAATGCCGGTTGGAGTGGCTTGCTCACGGCCTCGCTGATCGGCCTGGCCTTGATCGGCGGCATGCTGATGGCGGCGCGCGATGACCAGGTGCGAGGCGATGTGCGCCTGTTGCGCGGCTTGTCGGTGGTGCTGCTTGCGGGCCTCGTCCTGATCAATCTCGCCGTGCTGTTCGTGCTGCCTTGGCAAAGCGCCAGCGGTGTGTGGGCGGCCAGCGGTTTGTTGATCATCTGGCTGAGCCTGTACCTGCAGCAGCGCGTCAGCTTTGTGTTCGGCTTGCTGCTGCAATTGATTGGCGGCGGCTCATTCCTGCTGCCGGTACCGGAGCTGCTTGGGCCGTTGACCGGCGAAGGATTGCGCCCGTTGGCCCACAGTGGTTTCTGGACGCCGATGGTGCTCGGCCTGGCCGCATTGATCGGTGCCTGGCGCTTGCAGCGTGAACCCCATGCATCCGTGTTTGCCGTGTTGAAGCTGCAACGCCTGGCCGACCTGCTGCTGGTGTGGGGCGCGGCCTGGTGGACGATGGCGTTGGCCAGCGAAGTGCTACGGTTTGTTCCCGGCGAACTGCACGGCGCCTTCCTGCTCGGCATCGCCGCCGCCAGCGTGGCGGTCTGGACGCTGTTGGCGGCACGCCTGCGCTGGGCGTCGCTGGGCATGCTTTGCACCATGCTGATGCCGGCGGCAGGCTTGGTGCTGCTGGTTTCGGCGCACACCTATTACCACCCGGCGGCGCAGTACGGCTGGCTGGCGTGGCCGGCCGTGTTCCTGGTGCATTTCGTCTCGCTGCGGCGCTTGGCAACGGTGGTGCCGGGCAGGGTGCTTGGCATCGCCCATGTGCTGGGCTGTTGGCTGCTGATCGGCTTGCTGGCGCTGGAATTGCGCTACGGGCTGCTGCGTTTTTCGGCCGAATACAACGCCTGGCGCTGGTTGGGCTGGGCAATCCTGCCAAGTCTCTACCTGGTACTGGCCGCCGCGCCGCGCAACTGGCCGTGGCCGGTGTCGGCCTATCCGCGCGAATATCGCGTGGTCGCGGCACTGCCATTGGCCGTACTGATGCTCGGTTGGTTCTGGCTGGCGAACAGCTTCAGCGACGGCACGGCCGACCCGTTGCCCTATGTGCCGTTGCTTAACCCGCTGGACCTGGGTCTGTTGTTCGCGCTGCTGGGAGTGTACGTGTGGTCGCGTAGCGTGGCGCCGCAACGCGGGCCGCGGGCCGAGTTGGTTGCCCAAGGCGTGGCGGGGCTTTCACTGTTTGCGTTCTTCACCGCGTTGGTGATGCGCACCGCGCACCATTGGGGCGGGGTTCCGTTTGAGCTGAATGCGTTGCTCGAATCGATGCTGGTGCAAGCCGGCCTGTCGATCATCTGGACCTTGATCGCCCTGGGCCTGATGATCGGCGGCCACCTGCGCCATCGTCGCGAGGTGTGGTTGATCGGCGCGGCGCTGATTGCGGTGGTGGTGGCCAAGTTGTTCTTTGTCGAACTGAGCAATCGTGGCGGCCTGGCGCGGATCGTGTCGTTTATTGGCGTCGGCGGCTTGTTGTTGGTGGTGGGCTATTTCGCGCCGCTGCCGCCCAAACGTGCCGAACCTGTGCTGGAAACTGAAGGAGCAGCCTCTTGATCGGTAAGTTGAGCGTGGCCCTGTTGGGCATGTGTGCGGCGTGGTCGGCGTGGGCCCAGGAACGCCCGGCGGATTTCGCCAGCCAGGTGCCACTGAGCATCAGCGGCAACGGCCCGTGGTATCGCCTGGAACTGCCGTTGGACGTGCAATTGAATGCGCGTCAGGCCGACCTGAGCGATGTGCGTGTCTTCAACGCGGCCGGGGAACCCCAGGCGTATGCGTTGTCGCGCCAGTCGTCCCAGCGCACCGAAAGCCGCAACGTCACCGACGTGAAGTGGTTTCCGCTGTACGCCGCCGACACCCGGCAGGCCTTGCCCGGCGTGGTGATGAAAACCACCCGCGAAGGCACCCTGGTGGAAATCAAGCCGGGCACGGCGGCGAAAGCCGGCAAACAGGTCCTGCGCGGCTGGGTGCTGGACGCCAGCGCGATCAAGGCGCCGTTGCAGCAATTGAGCCTGGACTGGAGCGGCGAGCAAGATGGCTTCCAGCGTTTCAGCATCGAGGCCAGCGATGACCTGCAACACTGGGAGTCCTGGGGGGATGGGCAAGTGGCGCGCTTGTCGTTTGCCGACGAACGGGTTGAACAGCATGACGTGAACCTGCCTGGGCAATCGGCGCGGTACCTGCGCCTCGTCTGGCAAGGCCAGGCGGCGCCGCTGCTGACTTCGGCCAAGCTGGTGAGCGCCACCAGCAGCAGCCTGCCGATGCCGTTGGTGTGGTCCCAGCCCTTGGCGGGCACACGGCTCAAGGCCGGGGAATACAGTTGGCGGTTGCCCACGGGGCTGAGTATCGAGCGGCTGCGCATCGAGTTGAAGCAGCCCAACACCTTGGCGCCGGTGACGTTGGCAGGGCGCCGGGACAGCAAGCAGGCGTGGCAGCCCTTGAGCAATGGGTTGCTGTATCGCCTGACCCAGGATGGCCGGGACGTGGTGCAGGATGAATTGCAGCTGCCGGGCCAGACGGTCAGCGAACTCAAGTTGGCAGTGGATGAGCGCGGCGGTGGCCTGGGCGTTGACGCGCCGGCGTTGCGTTTTGCAGTACGTGCCACGCAGTTGGTGTTCCTGGCCCGGGGCGAACCGCCGTTTACGCTGGCGCTGGGTAATGCGTCGGCCAAGGCGGCGAACCTTGCGCTTTCGACCCTGATCCCGGACTACAGCGCCGAACGCCCCAAGACACTGGGGCAGGCCAGAATAGCCGGTGAAGTCGCGGTGACGGCGCCTGCGGTATCAGTCGCCGCCGATGCCGGGACGAACTGGAAAAAACTCGGCCTCTGGGCCGTATTATTGCTGGGCGTGGCCGCGCTGGGCGCCATGGCCTACAGCTTGCTGCGCAAGCCGCCGGCGGCAGGTTAAATAAAGTCCATGAACTCTATTGGGTTTAAATCCTCTGATAGGAGGAAATACGCCCAGACTCGCGCTAAACTGCGCGGGTTTTCAAGCCCCCCATTGTCCGGAGCCTTACATGTCCCGCGTTACCTTGAGTCGCTATTTGATCGAGCAGACCCGCAGCAACAACACGCCTGCCGATCTGCGCTTCCTTATCGAAGTGGTGGCGCGTGCCTGCAAGGAAATCAGCCACGCCGTGTCCAAAGGCGCACTGGGTGGTGTCCTGGGCAGCATGGGCACTGAAAACGTGCAGGGCGAAGTGCAGAAGAAGCTCGACGTGATCTCCAACGAGATCCTGCTCGAAGCCAACGAATGGGGCGGTCACCTGGCCGGCATGGCGTCCGAAGAAATGGACAATGCCTACCAGATCCCGGGCAAATACCCCAAAGGCGCCTACCTGCTGGTGTTCGACCCGCTGGACGGCTCGTCCAACATCGACATCAACGCCCCGGTCGGCACCATTTTCTCGGTACTGCGTTGCCCGAACGAATACCTGAGCCAGAACGAAGCCCTCAACGAAAAGGCCTTTTTGCAGCCAGGTACCGAGCAGGTCGCTGCCGGCTACGCGATCTACGGCCCGCAGACCATGCTGGTGCTGACCCTGGGCGACGGCGTCAAGGGCTTCACCCTGGACCGTGAAATGGGCAGCTTCGTGTTGACCCACGAAGACATCACCATTCCTGCGTCCACCCAGGAATTCGCGATCAACATGTCCAACCAGCGCCACTGGGAAGAACCCGTCACCCGCTACGTGGGCGAGCTGATGGCCGGCGAAGAAGGCCCGTTGAAGAAAAACTTCAACATGCGCTGGGTCGCCGCGATGGTAGCCGACGTGCACCGCATCCTGACCCGTGGTGGCTTGTTCATGTACCCACGCGACAGCCGCGAGCCGTCCAAGCCGGGCAAGCTGCGCCTGATGTACGAAGCCAACCCGATGTCCTTCCTGGTCGAACAAGCCGGCGGCGCGTCCACCGACGGCCACCAGCGCATCCTCGACATCCAGCCCGAAGGCCTGCACCAGCGTGTGGCAGTGTTCCTGGGTTCCAAGGAAGAAGTTGAGCGTGTGACGGGTTACCACAAGAAGTAAGACTTTGTGGCGAGGGAGCTTGCTCCCGCTCGGGTGCGCAGCGCCCGCAAGCTTTTGGGGCTGCTTCGCAGCCCGGCGGGAGCAAGCTCCCTCGCCACATAAGCGTTCAGACCTGAAGGTTTGAACCACAAGAAGCCCC
Source organism: Pseudomonas sp. SWRI18 (assembly GCF_014268345.1). Taxonomy (NCBI): domain Bacteria; kingdom Pseudomonadati; phylum Pseudomonadota; class Gammaproteobacteria; order Pseudomonadales; family Pseudomonadaceae; genus Pseudomonas; species Pseudomonas sp. SWRI18. The sequence goes on from NZ_JACCQQ010000002.1 coordinate 261,034, forward strand.
GAAACGTTTCAGCGTTTCGGGGCTTCTTTATTTTTGCGGGTATAGGCGGTTTGGCTCTGGTCAAGTTCTTTGAATACCTCGTCAAGGTCCTGATAATGCCCCAACTCGATTTCCCGACCGCCTGAAGCAAGTAGTTCCAACATCGCTTTGGTTTCCGGAGCGTAAAGCTCGGATTTGTTTTTTTCACTCATAAGCTTGGGTCCTCATCCAAGTGCGAACATTGCTATTTTTGCAGGACAGCGCAGTCCTTGCGCAGAAAAAATAAATACCACCCCTCGTCGGGAACCAGACACCTCTTTTCCCTTCTAAGCTTCTGGCAGATACCCACGCTGCTTCGTCCCTCCAGGAGTTTTTTCATGTCGTTACGCCGTCTCGCTCTGCTGGCTTTTTGCGTGCTGTTGGCCGCTTGCAGCAAGGTCAATCAAGAAAACTACGAAAAATTGTCGGCTGGCATGGCCAAGGCTGAGGTGGAGTCGTTGTTGGGCAAGCCGACCGATTGTTCCGGTGCACTGGGCATGTCCAGCTGCACCTGGGGCGATAAAAACAGCTTTATCAGCGTTCAATATGCCGGTGACAAGGTTCTGATGTTTTCCGGGCAAGGCCTGAAGTAAACCGGGGCGAGAGCCTGCGGGAGAAGAAGAATGATGCGTTTTGTTTTGTTCCTTTGCGCCAGCCTGTTTTTGGCGGGCTGCGCCAGCCATTCTGGCGATGATCTGCAACCCAAGACCGCGACCAACGTCAACCTCAAGCGTTACCAGGGCACCTGGTATGAGTTGGCGCGATTGCCGATGTACTTCCAGCGCAACTGCGCACAGTCCGAAGCCCGCTACACGCTGTTGCCCGATGGCGACATGTCGGTGTTCAACCGCTGCCTGACGACTGAGTGGCAGTGGGAAGAAGCCAAGGGTACCGCCACGCCGCAAGTGCCGGGTAAGACCGATAAGCTCTGGGTGGAATTCAACAACTGGTTTACCGCGTTGTTGCCGGGCGTCGCCAAGGGCGATTACTGGGTGTTGTATGTGAGCGACGACTACAAGACCGCGCTTGTCGGCAGCCCGAGCCGACGCTACATGTGGATCTTGTCGCGCACGCCGACGGTGAGCGCCGATACTCGCGAAGACCTGTTGAGCAGGGCGCGGCAGCAGGGGTATGACACCACGCGATTGATCTGGCGTACGTCGGACAAGCAGATGGCAAAGACTTCGCAATAACCCTGTATCAACGCGGATTAAAATGTGGGAGCGGGCTTGCTCGCGAATGCGGTGGATCAGTTATACATGCATTTACTGACACACCGCATTCGCGAGCAAGCCCGCTCCCACGGTGTTAACCGAGTAAATCCCTTAATACTTGCGTAAACGCCCGGCTGCTTTCTTCCTCGCCGGCATGCCGCCCATCGCGCACCACCCACTTGCCGTTCACCAGCACATCACGCACCTGGCGATCGCCACCCGCAAACAACCAACGATTGAGAATCCCGTCTTCCGTTGCCGTCGCCAGGTACGGATCGTTGCCGTCCAGCACAATCCAATCCGCACGCTTGCCGACTTCCAATCGGCCGATCGGCTGGCCCAACGCCTGGGCGCCACCGTCCAGCGCGGCATCGAATAGCGTACGGCCAACCATCGGCTGATCATTGCGATACAAGCGATTGCGCCGTTGATCGCGCAGGCGCTGGCCATATTCAAGCCAGCGTAGTTCTTCCACCACACTCAATGACACATGGCTGTCGGACCCGATGCCCATGCGTCCGCCCTGTGCGAGAAAATCCACCGCCGGGAAAATCCCGTCCCCCAAATTGGCCTCGGTGGTCAGGCACAAACCGGCAATCGCGCGGCTCCTGGCCATGCGCGTGACTTCATCGGCATCGGCGTGAGTGGCATGCACCAGGCACCAGCGTTCATCCACGTCGACATTGTCATATAGCCATTGCAGCGGGCGCTTGCCGCTCCAGGCCAGGCAATCGTCGACTTCTTTCTGTTGCTCGGCGATGTGGATATGCACCGGGCAGGCTTTATCGCTGGCGGCCAGCACGTGATTGATCTGTTCGGGCGTGACCGCACGCAACGAGTGAAAGCACAGGCCTAACTGCTGGGCCGGCTGAGCGGCAAGGATCGGCTTCAGGCGCGCCTGCAGGTCCAGGTAATGCTCAGTACTGTTGATGAACCGCCGCTGGCCTTCATTCGGCGCCTGGCCACCGAACCCCGAGTGGGTATAGAGCACCGGCAGCAGCGTCAGGCCGATGCCGCTGCCGGCCGCCGCCTGGCTGATCTGTCGCGACAGCTCGGTGCGATCGGCATACGGCTGGCCGTCGGTATCGTGGTGCACATAGTGGAATTCAGCCACCGAGGTATAGCCGGCCTTGAGCATCTCGATGTACAGCTGACGCGCGATGACCTGCAATTGCTCCGGGCTGATCTGGCCGACCATGCGGTACATCAAGTCGCGCCACGTCCAAAAGCTGTCATTCGGGTTACCGGCCACTTCGGCCAAACCGGCCATGGCACGCTGGAATGCATGGGAATGCAGGTTCGGCATGCCCGCCAACACCGGGCCTCTCAGCCATTCGGCGGCATCAGAGCTGGCATCGGCCTCGACCTTTGTCAGCAGGCCTTCGGCACTGACTTCAAGGCGTACATCATTGGCCCATCCACTAGGCAGCAGCGCGCGTTCGGCGAAAAAAGCGGACATGATCAGAACACTCCGGTCGTGTGTTTATTTGTATATACATATACAGACGTTTGCCTGCTCGGTAAACTCCGGCAATCTATGCATCTTTTTCCCTTGCAAGGATTCCCTGTGCCGACTCCGCCCGCCAAGTCTTCGCTGGCTGCCCACATGGACGAAAGTCCGGCGCCCTTGTATGCCCGCGTCAAACAGATGATCAGCCAGCAGATCCTCAGCGGCAACTGGCCACCCCATTACCGCGTACCGTCCGAGAGCGAGTTGGTCAGCCAGCTGGGTTTCAGCCGCATGACCATCAACCGCGCCCTGCGCGAGCTCACCGCTGAAGGTCTGCTGGTGCGCATGCAGGGCGTCGGCACCTTCGTCGCCGAGCCCAAGAGCCAGTCGGCGTTGTTCGAAGTGCATAACATTGCCGATGAGATCGCTTCGCGCGGTCACCGGCATACCTGCCAGGTCATCCACCTGGGCGAGGAGGCTGCCGGCTCCGAGCGCGCCGTTGCCTTGGAAATGCGCGAAGGCGGGCGGGTGTTTCATTCGTTGATCGTGCACTTCGAAAACGATATCCCCGTGCAAATCGAGGACCGTTTCGTCAACGCCCTGGTCGCCCCGGAATACCTGCAACAGGATTTCACCCAGCAAACGCCGTACGCCTACTTGAACCAGGTTGCACCGCTGACCGAAGGCGAGCACGTGGTCGAAGCCATTCTCGCCGATGCGGCCGAGTGCAAGCTGTTGCAGATCGAGCCCACCGAACCGTGCCTGTTGATCCGCAGGCGTACCTGGTCGGGCCGTCAGCCGGTGACTGCCGCGCGTTTGATCCACCCCGGTTCTCGCCACAGCCTGGAAGGACGGTTCAGTAAATGAGTACGCTAAACATCTGGCGCGCCGCCGACTATGTGCGCATGCCGTGGAAAAACGGCAGCGGCAGCACCGAAGAAATCACCCGCGATGCCGGCGAGGGCCTTGAGGGCTTTGGCTGGCGCCTGTCGATCGCCGACATCGCCGAGTCGGGCGGTTTCTCCACCTTCGCCGGTTACCAGCGCGTCATCACCGTGATCAAAGGCGCGGGCATGGTCCTGACCGTGGATGGCGAAGAGCAGCGCGGCTTGTTACCGCTGCAGCCCTTTGCGTTCAAGGGGGACAGCCAGGTGTCATGCCGCTTGATTACCGGGCCGATCCGCGATTTCAACCTGATCTATTCGCCACAGCGCTACCACGCGCGCTTGCAATGGGTGGATGGCGTGCAGCAGTTTTTCAGCACGGCGCAGACGGTGCTGGTGTTCAGTGTGGCGGATGAGGTGAAGGTGTTGGACCAGACGTTGGGTCATCACGATTGCCTTCAGATTGACGGTAACACCGGCTTGCTCGATATCTCTGTCAGTGGCCGCTGCTGCATCATCGAACTGACCGCACGTGGTTAAAAATGTGGGAGCGGGCTTGCTCGCGAATGCGGTGTATCAGTAGCAGATAAGCTGGCTGACCCACCGCATTCGCGAGCAAACCCGCTCCCACATTGGGTTCTACATCACTCTCACGTCCTGTTTCCAGTGCGCACCATTTTGTTACCGAATGCCCCAGCGTGGCGCAAACCCGCGCTGACGTGACAAGCCTCCCCTCCAGCAAAACTCCTCCGCAAGAAATTTCATCCAGCCTCAAAGCCCTGACTTCCAAGGCTCGCACGCACTTTCCCAAAAAATCCTCTCCGCTCCCCGCAAAAGTTGGCCGCTTGATTGCATATGCTTGTATGTACAAGTAAAGGTGTGTGCGTAAGAGTCGTCTTCGCACCCAAGCATGCGCATCAATCGAGGAGTTTTTGTTGTGACCAAGCCTACTAAATACCGTGACGTCGAGATCCGCGCCGCCCGCGGTAACAAGCTCACCGCCAAAAGCTGGCTGACCGAAGCGCCGCTGCGCATGCTGATGAACAACCTCGACCCGCAAGTGGCCGAGAACCCCAAGGAACTGGTGGTATATGGCGGTATCGGCCGGGCCGCGCGTAACTGGGAATGCTACGACCAGATCGTCGAGAGCCTCACGAACCTGAACGACGACGAAACCCTGCTGGTGCAATCCGGCAAACCGGTCGGCGTATTCAAGACCCACAGCAACGCCCCGCGTGTGCTGATCGCCAACTCCAACCTGGTGCCGCACTGGGCCAGTTGGGAGCACTTCAACGAACTGGATGCCAAGGGCCTGGCCATGTATGGCCAGATGACCGCCGGCAGCTGGATCTACATCGGCAGCCAAGGCATTGTCCAAGGCACTTACGAAACCTTTGTCGAAGCCGGTCGCCAGCATTACGACAGCAACCTCAAAGGCCGTTGGGTGTTGACCGCGGGTTTGGGCGGCATGGGCGGCGCACAACCGTTGGCCGCCACCCTGGCCGGCGCGTGCTCGCTGAACATCGAGTGCCAGCAGGTCAGCATCGATTTCCGTTTGAACAGCCGCTATGTCGACGAGCAAGCCACCGACCTCGACGACGCCCTGGCGCGCATCGCCAAGTACACCGAGGAAGGCAAGGCCATCTCCATCGCTCTGCTGGGTAACGCGGCTGAAATCCTGCCGGAGCTGGTCAAGCGCGGTGTGCGCCCGGACATGGTCACCGACCAGACCAGCGCCCACGACCCACTTAACGGCTACCTGCCGGCCGGTTGGACCTGGGACGAGTACCGCGCCCGAGCGAAGACCGAACCGGCGGCCGTGATCAAGGCCGCCAAGCAATCGATGGCGGTGCACGTCCAAGCCATGCTGGACTTCCAGAAGCAAGGCATCCCGACCTTCGACTACGGCAACAACATCCGCCAGATGGCCCAGGAAGAGGGCGTGCAGAACGCCTTCGACTTCCCTGGCTTCGTACCGGCCTACATCCGCCCGTTGTTCTGCCGTGGCATCGGCCCGTTCCGTTGGGCGGCGCTGTCCGGCGACCCGCAAGACATCTACAAGACCGACGCCAAGGTTAAAGAGCTGATCCCGGACGACGCCCACCTGCACAACTGGCTGGACATGGCCCGCGAGCGCATCAGCTTCCAGGGCTTGCCGGCGCGGATCTGCTGGGTCGGCCTGGGCCAGCGCGCCAAGCTGGGCCTGGCCTTCAACGAAATGGTACGCAGCGGCGAATTGTCGGCGCCGGTAGTGATCGGCCGTGACCACCTCGACTCCGGCTCGGTCGCCAGCCCCAACCGCGAAACCGAAGCCATGCAGGACGGCTCCGACGCCGTGTCCGACTGGCCGCTGCTCAACGCCTTGCTCAACACCGCCAGCGGCGCGACCTGGGTCTCGCTGCACCACGGCGGCGGCGTGGGCATGGGCTTTTCCCAGCATTCGGGCATGGTCATTGTTTGTGATGGTACCGATGAAGCAGCCGAGCGGATTGCCCGCGTGCTGCACAACGACCCGGCCACCGGCGTGATGCGCCACGCGGATGCTGGTTACCAGATTGCGATCGATTGCGCCAAAGAGCAGGGCCTCAATCTCCCGATGATCAAATAACTAAATGTGGGAGCGGGCTTGCTCGCGAATGCGGTGTATCAGTCACCGGAATCGTTAGCTGACCCACCGCTTTCGCGAGCAAGCCCGCTCCCACATTTGATCTGCAGTGAACCAGAAAACAATCCACCAGAGGTTGAATACATATGGCTGCAAACGACACCACCCCGTTGATCGAAAGGCGTTCGATCGACTACATCCCGGAAGCGGAAAGACACGGTCGTCTCTTGAGCCAGTTCACCCTGTGGATGGGCGCCAACCTGCAGATCACCGCGATTGTCACCGGGGCCCTGGCCGTGGTGCTGGGCGGTGATGTGTTCTGGTCGTTGATCGGTCTGTTGATCGGCCAACTGATTGGTGGCGGGGTCATGGCGTTGCACGCGGCGCAAGGGCCCAAGCTTGGCCTGCCGCAGATGATCTCCAGCCGCGTGCAGTTTGGTGTGTATGGCGCGGCCATCCCGATCGTGCTGGTGTGCTTGATGTATCTCGGTTTCACCGCCACCGGCACGGTGCTGTCCGGCCAGGCGCTGGGCCAGCTGTTCGGGGTCAGCGACAGTGTCGGTATCCTGATCTTCGCCAGCGTCATCGTGCTGGTCACGGTGCTCGGTTACCGGGTGATCCATTTCATTGGTCGTGTCGCCAGCATCATCGGCGTGATTGCCTTTGTTTATCTGTTCAGCCGTCTGATCAGCCAGACCGACGTTGGCGCACTCCTGCAAATCCGTCACTTCAGTTGGAGCAGCTTTCTGCTGGCGGTGTCGCTCGCGGCCTCCTGGCAAATCGCCTTCGGCCCTTATGTGGCGGACTATTCACGCTACTTGCCGAGTAATACGTCCTCGGTCAAAACCTTTCTGGCTGCCGGCGCGGGCTCGGTCATTGGCGCCCAGGTGGCGATGGTGCTCGGCGTGTTTGCCGCGGCCATGTCCAACGGCCAATTCGCCGGTCATGAAGTGGCCTACATCGTCGGCCTGAGTGGCACGGGGGCAACCGCTGCGCTGCTGTATTTCAGCATTGCGTTCGGCAAGGTCACCATCTCGACGCTGAACTCCTACGGCAGCTTCATGTGCATCGCGACCATCATCAGCGGCTTTCGCGGACGGTTGGAGGTCACACGGTTGCAGCGCCTGGTGTTCGTGCTGGCCATCGTCGGTACGGCGACCCTGATCGCGTTGCTCGGCCAGCACTCGTTCCTCGGTGCGTTCAAGTCGTTCATTCTGTTCCTGCTGGCGTTCTTCACGCCCTGGAGCGCGATCAACCTGGTGGACTACTACTGCATTACCCGCGAGCGCTATGACGTGCCGGCGCTGGCCGACCCGAACGGTCGCTATGGCCGCTGGAACCTGCTGGGTATCGGCGTGTACGTCTTCGGTGTGCTGGTGCAGTTGCCGTTCATCTCCACCAAGTTCTACACCGGCCCCTTGGTGGCCGCGCTGGGTGACGTGGATATCTCCTGGATCATCGGCCTGGTGCTTCCCGCCGCCGTGTATTACCTGTGCGCGAAAAAATGGCACAGCGCTGTACCCGATCACCTGATCCTGCCGCCAGAGCAGGGCGCTACACCCACTAAGGCCGAGCTGGTCGTACAAGCCTGATGGGACGTGGACAGGGCAGGATGCCTACTGACTGCCGTAATCCATTTCAAGATTGGGAGCGTCACAACAATGAAAACGACTAAGACCCTGTTGGCCACACTGTTCGCTACGGGCTTGCTGGCCTCTGCGGGCGCCCAGGCGGCCGGTTGGTGCGAATCGGGCAAGCCGGTGAAATTTGCGGGCTTGAACTGGGAAAGCGGCATGTTGCTCACCGACATCCTGCAGACCGTGCTGGAAAAAGGCTACGACTGCAAAACCGACAGCCTGCCGGGTAATTCCATCACCATGGAGAACGCCCTGAGCAGCAACGACATCCAGGTGTTTGCCGAAGAATGGGTCGGCCGCAGTGAAGTCTGGAACAAGGCCGAGAAGGCCGGCAAGGTCGTCGGCGTCGGCGCCCCGATTGTTGGCGCGATCGAAGGCTGGTACGTACCGCGCTATGTGATCGAAGGCGACGCCAAGCGCAAGCTCGCGCCTAAGGCACCTGACCTGAAAAACATCGCCGACCTGGCCAAGTACGCCTCGGTGTTCAAGGACCAGGAAGAGCCGTCCAAGGGCCGCTTCTATAACTGCCCGGCCGGCTGGACCTGCGAGCTGGACAACAGCGAAATGCTCAAAAGCTACGGCCTGGAAAGCACTTACACCAACTTCCGCCCAGGCACCGGCCCGGCGCTGGATGCGGCAGTGCTATCGAGCTACAAGCGTGGCGAGCCGATCCTGTTCTACTACTGGTCGCCCACGCCATTGATGGGCCAGGTCGACCTGGTCAAGCTGGAAGAAAAACCCGGCGTGGATAAAACCGTGAGCATCAAGGTCGGCCTGTCCAAGACCTTCCACGAGCAGGCCCCGGAACTGGTGGCCGTGCTGGAAAAAGTCAACCTGCCGATCGACCTGCTCAACCAGAACCTGGGGCGCATGGCCAAGGAGCGCATCGAATCGCCGAAACTGGCGAAGATCTTCCTCAAGGAACATCCTGAAGTCTGGCACGCCTGGGTCAGTGAAGACGCCGCCAGGAAAATCGACGCGGCCTTGTAGGTAGAGTGCGTCCGGCTACCCTCAGGGGTGGCCGGGCGACTGGCCGCACCCCACTGGATCGAGAGCACGCTATGTTCCCTGAGAGTTTTACGTTTTCCATCGCCGACTGGGTCAACGGTTGGGTGGACTCGCTGGTCACCAACTACGGTGATGTGTTCCGGCATATCTCCGACACCCTGCTATGGGCCATCGTCAACCTGGAAGGCCTGCTGCGCGCAGCGCCCTGGTGGCTGATGCTCGCCATCGTCGGCGCCGTGGCCTGGCACGCCACGCGCAAGGTGGTGACCACGGCGGTGATCGTCGGTCTGCTGTTCCTGGTCGGCGCGGTCGGCCTGTGGGACAAGCTGATGCAGACCCTGGCCTTGATGCTGGTCGCCACGGTGATCTCGGTGCTGATCGGCATTCCGCTGGGCATCCTGTCGGCGCGCAGCAACCGCCTGCGTTCGGTGCTGATGCCGCTGCTCGACATCATGCAGACCATGCCCAGCTTCGTGTACCTGATCCCGGTGCTGATGCTGTTCGGCCTGGGCAAGGTCCCGGCGATTTTCGCCACGGTGATCTACGCCGCGCCGCCGCTGATTCGTCTCACCGACCTGGGCATTCGCCAAGTCGACGGCGAAGTCATGGAAGCTATAAACGCCTTCGGTGCCAACCGCTGGCAGCAACTGTTCGGTGTGCAACTGCCGCTGGCGCTGCCGAGCATCATGGCCGGCATCAACCAGACCACCATGATGGCGTTGTCGATGGTGGTAATCGCCTCGATGATCGGCGCCCGTGGCCTGGGTGAAGACGTACTTGTCGGCATCCAGACCCTCAACGTCGGGCGCGGCCTTGAAGCCGGCCTGGCAATTGTGATTCTCGCTGTGGTCATCGACCGCATTACCCAGGCCTATGGTCGTCCACGGCACGAGGCGAACAAATGACTACTGTCAGCAAAATCGAAGTCAAGAACGTCTTCAAGATCTTCGGCAATCGCGCCAGGGATGCGCTGGCCCTGATTGGTCAGGGCAAGACCAAGGACCAGGTGCTGGCCGAGACCGGTTGCGTGGTCGGCGTCAACGACCTGTCGCTGAGCATCGCCACCGGAGAGATCTTCGTGATCATGGGCTTGTCGGGCTCCGGCAAGTCGACCCTGGTGCGCCACTTCAACCGGCTGATCGACCCCACCAGCGGCGCGATCCTGGTGGACGGCGAAGATATCCTGCAATTGGACATGGAAGCCCTGCGCCAATTTCGTCGGCACAAGATCAGCATGGTGTTCCAGAGCTTCGGCCTGCTGCCCCACAAGAGCGTGCTCGACAACGTCGCCTACGGCCTCAAGGTGCGCGGCGAAACCAAGCAGGTGTGCGCCGAGCGCGCATTGCACTGGGTCGAAACCGTGGGCCTCAAGGGCTACGAAAACAAGTACCCGCACCAGCTATCCGGCGGCATGCGCCAGCGCGTCGGCCTGGCCCGCGCGTTGGCGGCGGATACCGACATCATCCTGATGGACGAGGCCTTCAGCGCCCTCGACCCGTTGATTCGCGCCGAGATGCAGGACCAGTTGCTGGAGCTGCAAAAGACCCTGCACAAGACCATCGTGTTCATCACCCACGACCTCGACGAGGCGGTGCGCATCGGTAACCGCATTGCGATCCTCAAGGACGGCAAGCTGATCCAGGTCGGCACCCCGCGCGAGATCCTGCATTCACCGGCGGATGAGTATGTGGATCGGTTTGTCCAGCGGCGGGCGGCGGTGGTCTGACCCGGTTTTTGTGGTGAACCGGCTGGCGCCATCGCGGGCAAGCCCGGCTCCCACAGTTGAACTGTGTGAACCCGATCAAATGTGGAGCTGGCTAGCCTGCGAAGAGGCCGGTAAGGCTGCACAAGAACTGAAGAAGGTACGAAGATGCCCCAGGCAACAACAATCATCATCGCCGACACCCCGCTACGCTGGCAGGACGTGGTCGCCGTCGCCCGCCACGGTGCATTGCTCGAACTCTCGGGCCAGGCTTGGGCGCGTATCGACAATGCCCAGGCCATCGTGCAACGCATCGTCACCAGCGGCGAGCGCGCCTATGGCGTGAACACCGGCCTGGGCGCCCTGTGCAATGTGTCGCTGCAAGGCGAGCAACTCAGCCAACTGTCGCGCAATACCCTGCTCAGCCATGCCTGCGGCGTCGGGCCGGTGCTCAGTGATGAGCAGACCCGCGCGATCATCTGCGCCGCCATCATCAACTACAGCCACGGCAAATCCGGGCTGCATCCGCAGGTGGTGCACGCGCTGCTGGCGCTGCTCAACCATGGCATCACGCCACAGGTGCCGTCCCAGGGTTCCGTGGGTTACCTGACCCATATGGCCCACGTTGGCGTGGCACTGCTCGGCGTCGGCAATGTCAGCTATCGCGGCCAGGTGGTGACAGCGCAAGCGGCATTGGCCGCCGAAGGTTTGCAGCCGGTGGTCCTGGGCGCCAAGGACGGCCTGTGCCTGGTCAACGGCACGCCGTGCATGACCGGCCTGAGCTGCCTGGCCCTGGCTGACGCGCATCACCTGCTGCAATGGGCCGACGTGATCGGCGCCATGAGTTTCGAAGCCCAGCGCGGCCAGATCGATGCCTTCGATGCGGAGATCATCGCGCTCAAGCCGCACCCTGGCATGCAACAAGTGGGCGCCAATTTGCGCGCCTTGCTCGATGGCAGCGAAGTGATCGCCAGCAGCAAAGGCATCCGCACCCAGGACGCCCTGAGCCTGCGCTCGATCCCGCAGATCCACGGCGCGGCCCGCGATCAGGTTGAACACGCGACCCGCCAGATCGAGACCGAACTCAACAGTGCCACCGACAACCCGTTGCTACTCGGCACGCCGGAGCATTACCGCGTCGTGTCCCAGGCCAACCCCCACGGGCAGTCCGTGGCGCTGGCGGCCGACCTGCTGGCGATCGCCATGGCCGAAATCGGCTCGGTGGCCGAACGGCGCCTTGACCGCCTGATCAACCCGCACGTCAGCGGCTTGCCGGCGTTCCTGGTCAGCAACCCTGGGGTCAATTCCGGGATGATGATCGTGCAGTACGTCGCCGCTTCGCTGTGCGCGCAGAACCGCCAGTTGGCGCAACCGGCGGTGCTCGACAACTTCGTCACCTCGGGCCTGCAGGAAGACCACCTGAGCATGGGCACCAATGCTGCGCTCAAGCTGCACCAACTGCTGGCCAACGTTACGCAGATCCTCGCTATCGAGTACTTGCTGGCGGCCCAGGCGTTCGAGTTCCTCAAGGACCAGCGCTTCGGCGCCGGCACCGACCGCGCCTGGCGCTTGCTGCGTGAAGGGGTCCCCGCTTACGAACAGGACCGCTGGCTGGCGCCGGATATTGCCAGCGCCGCCGACGTGATCAAAAACACTGCACTGCCGGATGTGCACTGAACGCTGATTTATTCAAAAGAAGTATTCACAAGAACAATTCACAAGGAGAACGAATGTGACTGCGCTAAACCTGACTCCAGGCCAACTGAGCCTCGCCCAACTGCGTGCCATCTACCAGCAGCCGGTAACCCTCAGCCTGGATGACAGCGCCACGGCGCAGATCGACGCCAGTGTGGCCTGCGTGGAGCAGATTCTCGCCGAGAACCGCACCGCCTACGGCATCAACACCGGTTTCGGCCTGCTGGCCTCGACCCGCATCGCCAGCGCCGACCTGGAAAACCTCCAGCGTTCCCTGGTGCTGTCCCATGCCGCCGGCGTCGGTGAGCCGATCAGCGACGCGCTGGTGCGCCTGGTCATGGTGCTCAAGGTCAACAGCCTGAGCCGTGGCTTCTCCGGGATTCGCCGCCAGGTGATCGACGCGCTGATCGCACTGATCAACGCCGAGGTCTACCCGCACATTCCGTTGAAAGGGTCGGTCGGTGCATCCGGCGACCTGGCGCCGTTGGCGCACATGTCCCTGGTGCTGCTGGGCGAAGGCAAGGCGCGCTACAAAGGTGAGTGGCTGGAGGCGCCCGAAGCGCTGAAAGTCGCCGGCCTCACGCCGCTGACCCTCGCCGCCAAGGAAGGCCTGGCGCTGCTCAACGGCACCCAGGTGTCGACTGCCTATGCCTTGCGTGGCCTGTTTGAAGGCGAAGATTTGTTCGCCGGCGCTTTGGTGTGCGGCGGCCTCACCGTCGAAGCCGTGTTGGGTTCGCGCTCGCCATTCGATGCGCGTATCCATGCCGCGCGCGGCCAGCGCGGGCAGATCGATTCCGCGGCGGCCTATCGCGAGCTGCTGGGCGAAAGCAGCCAGGTTTCCCAATCGCATCAGAACTGCGACAAGGTGCAGGACCCTTACTCCCTGCGCTGCCAGCCCCAAGTCATGGGCGCCTGCCTGACCCAGTTCCGCCAGGCTGCCGAGGTGCTGGTGGTGGAAGCCAACGCCGTGTCGGACAACCCACTGGTATTCGCGGCCGAAGGTGATGTGATCTCCGGCGGCAACTTCCACGCCGAACCGGTGGCCATGGCCGCCGATAACATGGCGTTGGCGATCGCTGAGATCGGCTCGCTGAGCGAGCGGCGTATCTCGCTGATGATGGACAAGCACATGTCGCAACTGCCGCCGTTCCTGGTCGGCAATGGCGGGGTCAACTCCGGTTTCATGATCGCTCAGGTGACGGCCGCCGCGCTCGCCAGCGAGAACAAGGCGCTGGCCCACCCCCATAGTGTCGACAGCCTGCCGACGTCGGCCAACCAGGAAGACCACGTGTCCATGGCCCCGGCGGCCGGCAAGCGCTTGTGGGAAATGGCCGAGAACACCCGTGGCGTTCTGGCGGTTGAATGGCTGGCAGCCTGCCAGGGCCTGGACCTGCGCGACGGCCTGAAAACCTCGCCTGTGCTTGAACAGGCACGCGGCATCCTGCGCGACAAAGTGGCGTTCTACGACAAGGACCGTTTCTTCGCCCCGGACATCATCGCCGCCAGCGAACTGCTCGCCAGCCGCTGTCTGAATGAGCTGGTGCCGGCCAAGTTGCTGCCAAGCCTGTAACCCCTGTGGGAGCTGCCTGCGATAGCTATCTGTCAGTTGATACATGTGTGACTGATACACCGCCATCGCAGGCAAGCCAGCTCCCACATTTGATCTTCTGCGGATTCAATTTTTCTCGGGATAAAAATAACTAGGGAAGAGAAATGCACCAGCAAGAAAAGGGTTTGAAACGCGGCCTGAGCGCCCGACATATTCGCTTCATGGCCCTCGGTTCCGCGATCGGCACCGGGCTGTTCTACGGCTCCGCCTCCGCCATCCAGATGGCCGGCCCCGCCGTGCTGCTGGCCTACCTGATCGGCGGCGCAGCGGTGTTCATGGTGATGCGCGCCCTCGGCGAGATGGCCGTGCACAACCCGGTAGCGGGTTCCTTTGGCCAGTACGCCAGCACCTACCTGGGGCCCATGGCCGGTTTTATCCTCGGTTGGACCTACGCCTTTGAAATGATCATCGTCTGCCTGGCCGATGTCACCGCCTTCGGCATCTACATGGGCTTCTGGTTTCCCGAGGTCGCCCGCTGGGTCTGGGTGCTCGGCATCGTGTTTTTGATCGGCGGCCTGAACCTGTGCAACGTCAAGGTGTTTGGCGAGATGGAGTTCTGGCTGTCGCTGCTCAAGGTCGGCGCGATTGTGGCGATGATCCTCGGTGGCTTCGGCATCATGCTGTTCGGCATTCATTCGGCGGGGGAAACCCAAGCCAGCGGCCTCAGCAACCTGTGGGCCCACGGCGGCTTCATGCCCAACGGCATCGGCGGCCTGATCGCTTCGTTCGCGGTGGTGATGTTCGCGTTTGGCGGCATCGAAATCATCGGCATCACCGCCGGCGAAGCCAAGGACCCGCAGCGTGTGATCCCCAAGGCGATCAATGCGGTGCCGCTGCGTATCCTTTTGTTCTATGTGCTGACCCTGTTTGTGCTCATGGCCATTTATCCGTGGCCGCAGATCGGCAACCAGGGCAGCCCGTTTGTGCAAATCTTCAGCAACCTGGGCATAGGTTCGGCGGCGACCATCCTCAATATCGTGGTGATCTCGGCGGCGGTCTCGGCCATCAACAGCGACATCTTCGGCGCTGGCCGCATGATGTACGGCCTGGCCCAGCAAGGGCAGGCACCCAAGGGCTTTGCACAGTTGTCCAGACACGGCGTGCCGTGGATGACCGTGCTGGTGATGGGCGCGGCGTTGCTGGGCGGCGTGGTGCTCAACTACCTGATCCCGGAAAACGTATTCCTGCTGATCGCCTCGATTGCCACCTTCGCCACCGTGTGGGTGTGGCTGATGATCCTGTTCACCCAGGTTGCCATGCGCCGCTCCATGACCAGGGAACAGGTGGCCGAGCTGAAATTCCCGGTGCCGTTCTGGCCCTATGCGCCTGCGGCCGCCATCGTATTCATGCTGTTCGTATTTGGCGTGCTGGGTTACTTCCCGGATACCCAGGCCGCCTTGCTGGTCGGTGCCGTGTGGATCGTGCTGCTGGTCGTTGCTTACCTGTTGTGGGTCAAACCCGCTGCCGGGCAAGCGGCCAAGGTTCATTACGATTCGGCTTTGTCTCATCGATAATTTTGGGAGGTGTTGATGAACACCCTTTGGCAACACTGCCACGTCGCAACCATGGCCCACGGCAACTACTCGATTATCGAGGACGCCGCCATGGTGACCGCCGGTTCGCTCATCGAGTGGATCGGCCCCCGCAGCCAGCTACCCACGGCGGATTACGCCCAGGTGCATGACCTGCAAGGCGCGTGGGTCACGCCCGGGCTGATCGACTGCCACACGCACACGGTGTTTGGCGGTAACCGCAGCGGCGAATTCGAGCAACGTCTGCAAGGCGTGAGCTACGCCGAAATCGCGGCCAAGGGCGGCGGTATCGCCAGCACCGTGCGTGCAACCCGTGCCGCGACTGAAGATGAGCTGTTCGTCAGTGCTGAAAAACGCTTGCGCAGTCTGTTGCGCGACGGTGTTACTACCGTGGAGATCAAGTCCGGCTACGGCCTGGACCTGGTCAATGAGCGCAAGATGCTGCGGGTGGCGCGGCGTCTCGGCGAAACGCTGCCGGTCAGCGTGCGTGCCACGTGCCTGGCGGCCCACGCGTTGCCGCCGGAGTACAAGGACCGCGCCGACGACTACATCGAGCACATTTGCGCCGAGATGCTGCCCGCATTGGCAGCAGAAGGGCTGGTGGACGCGGTGGATGCCTTCTGCGAATACCTGGCGTTTTCCACCGAGCAGGTGGAGCGCGTGTTCAAAGTGGCCCGGCAACTGGGCCTGCCGGTGAAGCTGCACGCCGAGCAACTTTCGTCGTTGCACGGCTCCAGCCTGGCCGCGCGGTACCACGCGTTGTCGGCGGATCACCTGGAATTCATGACCGAGGAAGACGCCATCGCCATGGCCGCCGCCGGCACCGTCGCGGTATTGCTGCCGGGCGCGTTCTACTTCCTGCGTGAAACTCAAGTGCCGCCGATGGAGGCCCTGCGCAAGCACGGGGTGAAGATCGCCATCGCCAGCGACCTCAACCCTGGCACCTCGCCGGCCTTGTCGGTGCGCCTGATGCTCAACATGGCCTGCACCCTGTTCCGCATGACCCCGGAAGAAGCCCTGGCCGGCGCCACGCAACATGCGGCCACCGCGCTGGGCATGGGCGACACCCATGGCTCCCTGGAAGCCGGCAAGGTCGCCGATTTCGTGGCCTGGCAGATTGATCGCCCCGCCGACCTGGCTTACTGGCTGGGTGGCGAGCTGGATAAACGCGTCGTGCGCCACGGCGTCGACGTCACTGTTTAAACTGCCTTGTGAATAAGGAGACTGTTGTGGATAAGGTCCTGAACTTCAAACAAGGCCGCGTGCCGCTGCTGATCAGCATGCCCCACGCCGGCCTGCGCCTCACGCCTGCGGTCGAGGCCGGGCTGATCGCCGAGGCGCAAAGCCTGCCGGACACCGACTGGCACATCCCCACGCTGTATGACTTTGCCCAAGGGCTGGGCGCCAGCACCCTGGCGGCGGAGTACTCGCGGTTCGTCATCGACCTGAACCGGCCGTCCGATAACAAGCCGCTCTACGCGGGGGCCACCACCGGCCTGTATCCGGAGACGCTGTTCGACGGCGTGCCGTTGTTTCGCGAGGGGCAGACCCCGAGCGAGACCGAACGCGCCAGTTACCTGCAGAAGATCTGGGGCCCCTATCACCGCACGCTGCAGGAAGAACTCGCCCGCCTCAAGGCCGAGTTCGGTTATGCGTTGCTGTTCGATGCGCACTCGATCCGCTCGGTGATCCCGCACCTGTTCGACGGCAAGCTGCCGGACTTCAACCTCGGTACCTTTAATGGCGCGGCGTGTGATCCTGAACTGGCCAGCCAGTTGGAAGCTATCTGCGCCGCGCATTCGCAGTACACCCATGTGTTGAACGGGCGCTTCAAGGGCGGCCACATCACTCGGCACTATGGTGATCCGGCGCAGGACATCCACGCGGTGCAGCTGGAGTTGTGCCAGAGCATTTACATGGAAGAGGTTGAGCCATTTCGCTATCGCCCGGATCTGGCCGAGCCGACGCGCGTGGTGTTGAAGCAGTTGGTGGAAGGGTTGCTGGCCTGGGGCCGGAAGCACTACCGGTAGTCTTTGGTGCTGCTGCAATAGCTTTCGCGAGCAAGCCCGCTCCCACATTGACGCGTTCAACCATGAGAATGCGGTCAAATGTGGGAGCGGGCTTGCTCGCGAAGACGGCCTCACAGTCGCCGCAGTGCAACTGCCGGTCGCCACAGGTCGTGTTGCCCAAGGCCTCACTGGGTAAGGTTGTGAACTGAAAACCGCCGAGTGAGCCGCCACCCATGAGAAAACTGTTGTTGACCCTCACCGGCGCCGCATTGTTCAGTGCGCAAGCCATGGCAGCCGAACCGGCCTCTTGCAAGAACATCCGCATGGGGGTGGTCAGCTGGACTGACGTAGTCGCCACTTCCGGCATGGCCGACGTGCTGCTCAATGGCCTGGGTTACAACAGCAAACAGACCAGCGCCGTGCAGCAAATCATCTTTGCCGGCATCCGCGACAAGCGCCTGGATATCTTCCTCGGCTACTGGAAACCGGCGATGGACAACAACATCGCGCCGTTCCTGGCGGCCAAGCAGGTCAAGGTATTAGCCGCCCCGAGCCTCGCCGACGCCCAGGCCACCCTGGCCGTACCCCAGTACGTGGCCGATGCGGGCCTGAAGACCTTCGCCGACATTGCCCGTTTCAAGGACAAATTGGGCGGCAAGCTCTATGGCATCGAGCCCGGCAGCGGCGCCAACACCGATATCCAGAACATGATCGACACCAACCGCTTCGGCCTTGGCGGCTTCAAACTGGTTGCCTCGGGTGAAGCAGGGATGCTGGCCGCTGTGCAGCGAGCGGTGAACCGCAAGGAATTCGTGGTGTTCGTTGGCTGGACCCCGCACCCGATGAATATCAACATGAACATGGCCTACCTCACCGGCAGCGAAGGCGTGTTCGGCCCCGACGAAGGCCGGGCCACCGTCTCCACCGTCACCGCGCCGGACTTTGCCGAGCGCTGCCCCAATGCCAACCGCTTGCTGGAAAACCTCACCTTCACCGCCGCCCAGGAAAGCCAACTGATGGTACCGATCATGGAGCGTGAATCGCCCCAGGACGTGGCCAAGCAATGGCTGCGCGATCATCCTGAGGATTTGCAGCGCTGGCTCAAAGGCGTAACGGCGTTCAACGGCGAGGACGGCATGGCCGCCGTACAGGCCAGCCTCGAACTCTGAGTCGAACACTCCAGCCAGAACAACACCGGACACCTGTGGGAGCCGGGCTTGCCCGCGATGGCGGTGGGCCAATCACCGGACATGTCGGCTGAAAGGTCGCTATCGCAGGCAAGCCAGCTCCCACATTGAATCCCGGCGCTCAGGAGATTCGTGCATGTACCCGATTTCTGCGCAACTTGCGGCCTTCGTCGCCCAAACCGAGTCTTTCACCAGTGACGACGCCTCGCCGGCCGCCCTGCGCCAGAACTACAACCGCATGTGCCAGGCCTTCACCCCGCCCATGCCTGAGACTTTGCGCGTATCTGACTTTTCACTTGCCGGCGTGGATGTGCGTAGTTATCTCCCCGACGGCCCCGCCCCGACGGCGGGCTGGCCATGCCTTCTCTATATACACGGCGGCGGCTGGGTCGTTGGCGGCCTGGACTCCCACGACTTCATCTGCTTCGAGCTGGCCGCTGCGTTGCACATACTGGTCATCGCCGTCGATTACCGGCTGGCTCCCGAACACCCGTTCCCGGCCGCCTATCAGGATTGTCGCGCCGTATGGCAGGCCATCCACGCCGGGCATGGGCCACATGCCATCAACCTGCAGCGCCTGTTGGTGGCGGGCGACAGCGCGGGCGGCAATCTGGCGGCGGCGTTGTGCCTGGGCTTGCGCGACGACGGGCAACCGCAGCCTCGGGCCCAGGTTTTGATTTACCCCGCGTTGGGCGGCTCCTGCGACTTGCCGTCGCGGCGTGACTGCAGGGACGCGCCATTGCTCAGCAGCGCTGACAGCGACGCTTACCTGGCGCTGTACCTGTCGGGTAGCGACAAACCGTCGCCCTACTCCTTGCCCCTGCTGGCCGAAAATTTCTGCGGCTTGCCCAAGGCCTTCATCGCCGTGGCCCAGTTCGACCCGTTGCGCGACGACGGCATGCTCTACGCCGAACGCTTGCAGATGGCCGGCGTTGCCACCGTGCTTCACCCCGGCGAAGGTCTGATCCACGGCTGCCTGCGGGCGAGGCACCAGGTGCCCGAGGTGGACCGGCTCTACGATGACCTGTTGAATTACCTGAGGAACGAAGGGCTGATACAGGTCTAAGCGCTCAAGAACATGCTCATTGCACAATTCGGGTTTATAGTGCCAAACGGCAAAATAAAAGACGTCCCCCCAGGGATGAACCCGACCCCCTACGGAGCGCGCAATGCAGACTTGGTACCCGCAGATCAAACCCTACGCCCGGCATGATCTGGCAGTCGATGACACCCACACGCTGTACGTCGATGAAAGTGGCTCCCCCGAAGGCTTGCCCGTCGTATTCATCCATGGTGGTCCTGGCTCCGGTTGTGATGCCCAGAGCCGCTGCTATTTCGACCCGAACCTGTACCACATCGTCACGTTCGACCAGCGTGGCTGCGGACGCTCCACCCCCCGCGCCAGCCTGGAAAACAACACCACCTGGGACCTGGTCGCCGACCTTGAGCGCATCCGCGAGCACTTGGGCATCGAGAAATGGGTGCTGTTCGGCGGTTCCTGGGGCTCGACCCTGGCCCTGGCCTACGCGCAAACCCACCCGGAGCGCGTGCACGGCCTGATCGTGCGCGGTATTTTCCTGGCGCGCCCGCAGGATATCGAATGGTTCTACCAGTCCGGCGCGAGCCGCCTGTTCCCGGATTACTGGCAGGACTACATCGCGCCGATCCCTGTCGAGGAGCGCCACGACATGATCGCGGCCTACCACAAGCGCCTCACCGGCAACGACCAGATCGCCCAGATGCACGCGGCCAAGGCCTGGTCGGGCTGGGAAGGGCGCATGCTCGGCCTGTGCCCGAGCCCGCAGCACGTGGAGCGGTTTTCCGAGCCGCAGCGCGCCCTGTCCATCGCGCGGATCGAGTGCCACTACTTCACCAACAACTCTTTCCTGGAGCCCAATCAGCTGATCCGCGACATGCACAAGATCGCCCATCTGCCTGGCGTCATCATTCATGGGCGCTACGATATGATCTGCCCGCTGGACAACGCCTGGGAGTTGCACCAGGCCTGGCCCAACAGCGAGCTGCAGGTGATTCGCGAAGCCGGCCATGCGGCGTCCGAACCCGGCATCACCGATGCCCTGGTGCGTGCGACCAGCGAAATGGCGCGGCGCTTGCTCGACCTGCCGCCAGAAGAAGCATGAAGGGCCTGTTGCAACGGGTGCGAAGCGCCCGGGTCGAGGTAGCGGGCGAAATCGTCGGGGCGGTCGACCAGGGACTGCTGGTGCTGGTGGCCGTCGAACCTTCAGATACGCCCGAGAGTGCCGACAAACTGTTGCACAAGCTGCTGAATTACCGGGTTTTCAGCGACGACGAAGGCAAGATGAACCTGTCGTTGAAGGACATTGACGGCGGTTTGTTGCTGGTCTCGCAGTTCACGCTGGCGGCGGACACCAAAAGCGGGCTGCGGCCGAGCTTCTCCACAGCGGCCCCGCCGGCCCTGGGAGCGGCGCTTTTTGATCACTTGCTGTTACAAGCGCAACAATTGCATGGCAAGGTGGCGTCGGGGCGTTTTGGCGCCGATATGCAGGTGCATTTGGTCAATGACGGGCCTGTCACCTTCCTCCTACAGACGTGAATGTATTGAAAACGACTTTAAATGCCTAAAAACGCAGGGTTTCGCTACAAATACTTCGTTATCCCTGATGCGTTGTTTCGCGGGCTACTAGATAATCGCGCGCTACGGTGATCAGCGTTGTTTGGTCCAATTTTGACTTAGGTAGAGACTTGTCCGACGACCGATGGGGAATCATTTTGCCCCGCAAGAGTCGGAACAATGCTCGCCAACCTGGCATATAGATAGCTGGCCGTTGGTTTTTTGATCTGTTTTCGGCGAGGGTTGCTCGTGATTGTTAGTCCCTGTAATGCACCAAAATTGTCTGCCAAACGGTTACGAAACGCACTGGTGACGGGCTCTGCCCTGTTTTGCCTGTTCGGCGCGGGTCAACTGTGGGCATTCAGTCTGGATGATGTGTCGGCCAAGGCGAAAGAGCTGGCCGGGCAGAAATACGAAGCTCCGCGCAGCAATCTGCCGAACGAATTCCGCGAAATGAAATTCGCGGACTACCAGAAGATTCGTTTCCGCAACGAAAAAGCCGAGTGGGCCGATCAGAACACGCCGTTCAAGCTGTCCTTCTATCACCAGGGTATGCATTTCGATACGCCGGTGAAAATCAACGAAGTGACCGCCGACAGCGTCCAGGAAATCAAATACGACCCGTCGCGTTTCGATTTCGGCGACGTGAAGTTTGATCCAAAAGCCACCGAACAGCTGGGTTATGCCGGTTTCCGTGTGCTGTACCCGATCAACAAGGGCGACAAGCAAGACGAAATCATGACCATGCTCGGCGCCAGCTATTTCCGCGTCGTGGGCAAAGACCAGGTCTATGGCCTGTCCGCCCGTGGCATGGCGATCGATACCGCGCTGCCGTCCGGTGAAGAATTCCCGCGGTTCACCGAGTTCTGGATCGAACGTCCAAAGCCGGGTGACAAGCACCTGGTGATCTTCGCCCTGTTGGACTCGCCGCGCGCTACCGGTGCTTATCGCCTGATCCTGCGCCCGGGCACCGACACGGTCGTCGACGTGAAATCCCAGATGTTCCTGCGCGACAAGGTCAGCAAGCTGGGCGTTGCCCCGCTGACCAGCATGTTCCTGTTCGGCGCCAACCAGCCGTCCAAGGTCCTCAACTACCGTCGCGAACTGCACGACTCCAGCGGCTTGTCGATCCATGCCGGTAACGGTGAGTGGATCTGGCGCCCACTGAACAACCCTAAACACCTGTCGGTCAGCAATTTCAGCGTCGAAAACCCGCGCGGTTTCGGCCTGCTGCAGCGTGGCCGCAACTTCAGCCACTACGAAGATCTGGACGACAACTACGACAAGCGCCCAAGCGCCTGGATCGAGCCCGAAGGCGATTGGGGCAAGGGTTCTGTCGATCTCGTCGAGATCCCGACCGCCGATGAAACCAACGACAACATCGTTGCCTTCTGGAGCCCGGAAAAACTGCCGGAAGTCGGCCAGCCACTCGACGTAGCCTATCGCCTGCACTGGACCCTGGATGACGCAGCGTTCCATTCGCCGGACAGTGCCTGGGTCAAGCAGACCCTGCGCTCCACCGGTGACGTCAAGCAGTCCAACCTGATCCGTCAACCGGATGGCAGCGTCGCGTACCTGGTGGACTTCGAAGGCCCGTCCCTGAAAAAACTGCTGCCGGACGCTCCGGTGCGCAGCCAGGTGAGTGTCGGTGACAATGCTGAACTCGTTGAAAACAGCGTGCGTTACAACGAACACACCAAAGGCTGGCGCCTGACCCTGCGCATGAAGATCAAGGACGCAGGCAAGCCGACCGAGATGCGTGCGGCGCTGGTGCAGGATATTCCTCAGCCTGAGCCTGAAAGCGCCTCGACCCATGTGCTCAAGGCCGACAAAGTCCTGGCCAAGCAGCACGAGAAACAGGCCAAGAAAGACGCCAAGGACAAGGAAGCCAAGCAGCCAGAAGCTGTCCCAGCCACGCCGGAGCCGATCAAGACCGAACAAGTCCTGACCGAGACCTGGAGCTATCAGTTGCCTGCCGATGAGTAATTCCCAAGTAACGCCCGAGACTCTGTCCGAGTATCTGGCGCATCTTCCGATGACCGCTGAGCAGCGCGCCGAACTGGCGGGCTGCTCATCCTTCAGCGAATTGCACGAGCGCTTGTCGTCGAAGGCATTCGACGCACCTGCCGATGCCGCCCAGGCCTCGGTGGGTCGGCGCTTGACCCTCAACACCGCCGAAGAGCTGCAAGACGCCGAAATGCTGGCGCTCGACGCCAGTGGCCGTGTGTGCCTGAAGGCCACGCCGCCGATTCGGCGTACCCGCGTGGTACCGGAGCCGTGGCGCACCAATATCCTGGTGCGCGGCTGGCGCCGTATTACCGGGCGCAGCAACCCGCCGAAACCGCCGAAGGACGAACGGGTATTGCCGGCCGCGCGCTGGCGCACCGTCGGTTCGATCCGCCGCTACATCCTGCTGGTGCTGATGCTTGGCCAGACCATCGTGGCTGGCTGGTACATGAAAGGCATCATGCCGTACCAGGGCTGGTCGCTGGTCGACTTCGACGAGATCCGCAACCAGACCCTGCTGCAAACCGCGACCCAGGTACTGCCCTACGCCCTGCAAACCAGCATCCTGATCATGTTCGGGATCTTGTTCTGCTGGGTGTCGGCGGGTTTCTGGACCGCGTTGATGGGCTTCCTGGAGTTGCTCACCGGTCATGATAAATACCGGATTTCCGGTAAAAGTGCCGGCGACGAACCGATTCCGAAAGACGCCCGCACCGCGCTGGTGATGCCGATCTGCAACGAAGACGTGCCCCGGGTATTCGCCGGTCTGCGCGCCACGTTCGAATCGGTGGCCGCCACCGGTGACCTGGATCGCTTCGACTTCTTCGTGCTCAGCGACAGTAATGACGCCGATATCTGCATCGCCGAGCAGCAAGCCTGGCTCGACGTGTGCCGTGAAGCCGGTGGTTTCGGCAAGATCTTCTATCGCCGTCGTCGCCGTCGCGTAAAGCGCAAGAGCGGCAACCTCGACGACTTCTGCCGTCGCTGGGGCGGTGACTACAAATACATGGTCGTGCTCGACGCCGACAGCGTCATGAGCGGCGAGTGCCTGACCAGCCTGGTGCGCCTGATGGAAGCCACGCCGGACGCCGGGATTATCCAGACCGCGCCACGTGCGTCGGGCATGGACACCCTGTATGCGCGCATGCAGCAGTTCGCCACGCGCGTATACGGCCCGCTGTTCACCGCCGGCCTGCACTTCTGGCAGTTGGGTGAATCCCACTACTGGGGTCACAACGCGATCATCCGCATGAAGCCGTTTATCGAGCACTGCGCCCTGGCGCCGTTGCCGGGTAAAGGCGCGTTTGCCGGCTCCATCCTGTCCCACGACTTCGTTGAAGCAGCGCTGATGCGCCGTGCCGGCTGGGGCGTATGGATTGCCTATGACCTGCCGGGCAGCTACGAAGAGTTGCCGCCGAACCTGCTGGACGAACTCAAGCGTGACCGTCGCTGGTGCCACGGCAACCTGATGAACTTCCGCCTGTTCCTGGTCAAGGGCATGCACCCGGTGCACCGCGCGGTGTTCCTGACCGGCGTGATGTCCTACCTGTCGGCGCCGTTGTGGTTCCTGTTCCTGGTGCTGTCCACGGCCTTGCTGGCGGTGAACACGCTGATGGAACCGCAGTACTTCATGGCCCCGCGCCAGTTGTACCCGCTGTGGCCGCAATGGCATCCGGACAAGGCGGTGGCGCTGTTCTCCACCACCATCGTGCTGCTGTTCCTGCCTAAACTGCTGAGCATCATCCTGATCTGGGCCAAGGGCGCGAAAGAGTTCGGCGGCAAGTTCAAGGTGACGATGTCGATGCTGCTGGAGATGCTGTTCTCCATGCTGCTGGCACCGGTGCGGATGATTTTCCACACCCGCTTCGTGCTCGCGGCGTTCCTTGGCTGGGCCGCCACCTGGAACTCGCCCAAGCGTGACGACGACTCGACCACCTGGGGCGAAGCGTTCAAGCGTCACGGCACCCAGACCCTGCTTGGCTTCGTGTGGGCGCTGCTGGTGGTGTGGTTGAACCCGAGCTTCCTGTGGTGGCTGGTGCCAATCGTCGGTTCGCTGATGCTGTCGATCCCGGTATCGGTGATTTCCAGCCGCGTGAACCTGGGCCTGAAGTCGCGCGACGCGAGCCTGTTCCTCATCCCTGAGGAATACAACCCGCCGCAGGCGTTGCTGTCCACCGACAAGTACACCCACGAAAACCGTTGGCACGCGCTGCACGACGGCTTTGTGCGCTCGGTGGTCGACCCGCAGCAGAACGCCCTGGCCTGTGCCCTGGCGACTTCGCGTCACGGTAAAGCCGAGCCGATCGAGTACCTGCGTGCCGAGCGCGTGCGTCATGCGTTGAAAGTCGGCCCTGCCGGCCTCAACAACGCAGAGCGCGTGGCCTTGCTCAGCGATCCGGTCGCCCTGGCCCGTCTGCATGAGCAGGTCTGGAGCGAAGGTCACCCCGAGTGGCTTGCCGCCTGGCGCGACTCGATCAAGGCTGACCCGCACGCGCCGTTGCTGCCGCTGCAACCGCAATTGGCCCTGGCCCAACCGGCCTGATTCAGACACCCCCGAGGGCTCACCTCGGGGGTGTTTGACGCCGCGGTCCTACAGCGTCCCCTGCGCTTTCCGCGCCGCCCTAACCCCTTGTTATTTCGAAACAAAAGACCCGCGCCCGAGGTGTATTGCCGTGCCTGCCGCTGAGTTAGCATCGCCCCGAATTTGACTTGGCCACGGGGATATTCATGAGCAAGGGCTTTTGTTCGGCGCTGCTGATAAGCGCTGTCGCATTGATTCACATGGGCCTCGCGCAGGCGGGCGCGATTGACGACGCCGTTCGGCGTGGCGTGCTGAAAGTCGGCACCACGCCCACCTACGTTCCTTTCGAAATGACGGATAAACAGGGGCACATCGTCGGCTTCGAAATCGACCTGCTCAAGGTCATGAGCCAAGCGCTCGGGGTGGAGCTGGAGTTGGTCGTGGTGCCTTACACCGAGTTGGTGGCGGGGTTGCTGGCAAAAAAATTCGACCTGATCGGCAGCGGCATGACCGTCACCCAGGAGCGCAACCTCAAGCTGAACTTCAGCGATTCGTTCATCGTGGTCGGCCAGTCGGTGCTGTTGCACCCGCGCCTTGCGGGCAAGGTCAGCAGTGTCGAAGACCTGGACGACGCCAGCTACCGGATCGCAACCACCGAAGGCACCACCGGTGAGTCAGCCGCGCAACGGTTCCTGGGCGCGGCCCGGCTCAGCACCTTTGCAACGCCGGAGGAGGGCGTGCGCCAAGTGGTGCTGGGCCAGGCCGATGCCTTCATTCATGACGCGCCCTATAACCTGATCGCCTTGAGCCGCCCGGAAAACGGCGCGCTGCTGACGCTCGAGCAACCCTTCACCTTTGAGCCGCTGGCCTTCGGCTTGAAGAAAGGCGATTTCGACAGCCTCAACTGGATCAACCATTTTCTCAATCAGGTCGCCCAGGACGGGACCTACGATCACCTTCACGACAAGTGGTTCAGGGACACCGCCTGGATGAAAGAAATCGATTGAAAGTCATAACTGCTTACACATCAATCCGTTGCGGCCGCCCTTGGCGCGCGCGTCTACGCCTGCGTTCTGCCGCACCTTTGTGGGGCTTTTCCGGCATACGCTGATAACAAATAGCCGTGAAACCTTTGTGGCACGAGACGAGTGGGTTAGGATCGCACCCCGAAATGGTGCAGCCCTTTTTGCGCGCCGACCTTACAAGAATCGTTCAGGGGACTTGATGATGAAAAAGTATCTTTCGATGCTGCTGCTTGGCGTCACCGCGCTGGTCGCAGCCAACGCGGCCCAGGCCGGTGCGATCGATGATGCGGTCAAGCGCGGCACGCTCAAGGTCGGCATGGACCCGACCTACATGCCGTTCGAAATGACCGACAAGCGCGGTGAAATCATCGGTTTTGAAGTGGACATCCTCAAGGCCATGGCCAAGTCCATGGGCGTCAAGCTGGAGCTGGTGTCCACCGGCTACGACGGCATCATCCCGGCCTTCCTGACGGGCAAGTTCGACATGATCGGCAGCGGCATGACCCTGACCCAGGAGCGCAACCTGCGCCTGAACTTCAGCGAACCCTTCATCGTGGTCGGCCAGACCCTGCTGATTCGCAAGGAGCTGGAAGGCACCATCAAGTCCTATAAAGACCTGAACGACGAGAAATACCGCCTCACCTCCAAGCTCGGCACCACCGGTGAGATGGTCGCCAAGAAGCTGATCTCCAAGGCCAAGTACCACGGCTACGACAACGAGCAGGAAGGCGTGCTGGACGTGGTCAACGGCAAGGCCGATGCCTTTGTGTATGACGCGCCGTACAACGTGGTGGCCGAGAAGAAAGTCGGCAACGGCAAGCTGGTGTTTCTGGAAGAACCGTTCACCTTCGAGCCGCTGGCGTTCGGCCTGAAGAAAGGCGACTACGACAGCGTCAACTTCATCAACAACTTCCTGCACCAGATCAAGAACGACGGCACCTACGATCGCATCCATGACAAGTGGTTCAAGAGCGCCGAGTGGCTCAAGGACATGGAATAAGTTTGGCGAGAGACCGAGTCGCGCCCTTCGCGAGCTTCGCGAGCAAGCCCGCTCCCACATTTTGACCGCATTCTCATGTTGGAACTGGGTCAAATGTGGGAGCGGGCTTGCTCGCGAAGACGGCATGACAGGCGATACAAATCCTGGAACTTGAAATGAAACAGAAAAAAGCCCAATGGCCCTGGCACCTGCTGACCGTGGTCGTGCTGGTCGGCCTGGCGGGCGCCTTGTACTACGCCACGTCGCTGATGTCCTACGAATGGCGCTGGAACCGCGTCCCGCAGTATTTCGCCTATCAGGCTGAAGAGGCCCAGCGGGCGGCGGATATCTCGACCGTGATCGAGCTGGTGCGCAAAGGTGACGTGGCCGAAGTCACCCTGCGCAACGACGCGGGCGCCGAGCAAAAGGTGACGGTCGCCGACAACAGCCTGCAAGTGGCGCGCGGCGATGACGTGGCCGAAGGCGATGTGATCGGCGTCAACCGCCACTGGGCGCTGGGCCCGCTGATGTGGGGCTTGTGGACCACGCTGTGGCTGTCGGTGGTGTCCGGCATCCTTGGCCTGGCGATCGGCTTGGCGACCGGCCTGTGCCGTTTGTCGAGCAACCCGACCCTGCGCGATCTGTCGACGATCTACGTCGAACTGGTAAGGGGCACGCCGTTATTGGTGCAGATTTTCATTTTCTATTTCTTCATCGGCACGGTGCTCAACCTGTCCCGGGAGTTCGCCGGGATCGCCGCGCTGTCGCTGTTCACCGGCGCGTATGTGGCGGAGATTGTGCGCGCTGGGGTGCAATCCATCACCCGTGGCCAGGACGAGGCCGCCCGATCCCTGGGCTTGAGCGCCAGCCAGTCGATGCGCCATGTGGTGCTGCCGCAGGCGTTCAAGCGCGTGCTGCCGCCGCTGGCCGGGCAATTCATCAGCCTGGTGAAAGACACCTCGCTGGTCTCGGTGATTGCGATCACCGAACTGCTCAAAAGCGGCCGCGAAGTGATCACCACTTCGTTTTCGCCGTTTGAGATCCTATTCTGTGTGGCAGGCCTGTACCTGCTGATCAACCTGCCGCTGTCGAAAATGGCCAGCCGGCTTGAGCGGAGGCTCGCGCAAAGTGATTGAAGTCCGCGATCTGGTAAAAGTCTTCGATACCCGTGGCCATGTGGTCCGCGCGGTTGACCACGTCAGCACCAGGGTGGCGAAGGGCGAAGTGCTGGTCGTGATCGGCCCGTCCGGCTCCGGCAAATCTACGTTCCTGCGTTGCCTCAATGGGCTGGAGGAATTCGACTCAGGGTCGGTGAGCATCGACGGTCTGCAACTGGCTGACCCGAAGACCGACGTCAACGCTTATCGCCGTGAAGTCGGCATGGTGTTCCAGCATTTCAACCTGTTCCCCCACATGACCGTGCTGGAAAACCTGTGCCTGGCGCAAAAGGTCGTGCGCAAACGCGGCAAGCAAGAGCGCGAAGCCAAGGCCCTGGCGCTGCTGGAGAAGGTCGGCATTGCACAGAAGGCCAATGAATTTCCATCGCGTCTGTCCGGCGGCCAGCAGCAGCGTGTCGCGATTGCCCGCGCATTGGCAGTGGAGCCCAAGGTGATGCTGTTTGACGAGCCCACCTCGGCGCTGGACCCGGAAATGGTCGGCGAAGTGCTGGATGTGATGAAGGCCCTGGCCCTGGAAGGCATGACCATGGTCTGCGTCACCCACGAGATGGGCTTTGCCCGTGAAGTGGCCGACCGTGTGCTGTTCTTCGACCATGGCAAATTGCTGGAAGACGCGGCGCCGGCCGCGTTCTTCGCGGCACCCAAAGACCCGCGGGCCCAGGCCTTCCTGCGTCAGGTCCTATAACCTGAACTTGCCGACCAGGGCCTGCAGATCCAGGCTCAACTTCGTCAACTGAACGCTGGCGGCCGCGGTTTCCTCACTGGCGGTCGCGGTCATTTGCGACACGTCCCGCACCTTCATGACGCTGCGATTGATTTCCTCGGCCACGGCACATTGCTGCTCGGCGGCCGCGGCAATCTGCGGGTTCATTTCCTGGATGATCGAGACCCTGAGGATAATCGCCGCCAATGCATCGCCGACATCGCGGCTCAGGTCGACGCTGTAGTCGGTCAAGGCGCGGCTGCCGTCCATGATATCCGCCACCTGCCGGGTGCCGGTGTGCAGCCCGCTGATCAGTCCCTCGATTTCTTCCGCCGACTCCTGAGTGCGCTGGGCAAGGCTGCGTACTTCATCGGCGACCACGGCAAACCCTTCGCCTGCGGCTCCTGCACGCGCGGCTTCAATGGCGGCGTTAAGGGCCAGCAGGTTGGTCTGTTGCGACACCGACTTGATCACGTCCAGCACGCCGCCGATTTTCTGGCTCTCGCGTTGCAAGGCAATCATCGCCTGGCTGGCGCGCGCCATTTCATGGGCCAGATGGCCAATTTGTTCCACGGCTTGCCCCACGACCTGGTCGCCGGCGGTGGCCTGCTGATCGGCCTCATTGGCCGCCTTTGAGGCTTCTTCGGCATGTCGTGCGACCTCCTGGGCGGTGGCGAGCATTTCGTTCATCGCGGTCGCCACCTGGTCGGTTTCATCCTTCTGGTTGCTGATGCCCGCGCGGGTCTGCTCGGTGACGCTCGACAGCTGTGTGGCGGCGCTGGCGATCTGCCGGGCGCTGTCACCGATGCCGCTGATCAGCCTGCGCAGGTTGCGGGTCATGTCGCCGATGGTTTGCTGCAATTGGCCTAGCTCGTCTTTGCGCTCAACCTGTATGTCGTGGCTGAGATCGCCCTGCGCGATACGGTTGGCCCAGGCCAGCACTTGGCGCAGCGGCATCGCGATCTGCCGGGCGATCCACCAGGCCGCCAGGGTGCCGAGCAACAGGGCTGCGGCTGTGACGCTGATAAGCAGGGTCCGGGTCTGGTGGGCTTCCCTGTCGCGCTTGAGGGTCTGGCCCTGGCTCACGGTTTCGCTGTGTTCAAGCAGTTGGTTGAGTTGCTGTTCAAACCGGTTCTGCGCGGTTTCGGTGTTGAGTTGAGCTTCCTTGAGCGTTATCAACTGCGCGCGATAGTTCGCCAGGTCGGTTTTTAGCAAGGTTGAGTCGGCGGGCAGGCTGGTCACGGCGGCCTGAGCGACGTCCAGGGCGTCGAGGGCATTGCCGACCGCTTCGGCATAGGCTTGCAACGAATCGGCGCCCCAGGCAGGGCTTTGGGCCTTATCCTCGGCTTGCTCCATGGCTTGGCGCAGGTTTTCGATGGCATCCAGCGCCTTCTGGTCTTGCTGATCAGGCAATTCGCTGGCCAGTTGTGCGAGGGTGTCACTGGCCTGCAGTGCGGTTGCATGGAGTGGCGGGCGAATGCTGTCGCGCTGTTCGATCAACGGCGGCAACTCGACGAGCGCCGCTTTGAAATCATCGACAAGGCGTTCCGCCGCTTGAATGCGCTGCAGGTCGCCTGGGTCTTTCAGGTGGGTGGCTAGATAACCCAGATGCTGGTCGATGGTTTCGATCTGCCGGGTCATCTTGCCCAGGCTGGCGGCGTCGGTGAGGGTGCGGTAAACGATGCGGTCGGCGCGCATAGCCTCCGCGACCGCCGTCAATTGGCCCAGGGCCGACAGGTTGCTTGAGCGAAAAATTACCTGGTTCAAGGCCTGCCAGCCGGTCACGGCAATGACCAGACTGAGGATCAGCACCTGACCGAAGCCCAGGGTGAGTTTGATGCGGACGCTGGCATTGGCCAGCAAGCGGGTCAGCCGAGGAAACATGGGGAACCTCCAGATCTGAAAAAGCGTGTCGACTAACGCTAAATCGATTCGGAGGGATGGCGGGCTGATAACTACGTAGGAATTTTCACAAGTTGCGGCGGCCGAGAGTGGCCGCCGCGTAGGAATGTTCAGATGCGGAAGCGCCCGACCAGGGTCTGCAGGTAGATGCCCAGGCGCGCCAGCTCCGCGCTGGAGGCGGCGGTTTCTTCACTGGCCGCCGAGGTTTGCTCCGACACATCGCGCACGTTCAGCACGCTGCGGTTGATCTCTTCGGCCACCGCGCTTTGCTGTTCGGCGGCGGTGGCGATCTGCGAGTTCATCGCCTGGATGGTCGAGACCGTGCGGGTGATGTTCGCCAGGGCGCTGCCGGCACGGCGGGTCAGCTCGACGCTGCTGTCGGTCAGGCCACGGCTGTTGTCCATGATGGTTGCGACCTGCTGGGTGCCGTTTTGCAGGCCGACGATCAGCTCTGCGATTTCCTCGGTGGACTTCTGTGTACGCTGGGCCAGGCTGCGCACTTCATCGGCCACCACGGCGAAGCCACGCCCGGCTTCACCGGCACGCGCGGCTTCAATGGCGGCATTGAGGGCCAGCAGGTTGGTTTGCTGGGCCACCGACTTGATCACGTCGAGCACGCTGCCGATCTTGTCGCTTTCGCGCTTGAGGTCGCCCATGGCAACTGTGGAGTTGCCCACTTCGGTGGCCAGGCGTTCGATCTGGGCGATGGCTTCGCCGACCACCTTGTCGCCCTCCCGAGCCTGCTGGTCGGCAGCCACGGCGGCTTCGGAGGCCTCCTCGGCGTTGCGCGCCACTTCCTGCACGGTGGCGGCCATTTCGTTCATGGCGGTGGCGACCTGGTCGGTCTCGATCTTCTGGTTGTTGACCCCGGCGCTGGTCTGCTCGGTGACGGCGGACAATTGCTCGGCGGCGCTGGCGATCTGAGTGACGCCTTCGCTGATACCGCCGATCAGCTCACGCAGGCCGACCGTCATGTTTTGCATGGCGCGTTGCAACTGGCCCAGTTCGTCCTGGCGCTCGGAGATCAGGTTGTGGCTCAGGTCGCCCGAGGCGACGCGCTCGGCCACGTTGAGCGTCTGCGCCAGCGGGACGATGATCTGCCGGGTGATGACCCAGGCGGCAACCAGGCCGAAAATCAGCGCCAGTACCGCAGCCAGCAACAACAGTTGCCTGGCGTTCGCAGCATCCGAATCACGCACCATGGTTTGCGAAAGGGTCAGCTTGTTACTGCGGTCCAGCAGCAGGTCGCCTTGGGCGCTCATGATTTTCAGCGCGGCGGCGTTGGCCACCTGAGAGTCGCGGTATTGGCTGACCGCCGCGCGATAGGCTTGCAGCGACACGCTGGCCTGTTGCAGGTTGGTCGAATATTGTTCAGGGAGTTGGCCGTTCAGAGCGGTGATTTTTTTCAGGGCGTTATCGATGGCGTCCAGCGCGGGTTGTTCGGCCTCGACCTTGCCGCTGTAGGTATAGCCGCGCACCTGGAACCGGGCTTGCTGGATCAGTTTGCTCAACTCGACGACGCTGTTGAACTGGCTGACGCTGTCGCCCTGCAGCAGGGCTTTTTCGACTTCACCGACCTTTTGCACCGCGTTGTCGGCGGTATCGCCCAATTTGCTGCGAGCGTTTTCTCGATTGGCCCCGGCCTGGACCATGGCGTCGAACGCGCGCTTGTACTGGTCGATTGCGGCCAACTGGTCATCGATCAAGGCAATATCGGCGGGCTGCTCAATCAGCGTGCGCGCTGTCTTCAGGCCGCTGTCCAGCTTGCCGATGTACTCATTGACCGCCGCCGGGCCTTGCTCGCCACGGCGCATTTCGAAGTCCAGGCGCACGATGCGCAAGTCCTTGCTCAGGTCGTTGAGGCTGGCGATATAACCCAGCTTGTCCCCGCGGCTGATCACGCCGGAGAGTCCGGTCCAGCCGGTGAAGGTGATCATCAGCGTGAGCAGCAACACCAGGCCAAAGCCTACGCCCAGCTTGGTTTTGACGCTGACATTCCCCAGCTTTTCGGCTAACCAACGATACATGCTGCAAACTCCCCTGGAACAAGGCTTGGACTTATTCAAAGCTTGTCGGCAGCAGCGCGGAATTCTGTAGCGACATACTTCCCCTGTGGGAGCTGGCTTGCCTGCGAGAGTCTACACATCCCTGTAGTGAGCGGGCTTGCCCCGCGCTGGGTGGCGAAGCCGCCCTCAAAAAGACACCGCCGAGTGCCAGAGAAAACCAAGTCGCCTGGTTTGGGGCGGCTTCGCCACCCAGCGCGGGCGGTGCGACGATTCGACAAGCCCGCTCACTACGGGGGATGGGCGTTTTTCAGATTGGGTTAGAACAGCCGGGCGAGCAGGGCGGTGACGGCGGTTTCGACCCGCAGGATGCGCGCGCCGAGTTGTACCGGTTGCAGGCCGGCCTTGGCCAGCAGGTCCACTTCGTAGGGAATCCAACCGCCTTCCGGGCCAATCGCCAGGGTGACCGGCTCGTCCAGCCCGCGTGGGCAGGCCGGGTAATCGCCCGGATGACCGATGAGCCCCAGGGTGCCTTCGGTCAGCGCCGGCAGGCGGTCTTCGACGAACGGTTTGAAGCGCTTTTCGATGACGATCTCGGGCAGCACCGTATCCCGCGCCTGTTCCAGGCCCAGGATCAATTGCTCGCGAATCGCCGCGGGCTCCAGGAACGGGGTTTGCCAGAAGCTCTTTTCGACGCGATAGCTGTTCACCAGCACCACCTTGGGCACGCCCATGGCGGCCACCGTCTGCAACACCCGGCGCAGCATTTTCGGACGCGGCAGGGCCAGCAGCAGGGTCAGCGGCAGTTTGGCCGGCGCTGGCTGGTCGAAGCCTACTTGCAGTTCGGCTTCGCCGGCCTCCAGGCGCAGCAGTTGGGCATTGCCCATCAGCCCGCCGATACGACCGACGCGCAGGCTGTCACCCACGGCCGCGCGGTGTACTTCCTGCATATGCACCAGGCGCCGATCACGCAGCACCACGCGGTCGGCCGCGATAAAGTCGGCCTCCTCAAGCAGCAGCAGGTTCACGGCTGGGTCGCTGGCGGCTGGTCGTCGTCGGCGGGTTGGTCATCCGGGTGTTCACCACGCTTGCTGATCAGGCTGCTGAACAGGATGCCGATTTCGAACAGCATCCACATCGGTACGGCCAGCAGGGTCTGGGAGAAGATGTCCGGCGGCGTGAGGATCATGCCGACCACGAAGCAGCCGATGATCACGTACGGGCGGATCTTCTTCAGGTACGCCACGTTGACCACGCCGATCCACACCAGCAGCACCACGGCCACCGGGATTTCAAAGGCCACGCCAAAGGCGAAGAACAGCGTCATCACGAAGTCGAGGTAGCTGGTGATGTCGGTCATCATTTCCACGCCGGCCGGGGTGGCGGCGGCGAAGAACTTGAAGATCAGCGGGAACACCAGGAAGTACGCGAACGCCATGCCTGTGTAGAACAGCAGAATGCTCGACACCAGCAATGGCACCGCGATGCGCTTTTCATGCTTGTACAGGCCCGGCGCGATAAAGCCCCAGATCTGGTGCAGGATCACCGGGATCGCCAGGAACAGCGAGACCATCATGGTCAGCTTCAGCGGTGTGAGGAACGGTGATGACACATCGGTGGCGATCATCGTCGCACCCGCCGGCAGGTACTGGCGCAGCGGCGTCGAGACGAAGGTGTAGATCTGCTGGGTAAAGGCGAACAACCCGGCAAAGATGATGAAGATGGCCGCTACGCAACGCAGCAGGCGGGTACGCAACTCGGTGAGGTGCGAGACCAGCGGCATATGCTGGTCGTTTTCCGGTTTATCAGCGCTCATGGGGCTCGCGGCGGCAATGTAGGGTCATGGGGCGCGGGCGACGCAACGGGCGTCGGCGCAGGCTCGGTCGGTGCGGGTGCGGCGGGCTTCGTGTCGGCGGGCGCAGGGGCGATACTTTGCTCGGCCACGGGCTCGACCGGTTTGGCGGGCTCCTGCATGGGCGACAGAATCTTCCGTGCTTCCTGCTCCAACGACAAAATGTGTTCGTTGTGCAGTTGCCGACGAATTTCGTCGGCGCCGATTTCCCGTTCAACTTCCTGTTTGATTGCATTGAAACTGCGTTTCAGGCGCCCGATCCACAGGCCGGCCGTGCGCGCGGCACCGGGCAGGCGTTCCGGCCCCAATACCAGCAAGGCCACGAGGCCGACGAGCAGCAGTTCAGAGAAGCTGATACCAAACATTAGTCAGTGCTCACGAGTCTTTGCGGGTCGGCTCTTCGACTTTCTCAGCCTGCACGTCGAAGGTACGACGCTCGGTGATCGGCTGGGCGGCCTGCGGGTGCACCGGCTGTGCGGGCGGCACTGGGCTGGCGGCCGGGTCAGCCGGCTTTTCGTCGTCATTCATGGCTTTGCGAAAGCCCTTGATCGACTCGCCGACATCGGTGCCCAGGTTCTTGAGTTTCTTGGTGCCGAACACCAATACCACCACTACCAGAATGACGATCCAGTGTTTCCAGTCAAAAATGCCCATGCTGCAAATCCTCTAGTCTTAGTTATTCAAGCGGGCGGGCGCGAAGCCTTCTCGGCATGCCCGGACAAGCCGAAGCGACGGTCCAGTTCATCGAGCACGGCCTGCGGATGCTGCCCCAGTTGGGCGAGCATGACCAGGCTGTGGAACCACAGGTCGGCGGTTTCGTAGATCACATCGCTGCAGTCGCCGCTGATTTGCGCGTCCTTGGCGGCGATGATGGTCTCGACGGATTCTTCGCCGAGTTTTTCCAGGATCTTGTTCAAGCCCTTGTGGTACAGGCTGGCGACGTAGGAGCTGTCGGCGTCCGCGCCTTTGCGGTCTTCCAGCACCTGGGCCACGCGGTTCAGGGTATCGCTCATGTCAGTGTCCTGCCGAATAGATGGCGTGCGGGTCTTTGAGCACCGGCTCCACGATCTTCCACTCGCCGTTCTCGAACACGCGATAGAAGCAGCTGTGACGGCCGGTGTGGCAAGCGATGCCGCCGATCTGTTCGACCATCAGGATCACCACATCGGCGTCGCAGTCCAGGCGCATCTCGTGCAGGGTCTGCACATGCCCGGACTCTTCGCCCTTGCGCCACAGTTTGCCACGCGAACGTGACCAGTAAATGGCGCGCTGCTCAGTGGCGGTGAGGCTCAGGGCCTCGCGGTTCATCCAGGCCATCATCAGTACGCGCCCGGTCTTGTAGTCCTGGGCAATGGCCGGCACCAGGCCGTCACTGTCCCACTTGATCTCGTCCAGCCAGTCTTTCATGTTCGGCTCCGGCAATTTGCGACAGTGTATAACCGGATTGGCTATCGACGCACGATCAGATAAACACCCACGGCAACCATGGCGCCCGCCGGCCAGTGGCCCAGTTGGTTCAACGGGCCGCCGATGGCCAGCGTCACCCCGCCCACCAGGTGCGCGGCGCCCAGCAGGCGCAGGACCCAGTCGTCCTTGCGTTTGCGCCACGGTGGCTCGGGGTCCTTGGCATGGGGCTGGGACATGCGTTCCAGCAAGTCGCGGGTCATGTTGGCCAGGTGCGGCAGCTGTTCCATCTGGCTGTGCAGGTTGCCCAGCATGGTTTTCGGGCTCATCCGTTCACGCATCCAACGTTCCAGGAACGGTTGGGCGGTGCTCCAGAGGTCGAGGTCCGGGTACAACTGGCGGCCCAGACCCTCGATGTTCAGCAGGGTTTTCTGCAACAGCACCAACTGCGGCTGCACTTCCATGTTGAAGCGCCGTGCGGTCTGGAACAGGCGCATCAGCACCTGGCCGAAGGAAATATCCTTTAACGGTTTTTCAAAGATCGGCTCGCACACCGTGCGGATCGCCGCTTCGAACTCGTTGAGCTTGGTCTCTGCCGGCACCCAGCCCGAATCGATGTGCAACTGCGCCACGCGGCGATAGTCACGCTTGAAGAAGGCGAACAGGTTGCGCGCCAGGTAGTCCTGGTCTTCCGGGGTCAGGCTGCCGACGATGCCGCAGTCGATCGCAATGTACTGCGGGCTCCACGGGTTGACGGTGCTGACGAAGATGTTGCCCGGGTGCATGTCGGCGTGGAAGAAACTGTCACGGAACACCTGGGTGAAGAAGATCTCCACGCCACGCTCGGCAAGCATCTTCATGTCGGTGCGTTGGTCGGCCAGGGTCGCGAGGTCAGTGACCTGCACCCCGTAGATGCGCTCCATCACCAGCACTTTGGGGCGGCACCAGTCCCAATACACTTGCGGCACGTACAGCAGTTGCGAGCCTTCGAAGTTACGCTTGAGCTGGCTGGCATTGGCGGCTTCGCGCAGCAGGTCGAGTTCGTCGTAGATGGTTTTTTCGTAGTCGGCGACCACGTCCACCGGGTGCAGCAGGCGCGCATCGGCCGAGAAGCGCTCGGCGGCGCGGGCCAGGATGAACAACCATGCCAGGTCCTGGCCGATGATCGGCTTGAGGCCTGGGCGAATCACCTTCACCACCACTTCTTCGCCGGTCTTGAGCTGCGCCGCGTGCACCTGTGCGACCGAGGCCGAGGCCAGCGGCTCGACGTCGAAACGGCTGAATACGTCGCTGATCTTCTTGCCCAACTGCGCTTCGATGAGGTTCATCGATTGCTGGGAATCGAAAGGCGGCACGCGATCCTGCAGCAGCATCAGCTCATCGGCGATGTCTTCGGGCAACAGGTCGCGGCGGGTCGAGAGGATCTGCCCGAACTTGATGAAGATCGGCCCCAGATCCTGCAAGGCCAGGCGCAGGCGCGCACCACGGCTGAGCTCGAGCTTTTTGCGCGGCAGCCAGCGCCACGGCAGCACATAACGTACCGCCAGCAGGAACCACGGCAGGGGCAGGGCGAACAGCAAGTCATCGAGGCGGTAGCGGATTACGACGCGCTGGATACGAAACAAACGGCGGACGGCGAGCAGCTTCATGCGTTATCGCTTGGATCAAGGGAACGGCTCAGGCGCTCGATGCGTGCCTCGAGGCGTTCCAGGTCGATTTTGGCCTTGTCGAGTTCACGAAAGCGCGCTTGCGCTTCCCGTTCTCCGACCAGGGTGCGCGATTCTTCGCTCAGGTATTCGGCGAGGTTCTGGCTGAGGCTGGCGAACCCTTGCTGGTACCAGCGCGATCGACTGCGCAAGTGCCCGCTTAGCAACTGGGTGGCCACCGGGCCGATCCAGCGCGACAGCTCGTATTCCCAATCCAGTTCCAGGTCTTGCAGCACCGCGGCCAGGTCCATCAGCACCGCGCTGTCGCCCTCCAGCTCCACTTCGGCGCTGTGCAGGATGGCGGTTTTGTTGCGGCTCAAGGCCAGGTGCATCAGGCTCGAGGCCGGCGCGCGC
Organism: Pseudomonas sp. SWRI18; assembly: GCF_014268345.1. NCBI lineage: Bacteria > Pseudomonadati > Pseudomonadota > Gammaproteobacteria > Pseudomonadales > Pseudomonadaceae > Pseudomonas > Pseudomonas sp. SWRI18. Next base: position 299,811 of record NZ_JACCQQ010000002.1, read on the forward strand.
AGGGTGCAGTCGGCGTCGGCGGCCCATTGGGTGGCCAGCGTCAGGCCTTCATCGCTGGGCAGGATAAACAGCTGCAACGCGGGGCTGCGGCAGTCGACGGCAATGATTTTGCCGTTGAGGTGCGCCAGCCGCGCCAGGGCGGTGCTGTCCAGGCGCAGCACACGGTTGAGGCCGTGTTCCGCGCTTGCGAGAAGGCCTTTGAGCAACATCAGGGTTTGATGCCGCGATGCAGGGCGACGATACCCGAGGTCATGTTGTGGTAGGTCACGCGGTCGAAACCGGCCTCTACCATCATCGACTTGAGGGTTTCCTGGTCGGGGTGCATGCGGATCGATTCGGCCAGGTAGCGATAGCTTTCGGCATCATTGGTGATCAGCTTGCCCATCAACGGCATGAAGGCGAACGAGTAGGTGTCGTAGACCTTGGACATCAGCGCGTTGGTCGGCTTGGAGAACTCCAGCACCAACAGCCGCCCGCCCGGCTTGAGCACACGCAGCATCGAGCGGATCGCGTCTTCCTTGTGGGTGACGTTGCGCAGGCCGAAGGCGATGGTTACGCAGTCGAAATGGTTGTCGGGGAACGGCAGTTTTTCCGCATCGGCCTGCACGAATTCGATATTGCCGGCCACGCCTTTATCCAGCAGGCGGTCGCGGCCGACCTTGAGCATCGAACCGTTGATGTCCGCTAATACCACCTGGCCGGTCGGGCCTACGAGCTTGGAGAATTTGGCCGCCAGATCGCCGGTGCCGCCGGCGATGTCCAGCACGCGGTTACCGGTGCGCACGCCGGACAGCTCGATAGTGAAGCGCTTCCACAGGCGGTGCATGCCGCCCGACAGCACGTCGTTCATCAGGTCGTACTTGGCGGCTACGGAGTGGAACACCTCAGCGACTTTTTCCGCTTTTTGGCTTTCCGGTACGTTCTTGAAGCCGAAGTGAGTGGTGGGTTCGGCATCGCTGCCTTTGCGCTGATCAGTCATATCGCTGTCACCAGAAGAGAATGCGGCACATGATAATCCCCAAGGCCTGCTTTGTCTTGGCAAGGCTGCAGGTAAGATAGGTCATCTCAGAGACCTTTTGCCGCACGGAAGGTTTTACCACTGGCTATAAAGAGGAGTCATGGCAATGGCCCGTATTACCGTTGAGCGCGCACATAACCTGGGTAAAGAAGCCGCACGGGCAAAGGCCGAACAGTTGGCAGGCAAACTTCAGGAACGTTATGGCCTGGAGCCGTCGTGGTCCGGTGATACGTTGAACCTCAGGCGTTCGGGGGTTAAGGGCACTGTAGTAGTCGCCGAAGATTCGTTGCGCATCGATGTGGAACTGGGCCTGTTGATGTCGGCCATGAGCGGCACCATCAAATCCGAAATCGAGAAAGCCCTGGACAAGGCGTTGGCTTGATCAACCTGTTGTTAGGGTGCCGATTCTAATTATTCCTCCTACTTTGTGCCCAAGCCCGCAACCCGTGTGGGCCGTTCCTCCCCCCTATCCTGTGTGAGGCGAACCATGGCCAACGTTATCCTGAAGAAAAAAATCGACGCCCGGACCACTGCCCCAAGCGACGTCAAGTCCTACGCCCGCAGGATCTGGCTGGCGGGACTGGGTGCCTACGCCAAGGTTGGAAGTGAGGGCGCAGAGTACTTCAAGGAACTGGTTAAAACCGGTCAACATATTGAAAATAAAGGCAAAAAAGTTGCAGTTGAACAACTTGAGGCTGCCAACAGTCAGATGGACCAAGTAAAGAGTAATGTCTCAACCCTCAAAGGTCTGGTAGAAGTTCAGCTGGATAAAGTTGAAAAAGCTTTTGATACTCGTGTTGCAAGTGCCTTGAATCGAATCGGCATTGCGTCTAGACATGACGTTGAGACACTCTCTGCTAAGCTCGAAGAGCTGACGACATTGCTAGAACGTGTCGCGCGTAAACACTAAGGAGACATCCGGATGGCTGTTAAAAAGACTACTCAGAAAGAAGGCAGCTCGTGGGTCGGGGAAGTTGAAAAATATTCCCGCAAGATCTGGCTTGCTGGTTTAGGCGTGTACTCGAAGGTTAGCAGTGACGGTGGCAAATACTTCGAGACTCTGGTCAAGGACGGCGAAAAGGCCGAGAAGTTGACCAAAACCACAGTGGGTAAAAAAGTTGATGCGGCCAAGGCAACTGCCGGTTCCGCCAAGTCGAGCATTTCCGACACGTGGGGCAAGTTGGAAGAAACCTTCGACAAGCGCCTCAACAGTGCGATTTCGCGACTGGGCGTGCCGAGCAAGGCAGAGCTGAAGACGCTGCACAGCAAGGTAGATACCCTGACCAAGCAAATCGAAAAACTGACCGGCGCGAAAGTGGCTCCCGTAAAAGCGGCCGCTGCCAAACCTGCAGCCAAGCCGGTGGCTAAAACCGCAGCGGCCAAACCCGTCGCGAAAACCGCGGCCAAGCCTGCGGTAAAAGCCGCCGCTAAACCGGCCGCGAAGCCTGCGCCCAAGGTACCGGCCAAAGCTGTCGCAAAACCTGCTGCGAAAACCGCAGCTGCCAAGCCGGCCGCGAAGCCTGCGGCAAAACCGGTTGCCGCTAAAGCGGCTGCCAAACCTGCTGCCAAGGCCGCCGCGAAACCCGCCGCCAAGCCGGCCGCGAAAACCGCGGCTGCTAAACCTGCCGCCAAACCGGCAGCAGCCAAGCCAGCGGCAAAACCAGCCGTCGCTAAGAAGCCAGCGGTAGCGAAAAAAACCGCGTCCAAGCCCGCTGTTGCGGCCAAGCCTGCGGCGACCACTGCCTCCACCGCCAACTCGGTGTCCGCACCGACCCCTGCGGTAAACCCGACTGCGACGCCGGCCACCCCGACGCCATCCAGTCAGTCCTGATTTTTTCCGGGACACAAAAACGTCCGGCCTCTAAAGGGTCGGACGTTTTTTTTGCCCACGCCCCAGGCGCGTTGCTCAGTTATAGGTGATCGACACGGTAACGGCGCTGGCCAGGCTGCCTTTGGTGATCGCTTCGCCGGTTTTGTAGTAGGCCGCGAGTAGTGGTAACAGCGCTTTGCTGTTGCTGGTTGCCACCGTACGGCTGCGTTGATCAGGCGTGCCGTTGGCAGGGATCGTCGAGTTAGTGGTTGTGCGATGGGCCAGCCAAAGGCCAATGCCGCCCGACGTGCCGGTGTTGGAAAACAATGCCGCGTTGCCCGACGACGCCGTACCGGTGAACAGGAACGTAACGTTGCGGATGTCTGATTCGCAGTCGGCCGAGATATCGAAGTTGACCGCTCCTGCGTAAGCGGACGAATCCAGGTCGGAAATCTTGATCGCCGGCAAGTTGATGGTGCGGCTCACATCACCGGCCGCCAGGTTGCAGGTGCCGGCATCGACTTGTCCGGTAAAGCGCAAGGTGCCCGTGGTGGCGGCATGTACGCAGCTGGCGGCGATACAGCCGGTAATCGCCAATACTGTCGAAAGAACTTTGGGCTTCATAAGGGTCCTGTGGGATTTCAGTTATAGGTAATCGACACCGTGGCCGTGCTGGCGAAGGTGCCTTGGCCGACCGTGCCGGTCTTGAAATACGCCGCGCCGAGCGGCAGTACCGCACGGTTGTTGGAGACCGTGACGGTGCGCGAGCTGTCGGTGCCGCCTGGCGTAATGGTGCTGTTATTGCTGCGCGCATACAGCCACAGGGCCAGGCCGCCCGCGCTGCCGGTGTTGGCGAAGCGCGAGGCATCGCCGGATGCTGCGGTGCCGGAAAAACTGAAGGTCACGTTTGAGGCGTTGCTGCAATTGGCCGACAGATCGAACGGCGTGGCGCCGGCGCTGGTGGCCGTACGGAAGTCGCCCACCCGCACGGTGGGCAGCGCAACCGTGCGGTTGACGTCGCCGGCCGCCAGGTCGCAGGTAGCGGTGGGTTTGACAAAGCGCGTGGAGGTGACCAGCGTCAGGGAGAAATAGCCCTGGTTGGTTGCCCACCTCTCGTATAGCCAGTTGCTCGCATGCAATGTCGCGCTCTGCACAGGCGCGACTTTGTAAAAAATCACCTCTGCGCTCACGTTGCTGTAATGCGTACTGCCGGCAGGCATCACCTGGCTTGTACTCGCCAGCGAATGCGGATAAATCATTCCGTTGGCGTTTCTGACCATTACGTCCACCGCCACGCCTGGAACGTAGGTGCGATGGGCCGAAATACCCGCGCCGGGAACTTCGACCAACTCGTTCCAATGCCCGGAAAATTGTCTCAAGGTCGCCGTGGGGCACGTGATGGTAAAGCCCGGTGCAACTCCGTCGAAGGCCTTGCGCAGAATGATGCTGCCGACGGGCAGGCTGTCGGGCACTTCGATGACGGCCGGAAGCGAGAGGCTGTGCGTGGACATCGGATAGCGGTCGCACGCCGCTTGAGCCGTGATCGAGAGGCCACAGGCCAGGAGTGCCAATAAGAGTTGCGTGGAATATTTCATGTTCAGCTTCGCAAAAATGGATAGAGCGCCCTGTTGTCGGGGCGGACGTGTTTTTGCGCACCTCCTGTGCCGGCTCCTGCGCTTGCGCGAGCCCGATTCAATCGTAGGTAATCGACAAGGTCGCGGCACTGACCAAGGTGCCCCGGCCAACGGCTGCGTTATTTTTATGATAGGCCGCAGACGCATCCAGCACCGCTTTGCTGGCCGATGTGGCAACCGTACGGCTGCGTTCAAGCTCGGTGCCATTGGCCGGAATCGTGGTGCCTGTGGCGCCGGCCTTGAGCCAGATACCCAGGCCGGTTGCGCTGCCGGTATTGCTGAACAGCATCCCGTTGCCGCTGTCCGCCGTACCGGTGAACAGGAAGGTGACGTTGCGAATGTCCGACTCGCATTCGGCGGTGACCTGGAAGGACGTTTCCCCGACGGACACCGCGTTGTCGAAATCCGCCACCTTGACTGTCGGCAAGGTGATGGTGCGGCTCACGTCGCCAGCGGCCAGGTTGCAGGTGCCGCTGTCGACCTGGCCGGCAAACCCCAGCGAGCCGGTTGTGGCGGCGTTGATCGGGCTGGCGACGATAACGGCGCTAATTGCCAGAGCGAGGTGTAACGTTTGAGTCTTCATCTAAGGGTCCTTGTGGCGTTGCAATTAAAGGTATTTGTCACGCGGGCCCGCGTCGGGGCGGTCCTGCGCAACCAGGCTGGTGTTGGCCGCGCACGTACCGGCATCCAAGTGACGCAGGCGATCATGGCTTTCCACGCCAGGCGCGGGGTTAAGCTGGTAGCGCAACTGGCACGTGCTGGCGGCATTGGCGCCCCACTTGACGATCAACAGGTTTTCGTCGCGAGGCACCCGCACAAAAGCTTTGCCGCTCTGACCGACCATGCCAACGATGGCGCCGCTTGCATCCATCACTTCGGCGCCGAACGGCAGCGGGCTGCCGTCTTCGCGCAAAGCCGTGATCAACATGGCCTGGCCGCTGACGCTCTCGAACTCCAGCATCACCACCGAGCCTGCACGGGGCGCGACGTTTTGCGCAGCGGTTTTGAGTTCCACGTCCACGGACAGATCCTTGGGGTCCAGCTCGACCATGTTCTTGCGGTACGGCGTCAGGTGCGGCACCACGGCGTAGCCGTTCTTGCCCACCTGCGAACTGTGGTTGCCATTGACCCGCGCGCCGGCTGCGCCTGCGGCCTGCACGATGCCGATGGTGTCGCCCAGCTCCGGTGCCAGCGTCAGGCCGCCGGCGTGTGCGACGATGCCGCCGGTCAAGCCCAGCGACAGCGAACGGTAATCGGAGCTGCGGCCAACGCCGGCTGAGAGCACGCCCTGGCTGGTCTGGTATTTGATGTCGGCGCTGGCCGCGTTGCCGCTGCCTGAAGTGCGCGTGGCGCTCAGGCCGTAGCTGACCTCGTTGAGCTCGCCGAGGCTGCCGCCCAGGCTGGCGCGTTCACCGCTGCTGCGGTCGCCGCGATACACCGAGGTGGAGAGGGTCGGTTTGCGCGACCCGCTGCCCAGCGGCAGGCTCAAGGTAAAGTCGATCTGTTTGTCCACCCGGTCACTCAGCAGGTCGCGGGTGCGCTGGGCGCTGACGGTGTAGTGCAGTCCTTTCCAGGTATTGCTGTAGCCGGTGGAGAACGTCAGGTTGCGGCTCTGGCGGTTCCAGTATTGCTGCGAGGAACCGGTCAGGTAGAAGGAGCCCGTGCCCACGCTCTGGTTGAGACTGACGTCCATGCGGTCGCGCAGGCGCGAGACGCTGTCGACGTTGAGCCCGTCCATGGCCAGGCCACGCACGCGCGCCGCATCGCGCACGTTGAGGAAGCCTTCGGTGGAGTAGCGGTAGGCGCCCAGCGCGAAATGCGTGCCGGTTTCGGTGAAGTTTTTGCTGTAGCGCAGTTGCACGCTTTGGCCATTGCGCGAAGCGTGGCCGGGCACCCGGGCGTCGGAGTTGGTCACGTCCAGCGACAGGGCGCCCAGCGGCGTGTTGAACGCCGCGCCGATGAGCTGGGAGAAGTAATCCTCGCCGACCACCGTGCCGGTATAGCCGGTCAACAGGTTGCTCAAGCCGCGCTGGTACGTGGCCTGCGCCAGGGTTGGCGCGTGCCGCACGCCAATTTCATCCAGTTGGCCGACACTCAGCGAATAGCGGCGCGCGTCCGGGCGCAGCAAGTTGGCGTTGGCGGCAAAGGGCACGATGAACTCGCGTACGCGCCCATCGGCTTCGGTGACGGTGACGTTGAGGTCGCCGCCGAATCCGGTGGGGTACAGGTCGTCAAGCATGAACGGGCCGGGCGCGACGCTGACTTCATCGAGCAGGATGCCGCGCTGGCGTACGCTGACCCGCGCGTTGGTTTCGGCGACGCCGCGCACCACCGGGGCAAACCCGGTCATGGAGTCGGGCAGCATGCGGTCATCGCTGAACACGCTGATGCCATTGATGCGCACGCTGTCGAACAATTCGCCGGGGGTGTAGATCTCGCCGAGCATCAGTTGCGATTGCAGGCCGGTCAACTCGCGTTGCAGGTAGGTGGCGCTGCTCTGGTAGCCGGAAGAACCGTCGGACTGGCTGAAGCTGCCGTTGTGCCGAAAATGCCAGTCGCCGAGGTTCAGACCGGTGTTCAAGCCCAGGTAGGTGGAGTTGAGCGAGCGCCCCGCGGTCTTGGTGGCAAAGGTGTTGAAGTTGTAGCGCGCAAAACCGGCGTTGATGCCGCTGTCCCATTGTTGCGGGCTCACGTAGCCACGCGCCTGGCGCGCCAGGTACAGCTGCGGTATCTGCAATCGCAGCTTGTTGTCGGTCGGGTCGAAGCTGACGCTGGCGCCTGGAATGAAGGCGCCGATATCGCCGCACACCGGGAATGCCGGCGCGGCTGCCTGCCCTGTCGCGCCATGGTGTTCGGCGACAGCGTCCAGGTCCACGCCGAAGGCGAGCAAGGTGTCGCGCCCCAGGCACAACTGCGCGGAGTTCTGCCCTTCAACGGCGTTGAAGATCAGGTTTTCACGGCCGAACCATTGGCCATTGAGGTACACGTCGGCGCGGTAGCTGCCGGGCAACACGACGTTGCCCTGGTTGAATTTGGTGATGTCGACCTGCAAGCCCGCCTTGCCCTGGGGGAAGAAGGCCGGGTTGAAAGCCACATACTCGACGCCGTGTGTGAGCATCGCATGCGTGCTGCCGAGCAGTACCAGGCTGCGGGCGGTCAGCTTGAGTCGATGGCGTGACAAGGGCCAGTTGATTGCGCTGGCAGGCGTGTTCGAACGCATGGTTACCGTTTCCAAAAGAGGTGCTGCCCAAAAGTCGGCATGGCGAGTCCCTGCCCCGGTCGAGGGGGCAATCGCAGGACGTGTTTCAGGGCCGGCGGCGGTGATGTCGCCGGGCCGGTGCCTAAGGCTGGGAGGTCATCGTGGAATATCCGCCGTGTGGGAAACCCGCACGCCATAGTCATCGAGGGTCTGGAACTCGACGGTCATGGCGCTGGCCGGTGCCGACTTCAACCCTGGCAGGACGAAGCGGCTGCGACCACCGGGGACCACCATATTGCTGTCACCCGATGCGCTGGTTTCGCGCGGATGGCGTTGGCCGCCGGTGACCAGTTCAATCGTGTCGAAGCTCACGTGGTAGGGCGTCGGGTTGAAGACTTCCAGCGCTTGGCCCTGCTCGGTCGCAAGGTATTTCCACTGCAGTTTGGCGGGGGCTTCTTCGACGTCGTAGGGCAGTGTTGCCGGGCGGTAGAACAGCTTGATCCGCGAGCGGAACGCCAATTGCAGTTGGTTGTTCTGCTCGCTGTTCAGCGCCTGGGAAGGCACTTCCAGCAGATTGAACCAGAACAGGCTTTCGCGCTCCGCCGGCAGCGGTTCGCCGGTGTGGGCCAGGCGAATGATCTGTTGCTGCTCCGGTTCCATGCGGAAAATCGGCGGCGTGGCCACAAACGGTATCCCGGACTCATCCGGGGTAGAGTGTTCGTTGCCGTCGTCCAGCCATACCTGGAGCAATGTCGGTTTCTGGTTTTTGCTATCGAGCCGTACCGTCACTTCCTTGTCTTTTTGCAGATAAACGATACGAGTGCTGCCGATGACCACGCTGGCCTGTACCGCCGTGGCGGCGAGCAGGGCAACGAGTACCAGCGTGGCCTTCGGAAGAAGGCGAGAGACCAATGACGCGTTCATGCAGTGGGTTATCCGTCGTACTTAAAAGGTTGGGCTGGCGGAATACCGCACGCGGGCGCCGAAATCGCTGACGGCGGTGAACTCGACCTGCGCCGCCCCCTTGGGCTGGGCCTTGAGCCCTGGCAGGGCAAACAGCTTGGTATCGCCGTGGGGCATCAACAGGCTATCGGTGGCCGTCTGGTTGGCCGCTTTGCTGTAGCGTCGGCCATCGCTGGCCAGGTCGATGCTGGCGAGCGAGACGTGATAGGGCGTAGGGTTGGTGGCTTGCAAGGCATACCCCTGGCCATGGGGCACCAGCTTCCATTGCACCTGTGCGGGCGCGCGTTCGGCCGGCAACGGTAGCGCCTGCGGCCTGAGGAACACCCGCAGGCGGGTACGGAACGACAGCTGGATCTGGTTTTTCTGCGCCGCATCCTGCGTGCTTGGCGGTACTTCCAATACGTTCAGCCAGTACAGGCTCTCGCGGTCCGTGGGCACGGGTTCGCCGGTGTAGCGCAAGCGCACCGCCTGTTGCTGGTTGGGCTCGATACGAAAGATCGGTGGCGACAGCGTAAACGGGGTTCGCGCCGTCGCCGGTGTCGATTGCCGGTCGCCGGCATCCAGCCAGACCTGCACCAGCGCCGGGCGATCGCCTTTGTTTTCCAGGCGCACGATCAACTCCTGTTGTTCGACGGGGTAGACCACACGTGTGCCATGGACGATGACGCTTGCATGGGCGAGCGGCGTCAGCAGTGACATGAATACAAGCGCACAGGCGACAAGCGCGAGGCGGGCCATGCGTTTCATCGTTCGGGTTCTCTTCTCAGGCATGGGATCGAAAATGCGGCTTTCGGGCGAACTGGAATCGCTTCAGTGTGGGGAGCGGGCTTGCCCGCGAATGCGGTGGGTCGGTCATGAGGGGTGACGGATACAGCGCTATCGCGAGCAAGCCCGCTCCTACAATGGGATCGAAGCGTTCAGGCCTTACTCGGCGTACTCGACCAAAAAGCCCACGCGCGTGTTGACCGTACCTTCGGTGGCGGCACCGGTGGCATACATCTGCGCGGCCATCGGGATGATTGCCTGGTTGTCGGCGATCACCACGCCTTCGGATTTCTCGGTGTAGACGTTGAGCGGGCTGCCGTCACGGTTGGTGACTTCGACCTGTACGTTCTTGGCAGTGGTGGTGTCGGACGGATCATCATGACCATCAATGTTCAAGCGGCCGGTTGCCACGTCGATGGCCGGGCTGGTGGGATCGAACGCCACCATGGCGGTGCGTCCGTTGGTGCAGCTGCCCTGGCCCGGGCCGCCAACGCGAATGCTGAAGCCGGTGAGGTTGGCGCGTTGACCGGCAGCCGCCAGGCGCGAGCCGGAGACCCCGCCCAGGTTCACATCCTTGACCGCGGCTCCGGTGCCAGGCGCCGCGCCTTCGACGGTGCAGGTCACATCGGTGACCAGGCCGCTGAAGTTGATAACGCCATCGTTGGCATGGGCCGATTGAGAAGCTGCCGCGGCCAGGGCAATCGCGGCGGCAACGGTGGAGAGAGTGTTGGCTTTCATAAGTATTTCCAGACCTTAGTAATATATATGCCTCGTCAACATCATCGAGATCGAGTCGCCCTCGAAAGACGGGAAACATAATGTGTTCCGCAAATGGAAAGTTGCCCATAGAGGAGTCGCGAGTTTTATCTCGAAAATATTCGAAATTCCAAAAGGTCAATACAAGATTTTTCAAAGTTGAATGCGTAAGAGTTTTCTGAAGGGAATGCCTGAAAGAGTAAGTTTCGTTGTAGTCCCGCATTGAAACCTGTGGGCGTGTGAGCTATACGGTGTTTTAAAAAAATCCAAGTATTTGTATTGCGCTATTAACTTTGCGGGTTTTTTTTGATGCCTAGTTCAATGTTCAAGACCGTCACGGTGATGTTGCTGGATAACCATGCGATGGTTCGGCAAGGGATCGAACTGGGCTTGGGCAAGGAGGCCGATCTGCACCTGGTTGGCTCCTTCGGCACGGGCAGGGAGCTACTCGATGCGCTTGCCCTGCGGACGGCGGACGTGGTGGTGATGGACTTCGCCCTGGGCCCCGACGACATCGACGGGCTCAATCTCATCCGCACCCTGGCCAGGCGTTTCAGCCGCTGCAAGCCGGTGGTCGTGTCGTCGCATTACACCCCGGCCACGGTTTCCCTGGCCTTGAAGGCCGGCAGTTGGGGGGTAGTGGGCAAAATCCAGAACCTGGCCGAATTGATAACAGCCATCCGCACCGTCGCCGAGGGCCGGATCTACCTGCAACCCTGTATGGTGCCGGCCTTGCAGGTGGGGCGTTCATTGGTGGGCGCGGTGAATGTGAGACCCGGCGTGGAGGGCTCAGCGCCGTTTCGCCTGAGCGACTGTCTTACGCCCAAGGAACAGGAAGTGTTGCGCTGCTTTATGGATGGAATGACCGTCAACTCCATCGCTGCAAAGTTTTCGCGCAGCGCGAGTACGATCAGTACGCAAAAACAATCGGCTTATCGAAAGTTGGGTATCAAGAATGACAGTGAACTATTCAAGGTGAGGCGACAATTCGGCGACGCGTAACTACGAAGTTTCTGTAAGAGTTATGCCCACTGTTTGTAGCTTAATTGGAATCTTCCAAGTAACGCAGCGCCAATCGCTCGGTGGCCTGCCGTATCGGCAATAACAAATGGGGCGCCACCAGCATCATGATTTGATACACCACCACGCGGACCTCGCCTTCACGATCCAGAACCCGCTGATAGTCCAGGGAAAACAGCAGGGTCAGGGTGATCTGCTCCACCAGTTGCCCAAGCGCCTGGGTGTCGCTGACCAATTGCCCGGCCGTCTTGAGTCGGGCAAGCAATGACGCGAGGGTGCGTTTGAGCGACGTGAGCAGGTTGCGAATGCCCTTGGCCAGCTTCGGCAGGCGCCCTGCGAGGTTCGACAGGTCCTGGAACAGGAAGCGGTAGTGGGCCATACGCTCGACGATCAGGTGCAGGAACAGCCAGTAATCCTCGGGCTTCAATTGCGCATCTGCCGGTGGGTCGAGCAGCGGTGTCAGTTCAGCTTGAAAACGTTCGAACAGACCGAGTACCAGCGGTTCCTTGCCATGAAAATGGTAGTAGAGGTTGCCGGGGCTGATCCCCATTTCATTGGCCACCTCCATGGTCGAGACATTGGGTTCGCCCTTCTGGTTGAACAATTGCAAGGCACATTCAAGGATACGGTCGCGGGTCTTCATCCAGGCTTCTTAAGGGGAGGGTTGAACTCAACGCACGCGCACATAGGTGCCTGGCGCCGCTTCCATCGGTGGGTAATTCTGGTTGCCCAGGGCGGTGAGGGTTTCTCGTTGTACGCCCGAGCGCTGTTGTATCCACGTCATCCACTGCGGCCACCAACTGCCTTCGACGTGGTTGGCGTCGTAGTACCAGGCGCGCGGGTCGCTGCTCAGCTTTGGGTTCTCGACGTAGTTGGCCTTGGGGTTGCCAGGCGGGTTCAGGATGCTTTGGATATGCCCGCTGTTGGACAGCACGAAGCGCCGCTCGCCGCCCAGCAACTGGGTGGAGCGGTACACCGCGTCCCACGGCGTGATGTGGTCGTTGATGCCGGCCACGCTGAAGCTGTCCACGGTGACCTTCTGCAGATCGATGGGGGTGCCGCACACTTCCAGTCCACCGGGGTGGCTGAGCGGGTTGTGCTTGAAGAAGTCCAGCAGGTCGCCGTGCAGCGCGGCGGGCAAGCGCGTGTTGTCGTTGTTCCAGTACAGGATGTCGAAGGCCGGCGGCTCCTTGCCCAGCAGGTAGTTGTTGATCCAGTAGTTCCAGATCAGGTCGTTGGGGCGCATCCAGGCGAACACTTTGGCCATGTCGCGGCCGTCCAGCACGCCTTGCTGATAGGAACGGCGCTTGGCGGCCTCCAGGGTCTGCTCGTCGGCGAACAGTGTGGCGGGGCTGTCGATCTGGCTGTCCAGCAGGCTCACCAGGTAGCTCGCGCTGGAGATGCGGCGCAGTTGGCGCTTGGCCTGCAGGTGGCCTTGCAGCGCCGCGATGGTCAGGCCACCGGCGCAGGCGCCCATCAGGTTGACCTCGCGGGCTTTGGTGATCGCCCGGCATGCGTTGAGCGCCTCTTCCAACGCGGCGACGTAGGTGGAGAGGCCCCATTCGCGATGGCGCACATCCGGGTTGCGCCAGCTGACCATGAACGTCTGCAGGCCGTTTTTTAACGCGTACTGCACAAAGCTGTTGGCCGGGCTCAGGTCGAAAATGTAGTACTTGTTGATTTGCGGCGGCACGATCAGCAGCGGCTTGGCGTACTGTTTTTCGCTCATGGGCTTGTACTGGATCAGCTCCAGCAGCTCATTGCGAAAGACCACCGAGCCGGGAGTGGTGGCGACCGTCTTGCCCACCTCGAACGCATGCTTGCTCACCTGGCGCGGCAGGCCATTGTTGTGCAGCAAGTCTTCGAACAGGTGGCTTGCACCGCGCACCACGCTGTGCCCGCCGGAGTTGAGCAGTTCCTTGATGGCCAGCGGGTTGAGCAGGGTGTTGGAAGGCGAGACCGCATCATTGAACAGCGCAAAGGCGAAGTGCGCACGGGCTCGGTCATCGGCGCCCAGGGCGCTGTCATCGATCCAGTGGCGCGTCTGCTTCTGCCAGCTCAGGTAGGCCTGCAAGCTGCGCCGGTACAGAGGGTTGAGTGTCCAGGTGGGGTCGATGAAGCGGCTGTCATTGGGGTTGGGTTCGTGCACGGTTTCACCGAGCAGCACGCGGCCCAGTTGACCGCTCAACGCCAGGGCATGACGAGCCGTATGCAGCGGGTTGCGCAAGCCATGGGCAGCAACACTGCGCAGGGTCGACAGCAGGTCGCGGCCGCGCAGCCCGGTGATCGCACTTTGCGCATTGATGAACGCAGCAGGGGTGGGTGCCGGGTCCGTCACGGGTCTTTCTCGCATGAGCCAACACTCCTTCGTCAAGCCATCAAACAGGCACGCCAATCCAGAACCATAGTCGGTTCCTGGCAAGTTGCGCGGCGGTGTGGTCCTTACACCGCCGGTCGCGGATGAATCACCGCGCGCATGCGCTCCTCTTGCAGGAATTTCATGATGATCGGCGCCACGGCCTCGGCCCGAGTGATCAGGAACAGGTGGCCATCATCGATGATGTGCAGTTGGGCATTGGGGATGCGCCAGGCCAGCATGCGCATGTTGATCAGCGGGATCAGCGGGTCGTCGTCGCCCGCCAGCACCAGGGTGGGCTGGCGGATCTTGTGCAGCCAGTGGATGCTGGTCCAGCCCAGCCCCGCGAACAGTTGCCAGTAGTAGCCCAGCTTGCCGGCCGAGCGCACTTTGCTTGCGTGTTCGGCGGCCAGTTTTGCATCGCGGCGGAACGAGCCGCCATAGATCATCGGCGCGATGCGCACCACGTGGGACGGCTGGATGTAACGGCGTGGGCTGGCCATCAGCCATAGCACTTTGGGTTTGCCCGGCACCATTACCGCACCCGCCGCCGTGGCCGCCAGGATCAATTTTTTGCAACGCTCCGGGTAGTCGTAGGCAAATTGCTGCGCCAGCGCCCCGCCCCAGGACACGCCCACCGCGTTCACCTGGCCGTAGTCGAGGTAATCGAGCATGCGCGCGGTGAGCTTGGCCAGGCCGGGAAAACGGTAGGGCCGGTTGGGCGTCGACGAACCGCCCACGCCGGGCACATCGAAGGCGATCACTTCCAGGTCCGGGTCCAACGCCTGGACGAACGGAAACACCAGCTCAAGGTTGGCGCCGATGCCATTGAAGATCAGCAGCGGCGTCAAGTGAGGCTTGCCCGGGCGCACCGCCGTGCGGATGGCCTGGCCATCCAGGTCGATGGTACGAAAGATGAACGGTTGCGGCATGCTCAAGCCCTGTGAAGTGGCGCAATTTATCTGTAGGAACCCGGTCAATGTGGGAGCTGGCAAGCCAGCTCCCACATTGACTGCATTTCAGTCATTCATCCGATTAGCGCTCATGCACATAGGTACCCGGCGCAGCCTCGCCAGCGGCGTAGGTTTTATTACCCAAACTCACCGGCGCTTTTTTCAACTTGCCCGCCCGCTCCGCCTGCCACGCTTGCCAATGCAGCCACCACGAATCGGTGTGCTTGGTGGCATTTTCCTGCCATTCCAACGGTTTCGCCGTCAGGCTGTCGCTGGTCTGGTACCGCGCCTTGGGGTTGCCCGGCGGGTTGAGGATGCTCTGGATGTGACCGCTGCTGGACAATACGAATTCAACCTTGCCGCCGAACAGCTGCGCCGATTTGTAGCAGGACTGCCACGGCGTGATGTGATCGTTGGTGCCGGCCAGGGAGTAAATATCGGCGGTGATTTGCTTGAGGTCGATCGGCGTACCACACACTTCCAGGGCGTTGGCGCGTACCAGCGGGTTGTTCTTGAACAGTTCGATCAGATCGCCGTGAAACGCCGCCGGCAGGCGCGTGGTGTCGTTGTTCCAGAACAGGATGTCGAATACGGGCGGCTCGTTGCCCAGCAGATAGTTATTGACCCAATAGTTCCAGATCAGGTCATTGGGGCGCATCCAGGCGAACACCTTGGCCATGTCGCGGCCTTCCAGCACGCCGGCCTGGTAGGAATGGCGCTTGGCGGCTTCCAGGGTCTGCTCGTCGACGAACAGCGCCACCTGGGTGTCCAGCGTGGTGTCCAGCACACTCACCAGCAGCGTCAGGGCATTGACCTTCTTCTCCCCCAGCGCCGCATAGTGACCGAGCAGCGCGGTGCAGGTGATGCCACCGGAGCAGGCGCCGAGCATGTTGATGTCCTTGCTGCCGGTAATCGCCGTGACCACATCCACCGCTTCCTTGAGCGCCTCGATATAGGTCGACAGCCCCCACTCGCGCTGGGCCTTGGTCGGGTTGCGCCAACTGACGATGAAGGTTTGCTGGTTATTACGCAGGCAGAAGCGCGCCAGGCTCTTTTCCGGGCTCAGGTCGAATACATAGAATTTGTTGATCTGCGGCGGCACCACCAACAGCGGTCGCTCGTGCACCTGTTCGGTAATCGGCTTGTACTGGATCAGCTCCAGCACGTCGTTGCGAAACACCACCGCGCCTTCGGTGGTGCCCAGGCTCTTGCCCACTTCAAAGGCGCCCATGTTGACCTGGCTCGGCATGCCGCCGTTGTGCACCATGTCCTTGGCCAAGTGGGACAGGCCATCGAGCAGGCTTTTGCCGCCGGTTTCAAAGAAGCGCTTGACCGCCGCCGGGTTGGCCGCGCTGTTGGTGGGGGCCATGGCTTCGGTCATCAGGTTGATCACGAAATGGCCGCGGCTGATGTCCTGTTCGGACAGGTTGCTGTCGCCGATCCAGTCGTGCAGTTCCTTGCGCCACGCCAGGTAGGTCTGCAAATAACGTTTATAGAGCGGGTTCTGGCTCCAGGCAGGGTCATGGAAGCGACGGTCGTCGCTTTCGGGTACCAACTGCGACTTGCCGAACATCACATTCTTGAGTTCCACGCCAAAATGCGCGACGTGCTTGACGCTGTGCAACGGTTGCTTGATGGCTTGGGTCAGCACCATCTTCGCCGAGGCGAGCAAGTCCTTTTTGCGTAACGCGATGATCGGGTTGAGCCCCAGGGTGTTTTCCGAGGCCTGGCGTTTCAAGTCATCGTTATTCTTGTTACTCATCTACGACGCTCCATTGTCCGAAAGACGAGTACCGGCGGTGGCGATGCATCCAGATTGCGATCCACAACACACGCCAGGTACTGCGACTCGGGTGACCGTTGATACCGCATCGTCAAATGCACGGAACTTGCCAGCTCCATTGGTTACCCGAGTTTAATTTTTTTCGCAAGCGGACCAATCGTTGGTCACGCGACAGGGCATTCAAGCAGATGAAATTAGAAAATGCCCTCTAAAGAGCAAGACGCCTGGGCTAGAGCATCAGCCGCACGACGGATTCACTCGGATCGCGGGTTTTGCCGGCCGCTTTGAGTTCAGCGAGGTAGTCGGCCCACAGCGCGTCCTGACGCACGGCCAACTGGTAGAGGTAATCCCAGGTGAACAGCCCGCTGTCATGCCCGTCGTCGAAGGTCAGTTTCAGTGCGTACTGGCCGGCCGGTTCGATCTTGGTCAACCGGACGTTGAGCTTGCCGAATTGCAGGATGGGTTTGCCGTGGCCCTGGACCTCGGCGGAAGGCGAGTGCACCCGCAGGAATTCGGCGGGCAATTGGTAGGTTTCATCGGGGGCGTAGGTAAGGCCGAGGGTGTTTGAGGTTTTGTGCAGGTTTACAGCAGTGGGGAATTTCGACATTGGAGAGCCGCTCGAAGATAGTCCTGAAGGAACCGGCTTTAAACTGTGGGAGCCGGGCTTGCCCGCGATACAGGCGCCTCGGTGTTTCTCTGACACCGAGGCGATTCTATCGCAGGCAAGCCAGCTCCCACACAAGCCCGCTCCCACAGTAAAGCAAAGCGGTCCTGAGTGAGGCTTACAGGATATAACGCGACAGATCTTCGTTCTGCGCCAATTCGCCCAGGTGGCTGTTGACGTACTCGGCGTCGATCTTGATCGCTTCGCCATTCTGCGCACCGGCCATGTCGCCGGCGCTGAAGGACACTTCCTCAAGCAAACGCTCAAGCAAGGTGTGCAGGCGACGCGCACCGATGTTCTCGGTCTTCTCGTTGACCTGCCAGGCGATTTCCGCCAGGCGCTTGATGCCATCGGCCTGGAACTCGATCCCCAGCCCTTCGGTTTTCAGCAGCTCACGGTATTGCTCGGTGAGCGAAGCGTGCGGTTCGCTGAGAATGCGTTCGAAGTCACCCGGGGTCAGCGCCTTGAGTTCCACGCGGATCGGCAGGCGGCCTTGCAGCTCGGGCACCAGGTCGCTTGGCTTGCTCAGGTGGAAGGCGCCGGAGGCAATAAACAGGATGTGGTCGGTCTTGACCATGCCCAGCTTGGTGTTCACGGTGCAGCCTTCGATCAGCGGCAGCAGGTCGCGCTGCACACCTTCGCGGGATACATCGACGCCGCCGGAATTGCCGCGCTTGGCCACTTTGTCGATTTCATCGATAAACACGATCCCGTGCTGCTCGACCGCTTCGAGGGCCTTGGCCTTGAGCTCTTCCTCGTTGACCAGGCGTCCGGCTTCTTCGTCGCGCACCAGTTTGAGTGCATCCTTGACCTTGAGCTTGCGGCTTTTCTTCTTGCCCTTGCCCATGTTGGCGAACAGGTTCTGCAACTGGCTGGTCATTTCTTCCATGCCAGGCGGCGCGGAGATGTCGATACCGGAGACTTCGGCGACTTCGATCTCGATTTCCTTGTCATCCAGCTGGCCTTCACGCAGGCGCTTGCGGAACAGCTGGCGGGTGTTGGAATCCGAAGCCGGTGCGGCGTCTTCGTTGAAACCCATGCGTGCCGGTGGCAGCAGGGCATCAAGGATGCGCTCTTCGGCGGCATCTTCGGCGCGGTGGCTGACCTTGGTCACTTCCTGTTCGCGCAGCATTTTCAGGGCGGCGTCGGCCAGGTCGCGGATGATCGACTCGACGTCGCGGCCCACGTAGCCCACTTCGGTGAACTTGGTGGCTTCAACCTTGATGAAAGGCGCATTGGCCAGTTTGGCCAGGCGCCGGGCGATCTCGGTTTTACCCACGCCCGTCGGACCGATCATCAGAATGTTCTTGGGCGTTACTTCAACGCGCAGTTCTTCGGGCAGCTGCATCCGGCGCCAGCGGTTACGCAGCGCGATGGCGACGGCGCGCTTGGCATCGTCCTGGCCGATGATATGGCGGTTGAGTTCATGGACGATTTCACGGGGAGTCATGGACATAGTGTTTGGCGGCCTCAAGCGGAATAAGCCTACGGCTTACTCGGCGAGGTCCTGCTCCTCAATGGTCTGGTTGTGGTTGGTGAACACGCAGATATCACCGGCGATGCCCAGGGCGGTCTCGACGATTTCGCGGGCCGACAGGTCGGTTTTCTTCAACAGTGCGCTGGCTGCCGCTTGGGCGTAGCCACCGCCGGAACCCATGGCAATCAGGCCATGTTCAGGCTCAACCACATCGCCGTTGCCGGTGATGATCAGGGACGCGTCTTTGTTGGCGACGGCCAACATGGCTTCCAGGCGGCTGAGGGAGCGGTCGGTGCGCCATTCTTTGGCGAGTTCGACGGCGGCGCGCACCAAATGGCCCTGATGTTTCTCAAGCTGGCCTTCGAAACGCTCGAACAGGGTGAAGGCGTCGGCGGTGGCGCCGGCAAAGCCCGCGAGAACCTGGCCGTGGTACAGGCGACGCACTTTTTTGGCGTTGCCTTTCATCACGGTGTTGCCCAGGGAAACCTGGCCGTCGCCGCCCATGACAACTTTGCCGTGGCGACGTACTGAAACGATGGTGGTCAAGGGGAGAGTCTCCACGCAGCGGGGCGAAAATGCCCTGATGGAAACTGATATGGGGGTGGTGGGGGGGATTTCAACCGCAGGGCGTTGGGGCGGACGAGTGGCGTTTATATGTCGGACACGATCTTCAGATCGATGAAAATCAAATGTGGGAGCGGGCTTGCTCGCGAAAGCGGTGGGTCAGTCGCCGGAAATAGTGACTGATCTACCGCATTCGCGAGCAAGCCCGCTCCCACATTTTGGACCGTTGCGTTTTTAGTATCAGCGGCTCTGGCGCTGTTGTAACAACAGGTTGCTAAAGCCCGCGCCGGCCAGTTGTTTCTGCGCCACGGTCAACTGTTCACGGTTGCTGAATGGCCCCACCAGCACGCGATACCAGGTCGCGTCCTTCACCGTGCCCGACTCCACCGTCACCGTCTGGCCCAGCAGAATGATCTGCGCGCGCACGCGATCGGCATCCGCCTGTTTCGGGAACGAGCCCGCTTGCAGGAAGAACTTGGTGACCGGCGCGGCCTTGGTCTCGGCAACCGGCGGTGCCGGCGGCGGCGTGATCCCGGCCAGCGCGGCCTGGGCACGCGCCGTGTCGATTTTCGCCGCTTCCGCCGGGGTGACCGGGGTGGTCGGCACTTGCGGCGTCGGCAGGGTTTTCTCCGGCACGGCGTCGGGCGGCACGATCACTTCCGATTCCGGCAGCAGCGTGTAGAAGTCGTACTTGGGCTTCACGGGTGCGGTCGGGCTCGGCGCAGTCTTGTTGGCTTCGGCTATTTTCGTGGCCTTCTGCTGCTCCTGTTTGACGCGTTTGACGTCGTCGCCCTGGCCTGGGTCCAGTTTCATCAGGAACACGATAAACGCGCCGACGGTGAGGCCGATCGCCATCCACAGCCAGCCGGGGATCGGCTTCTTCGCCGGGGCCTGGTAGCGGCTGGCGCCGCGCTTGGGTGCAGGTTTTTTCTTGGCGGCCAACTTACATACGCTCCAGGGTTTCCAGGCCCAACAGTTCCAGGCCTTGCTTGAGGGTGCGTCCAGCCAGCGCGGCGAGGCGCAGGCGGCTTTGCTTCTGGGCTTCGTCGTCGGCGGTCAGGATCGGGCAGTTCTCGTAGAAACTGGAGAACAGCCCCGCGACTTCGTACAGGTAAGTGCACAGAATGTGCGGCGTGCCTTTCTCGCCGACGCTGTTCAGTACTTCGCCGAATTGCGCCAGTTTGGCGGCCAATTCCTGTTCGTGTGGCGCTTCCAGCACGATCCGGCCTTCGACTTCGCTGAAATTCTTGCCCAGCTTGCGGAACACACCGGCCACACGGGTGTAGGCGTACAGCAGGTACGGCGCGGTGTTGCCTTCGAAATTGAGCATCAGCTCGAAGTTGAAGCTGTAGTCACTGGTGCGGTGCTTGGACAGGTCGGCGTATTTCACCGCGCCAATGCCCACCACGCGGGCGATGTTGCGCAGGTCGGCCTCGGCCAGTTCCGGGTTTTTTTCCTTGACCAGATTGTAGGCACGTTCCTGGGCTTCGGTCAGCAGGTCGATCAGCTTCACGGTGCCGCCGTCGCGGGTCTTGAACGGACGGCCATCGGCGCCGTTCATGGTGCCGAAGCCCATGTGCTCCATGTGCATCGGGTGGGTGACGAAGCCCGCCTTGCGCGCCACCGCGAACACTTGCTGGAAGTGCAGGGCCTGGCGCTGGTCGACGAAGTACAGGGCGCGGTCGGCCTTGAGCGTGCCACTGCGGTAGCGTATGGCGGCCAGGTCGGTGGTGGCGTAGAGGTAGCCGCCATCAGCCTTGACGATAATCACCGGCAGCGGCTCGCCTTCGGCATTCTTGAATTCGTCGAGGAACACGCACTGCGCGCCGTTACTCTCGACCAGCATGCCGGCGGCCTTCAGGTCGTTGACCACGTTGACCAGGTCATCGTTGTAGGCGCTTTCGCCCATCACGTCGGCCATGGTCAGCTTGACGTTGAGCAGCTCGTAGATCTTCTGGCAGTGCGACAGCGAGATGTCCTTGAACTTGGTCCACAGCGCCAGGCATTCGGCATCACCGGCTTGCAGCTTGACCACCAGCCCGCGGGCGCGGTCGGCGAATTCCGCGGATTCGTCAAAGCGCTTCTTGGCCGCGCGGTAGAAGTTTTCCAGGTCCGACAGTTCGTCGCTGGTGATCGGGTTTTCCTGGAGATAGGCCATCAGCATGCCGAACTGGGTGCCCCAGTCGCCGACATGGTTCTGACGGATGACTTCATCACCCAGGAACTCCAGGACCCGGGCCACGCCATCGCCGATGATGGTCGAGCGCAGGTGGCCGACATGCATCTCCTTGGCCAAGTTAGGGGCCGACAGGTCGACCACGGTGCGCTGGGCCGGGCCGGCTTTGCGCGCGCCCACGTGAGCGTCGGCCAGGGCCGCGTCGAGCCGAGTGGCCAGGGCCTGGGTGTTCTGGAAGAAATTGATGAAGCCAGGGCCGGCGATTTCGGCCTTGGTGACGCTCTCGTCGGCAGGCAGCGCGGCAATGATCTTCTCCGCCAGGTCACGCGGCTTCATGCCGGCGGGCTTGGACAGCATCATCGCAATGTTGCTGGCGAAGTCGCCGTGGGTCTTGTCACGGGTGTTCTCCACCTGGATCGCCGGCGACAGGCCTTCAGGCAACACACCTTCGTTGACGAGTTGGGTGATGGCTTGTTGGATCAGCTGGCGAATGGTGTCTTTCATGGTGTTCTCTTTCGACCGCAAGCGGCGGCGCGCGATGCGCAGGTGGAAAAACTGGGCATTATCCGTGGCGAGGGCGGGCTTGCCAACTGTCCAGACGGGTTGGCGGACCTGCGGGCCCCATCGCGGGCAAGCCCGCTCCCACATTTAACGGTGTTCACATTTCAAATGTGGGAGCTGGCTTGCCTGCGATAGGTCCATCTATCAATACAAATCCACCGGGTCCACATCCAGCGACCATCGCACCTGACGGCCGCCGGGCATTTGCTCCAGGGCAAGTAACCAGCTGCTTAATAGCCGATGCAGCGGCGCGCGGGAGGTGGCTTGCAAGA
Source organism: Pseudomonas sp. SWRI18 (assembly GCF_014268345.1). Lineage (NCBI taxonomy): Bacteria > Pseudomonadati > Pseudomonadota > Gammaproteobacteria > Pseudomonadales > Pseudomonadaceae > Pseudomonas > Pseudomonas sp. SWRI18. Next base: position 321,782 of record NZ_JACCQQ010000002.1, read on the forward strand.
GTAACTGCGCACGATAACGCCCGGCGCGGCGTTCCATAGGCGCGGGCACCGGGCCGAGCAGTTCGATGCCGGTCAGACCCAGTTCGCCGAGCAAACGTTCGGCGGCGCTGCACGCTTCATCCAGGAAACCTTCGGCCTGGCCCGGTTTATGGGCTTCGGCGCGCAGCAGCGCCAAGTGGGAAAAAGGCGGCAGGCCGGCGGCGCGGCGTTCGCTCAGTGCCTGCTCGGCGAAGGCAAAGTAGCCTTGTTCTGTGAGCTGGATCAGCAGCGGGTGGTCGGCCAGGTGCGTCTGGATAATTACTCTGCCTGGCTCTTCGGCACGCCCCGCGCGGCCGGCAACCTGCACGATCAACTGCGCCATGCGTTCGCTGGCGCGGAAGTCCCCGGAGAACAGCCCGCCGTCGGCATCCAGGATCGACACCAGGGTTACCCGTGGAAAGTGATGCCCTTTGGCAAGCATCTGCGTGCCGATCAAGATGCACGGCTGGCCTTTCTGGATGGTGGCGAACAACTGGTTCATCGCGTCCTTGCGCGAGGTGCTATCGCGGTCGACCCGTAGCACCGGGAAGTCCGGGAACAGAATGCCCAGGCGCTCTTCGGCCCGCTCGGTCCCTGCGCCGACCGGGCGCAGGTCGACCTTGCCGCACTGCGGGCAGTGCCGTGGTACGCGTTCCACATGGCCGCAGTGGTGGCAGCGCAGCTCGCCGTGGCGCTGATGCACGGTCATGCGCGCATCGCAGCGCTCGCACTCGGACATCCAGCCGCAGTCGTGGCACAGCAGGGTCGGCGCAAAGCCCCGGCGGTTGAGGAACACCAGGACCTGTTGGCCGGCGGCCAGGGTTTGGCCTATGGCTTGCTGCATCGGGCCGGAAATACCGCTGTCCAGCGGCCGGCTTTTTACGTCCAGGCGCAGGAAGCGTGGCTGTTTGGCGCCGCCGGCGCGCTCGTTGAGGCGCAGCAGGCCGTAGCGGCCGGTGTAGGCGTTGTGCAAGCTCTCAAGGGACGGTGTGGCCGAGCCCAGCACTATCGGAATGTCTTCCTGGCGTGCGCGCACCAGCGCCAGGTCGCGGGCGTGGTAGCGCAGGCCTTCTTGCTGTTTGTAGGACCCGTCGTGCTCCTCGTCGATGATGATCAGCCCGGGGTTTTTCATCGGCGTGAACAGCGCCGAGCGGGTGCCGATAATAATGTCGGCTTCGCCATCGCGCGCCGCCAGCCAGGATTCCAGGCGTTCGCGGTCGTTGACCGCCGAGTGCACCAAAGCGATGCGCGCGTTGAAGCGTTGTTCGAAACGCGCCAGGGTTTGCGGGCCCAGGTTGATCTCGGGGATCAGCACCAGTGCCTGTTTGCCGGCCTGCAGGGTTTCGCGGATCAACTGCAAATAGACTTCGGTCTTGCCGCTGCCGGTGACGCCGGCCAGCAGGAAAGCGTGGAAACTGTCGAAACCGGCGCGAATCGCTTCATACGCGGCGCGTTGTTCGGGGTTCAGCGGCAATTCCGGCTGGGCCAGCCAATGTTCGTGGCGCGGGTCGGGGGCGTGCTTGCGGATTTCCACCTGCACCAGGCCTTTGGCCAGCAGCAGGTCAAGGCTGTCCTTGCTCAGCATCAGCTTGCTCAAGAGCTGATGCGCCACGCCGTGCGGGTGCTGGGCCAGGGTCGCCAGGGCTTCACGCTGGCGCGGCGCACGGGCGATGCGTGGGTCGTCGAGGCGCGCGCCGGGCACCGTCGACCAGAAGCGTTCCTGGCGCGCCTCGGCCAGCTCGCCCTGGCGCAACAGCACCGGCAGCGCCCAGTTCAAGGTGTCGCCCAGGCTGTGCTGATAATACTGCGCGGTCCACAGGCACAGCTTGAACAGTGCGGGCGGCAGCGGCGGGGTGGCATCGAGCATAGCCAGGGCGGGCTTGAGTTTGTCTGCGGGCACTTCGCTATGGTCGGCGACTTCCACCAGGATGCCGATCATTTCCCGGCGCCCGAACGGCACGCGCACGCGCATGCCTGGCTGCAACTGCGCGCGCAGCACGCCGGCCGGGGCCCGGTAATCGAACAGGCGGCGCAGGGGCGAGGGCAGGGCTAGGCGCAAAATGGCGTCGGGCACACGAAGTCTCATCTATAAAGGCAGGCGGTGTTGCAGGGGCGCGAGCCTAGCAGACCGGCGGTGGAGGTGTCCTGTGTCTGGAACCGTATCTTCAGCACACTGCAGTTCCCCTGTGGGAGCGGGCTTGCTCGCGAATGCGGTGGATCAGCCGCTACTTCCTGCGACTGACACACTGCATTCGCGAGCAAGCCCGCTCCCACAAGGGGGGTGTGGTAGTCGGGATTTTCTGATGAAAGGATGTCTTGGGCCATCCCCGCCGCTTGCGCGTTTAAAAAGGTCTGGTAGAATCCGCGGCCTAATTACGTGCGGTATTCGACAATAGTGTCGAGTGGCGGCACGCTAGCCCGAGGAAGTGCCATGAAAGCCGATATCCATCCAGCGTACGAAGTCATCGATGTAACTTGCAGCTGCGGCAACAAGTTCCAGACCCGTTCGAACCTGTGCAAGCCACTGGGTACTGACGTATGCAACGAGTGCCACCCGTTCTACACCGGTAAGCAGAAAACTCTGGACACCGGCGGCCGTGTACAGCGCTTCGCAGATCGCTTTGGTGCTTTCGGCAAGAAGCCTGCTACTCCAGCAGAGTAAGGCTCAAAAGCCTCATGGGCTTTTGCCAGCTGTTGAAAAAGGCGTCCCTTGCGGGCGCCTTTTTTGTGCCTGGGATTTGGCTGACGACCGCCTACGCCGAGGTATTTTGCCCAGCGCCGGCGTCTGTGACCCGCGTCGAGGTTCAGCGCGTGGTGGATGGCGACACGCTGCGCCTCAAGGATGGCCGCAGTGTACGGATGATCGGCCTCAACGCCCCGGAGACCGGCAAGCGAGGCCGTCCTGACGAGCCCTACGCCATCGCTGCCCGCCAGCGTTTGCAAGCGTTGGTGGAGGCCAGTGACGGTCGCGTCGGCCTGGTGCCGGGGCGCGAGAGCAAGGACCGCTACGGCCGCACGCTGGCCCACCTCTACGCTGCCAACGGTGAGAACCTTGAAGCGCAGCTGCTGGCCGAAGGCCTGGGCTATCAAGTGGGCGTTGCGCCCAATGTCGATCTCGTCGCCTGCCAGCGGGCCGCTGAAAACAGCGCCCGGCAGGCGCGGTTGGGCCTCTGGCGGCAATCTCCGGTGTTGGGCGTGGCGCAACTCAAGCAGCCCGGCTTCGCCCTGGTCAGCGGCCGTGTGAGCAAGATCGAACGCAATCGAGGTGGGGTCTGGATCCAATTGCAGGGCTCACTGGTATTACGCATTTCACCCGAACTCACCCGCCACTTCGACTCCGCACTGCTCAATGGTCTGCCCGGCAAGACGATCGAGGCGCGCGGCTGGGTGCAGGATCGTGCCCGGCATGGCAGCCGGAAAACCGATCAGGCGCGCTGGTTGCTCCCATTGACCGACCCCAGCATGCTCAAATCGACTTTTTGATAAAAAAATTGTAGACATTTTTTTATTTTATTGTGAGCAGTTGAGCCCTTGTATCCCGTGGCCTTAGACCAAAGTACGGCGCTTTGGGGTCTTGACACCCGTGACTGCCCAGTCTTGTGGGGACTTTGCGACACGCGTATCCTCGGCGGTCCGTCGACCAACAGTAAAAGCGGAATGCCGATATGTCTGATTTGAAAACTGCCGCTCTCGAATATCATGCCCATCCTCGTCCAGGAAAGCTGAGTGTGGAGCTCACCAAGGCCACTGCCACCGCCCGCGACCTGTCGCTGGCCTACAGCCCTGGTGTTGCCGAGCCCGTACGTGAAATCGCCCGCGACCCCGAACTGGCGTACAAGTACACCGGCAAAGGCAACCTGGTTGCAGTGATTTCCGATGGCACCGCGATTCTGGGCCTGGGTAACCTCGGCCCATTGGCTTCCAAGCCGGTCATGGAAGGTAAAGGCGTGCTGTTCAAGCGCTTCGCCGGCATCGACGTTTTCGACATCGAAGTCGACTCCGAAAGCCCGCAGGCCTTCATCGACACGGTCAAACGCATTTCCATCACCTTCGGTGGCATCAACCTGGAAGACATCAAGGCACCTGAGTGCTTCGAGATCGAAAAGGCCCTGATCGAACAGTGCGACATTCCGGTATTCCACGATGACCAGCACGGCACCGCGATCGTTACCGCGGCCGGCATGATCAACGCCCTGGAAATCGCCGGCAAGACCCTGGCTGACGCCAAGATCGTCTGCCTGGGCGCCGGTGCCGCGGCTATCTCCTGCATGAAGCTGATCGTGAGCATGGGCGCCAAGCTGGAAAATATCTACATGGTCGACAGCAAGGGCGTCATCCAGTCCGAGCGTACCGACCTGAACCAGTACAAGGCGATGTTTGCCCACCCTTCGTCCAAGCGCACCCTGGCTGATGCCCTTGACGGTGCAGACGTATTCGTCGGCCTGTCCGGCCCGAACCTGCTGAGCGCCGAAGGCCTCAAGTCCATGGCGGCCAACCCGATCGTCTTCGCCTGCTCCAACCCGGACCCGGAGATCTCGCCGGAACTGGCGCACGCCACGCGCAACGACGTGATCATGGCCACTGGCCGTTCGGACTACCCGAACCAGGTCAACAACGTATTGGGCTTCCCGTTCATCTTCCGTGGCGCTCTGGACGTTCGCGCCAAGCGCATCAACGAAGAGATGAAAGTCGCTGCCGCCAACGCCCTGCGTGAACTGGCCAAGCTGCCGGTGCCTCAGGACGTGTGCGATGCCTACGGTGGCGTCAAGCTGGAGTTTGGTCGTGAGTACATCATTCCCAAGCCAATGGATAAGCGCCTGATCACCCTGATCTCCGATGCCGTGGCCAAAGCCGCCATCGAGACGGGCGTGGCGACCCTGCCGTATCCGAAGAACTACCCGCTGCAAAGCGTGGATGATGTGTTCAACGGCTAAGCCTGCGTAGCGCACCAACAAAAAGCCCCGGCTCTCGCGAGTCGGGGCTTTTTGTTGGCTGGCGATTAACTTGACCCTCGTGGAGATCCAAATGTGGGAGCGGGCTTGCTCGCGAACGCGGTGTGTCAGTCAATACATCTGTTTGCTGATACACCGAATTCGCGAGCAAGCCCGCTCCCACATGGGGTCTGTGTGGGCCCGAGATTGCGTCAGAACAGGTCGATCGGCGCCGCCTCATCCGCCGGCAGCGGGCTGCCCGGCGCAACCCCATTGCCCAACTCGTTGACCGACGGCGGCGTGTCTTCGCTCTTGAACAGCTCGAAGTACGCATTCGGCGTGCTGGGCGATGCCGCGCGGCCACTGATCGGGTCGATGCGCAGGCTGAGGATACCTTCCGGCTCCGGTTGAGTGTGCAACGGCTTGTCCTTCAAGGCAGCGCCCATGTAGCTCATCCAGATCGGCAGTGCGACGGTGCCGCCGAACTCGCGGCGGCCCAGGCTTTCCGGCTGGTCGTAGCCGGTCCATACGGTCGTCACATAGTCGGCGTTGTAACCGGAGAACCAGGCATCCTTGGATTCGTTAGTGGTACCTGTCTTGCCGGCGATATCCGCGCGGCCAAGGGCCAGGGCGCGGCGGCCGGTGCCCTTCTTGATCACGTCTTCCAGGATGCTGTTGAGGATGTAGGTGGTACGGCCATCCACGATGCGCTCGGCCACGGCGGGTGCCTGTGGTTCGGTAGCGGCGGCGTTGGCGGCCGGCGCAGCGCCCGGGGTTGGCTCGATGGTGATACCGCCATTGCTCGGTGCCGCCAGGCCATCGGTTGCCGCCACGCCGTTGACCACGTCGCCCGGCACACGTGGCGGGTTGGCGGTGAACAGAGTGTCGCCGTTGCGGCTTTCAATCTTGTCGATCAGGTACGGCGCGATCTTGTAGCCGCCGTTGGCAAAGGTGCTCCAGCCGGTGGCGATTTCCATCGGCGTGAGGGTCGCGGTGCCCAGCGCCAGGGACAGGTTGGGCGGCAGGTCCGACTTGGCAAAGCCAAAACGCGTCATGTAATCGATGGTCTTGCCCACGCCCATCGCCTGCAGCAGGCGGATCGACACCAGGTTGCGCGACTTGTACAGCGCCTCGCGGATGCGGATCGGGCCGAGGAAGGTGTTGGTGTCGTTCTTCGGACGCCAGACCTTGTCCAGGTACTCGTCGACAAACACGATCGGTGCATCGTTGACCAGGCTGGCGGCGGTGTAGCCGTTATCCAGCGCGGCGCTGTAGATGAACGGCTTGAAGCTCGAGCCGGGCTGGCGCTTGGCCTGGATGGCACGGTTGTAGTTGCTTTGCTCGAACGCGAAACCGCCGACCAGCGCGCGGATTGCACCGTTCTGCGGGTCCAGGGACACCAGCGCGCCCTGGGCCAGCGGTACCTGGCTGAACTTGAGGCTGTCATCCTTCTGGCGTTGCACGCGGATCAAGTCACCCACCTGCGCCACGTCCGCTGGCTGCTTGGGCATCGGGCCCATGCTGTTGGTGTTCAGGAAGGGGCGTGCCCATTTCATGCTGTCCCACGCCACATGGGCTTCGCCGGTGCGGGTCAGCACCTGCAGGCCGTCTTTCTTTACCTGGGTGACGATGGCCGGCTCCAGGCCGCTGATCGTGCGTTGCTTGCCCAGCTCGGTGGTCCAGGCGCTCAGGGTCTTGCCCGGCAGGCGCGATTCAGGGCCGCGGTAGCCGTGGCGCTGGTCATAGGTGATCAGGCCGGAATGCACCGCTTCGTTGGCGATGTCCTGCAGGTCGCTGGGCACGGTGGTGGTGACACGAAAGCCCTCGGTGTAGGCCTCGCTGCCGTAGCGGCCGACCATCTCGGCGCGCGCCATTTCAGCGATGTAGGGGGCGTTCACTTCCGGCGTCGGCACGTGGTAGCTGGCGTTCAGCGGTTCGGCAACGGCGCTTTCGTAAGCGGCCTGGTCGATCTTGCCCAGCTTGTACATGCGCCCCAGGATCCAGTCGCGGCGTTCTTTACTGCGTGCCGGGTTGGCCAGCGGGTTGAAGCGTGAAGGGGCCTTGGGCAGGCCGGCGATCATGGCCATTTGCGCCAGGCTGGCGTCACGAATGGACTTGCCGTAGTAGACCTGTGACGCCGCTTCGATCCCGTAGGCACGGTTGCCCAGGTAGATCTTGTTGACGTACAGCTCGAGGATTTCATCCTTGGTCAGTTGGCGCTCGATCTGCAGAGCCAGGAGGATTTCGGTGGCCTTGCGTGAAAAACTGCGCTCGCTGGTGAGGAAAAAGTTCTTCGCCACCTGCATGGTGATGGTGCTGCCGCCGGACTGAATGTGTCCGCTTTTTACCAACTGCGTGGCCGCCCGCACCAGGCTGCTGGGATCGACGCCATAGTGGTTGGCAAAATTATCGTCTTCGGCCGAGAGCAGGGCACTGATGAAATTGGGTGGAATGTCGGCAAAACGGATCGGTGTGCGGCGCATTTCGCCGAACTCCGCGATCAGTTTTTCATCGCTGCTGTAGACCCGCAAAGGAATCTGCAACTGGATACTTCTAAGGGCCTCTACGGAGGGCAAACCCGGACTAAGGTAGAGGTAGGCCCCGCTGAACACGAGCAGCAGCCCGCAAACGATGGCGACAATGGAGTACCCGAAAAACTTCAGCAGACGAATCAAGGCTTTTGGATTTCCAGAGAAAAGAATGGGTTAGGCGTCGGGGCGTGCATGACAAACGATGGATCGACCCGAGCTGCAGATGAAAAGCAGGAAAAAACGCTGGGCATTAAAGCATTTTTCGACTTCGGGCGTCATGGGCGCCTGCTCAACAAGTCGACCGAATGCATGGCCCACAGCGGTAATCAGGCGGTATGACAGGCAAAATTTTAGGGAGTTTTATGGGAAAGGGATTTTTCACCCGAAAAGTCGACACCCTGCTGGGCGTCGACATCAATGACACCACAATCCGGATGGTCGAGCTCGGCTGTTCAGGCGGCGACTACACCATTGAGGGTTACGTCACCCAGGCGCTGCCCAGCCACGCGGTGGTCGACGGCACATTCCTCGACCTCGAAGGCGTAGGGCGTGCGTTGCGCGGTGCCTTGGCGCGGTTTTCGACATCGGTCCGTGGCGCTGCCGCTGCAGTGGCCGGGCCGTCGGTGATCACGCGGATGATCGAGATGGAGGCGGGGCTGACTGACGATGAGATGACCTGGAGGATCCAGATGGAGGCAGACCAATATATTCCTTATCCGCTTGATGACGTGGCCATCGACTTTCAAGTGCGCGGGCCGACGGCACTCGACCCGGGCCGTGTCGAGGTACTGCTCGCCGCGTGCCTGAAAGAACATGTGGAGGCCCGCGAGGCGGTTCTGGCCCTGGCCGGGCTGGTGCCGAAGGTGGTCGATGTCGAAGCGTTTGCATTGGCGCGCGCTTGCAGTCAGGATTTCGCCAGCTTCACGCCGAGCCATCGAGTCGATGGTGCACAATGGGCCGTGGATGCCCAAGGGATGGGAATTGCTTGCGGGTTGGCCCTGAGGAGTTTCGCTTGAAGACACGAATCAACCTATTGCCTTGGCGCCAGGCGCTGGCAGAGCGGCGGCGCAAGTATCTACTGGCGTGTTTGCTCGCATTCGTCAGCGCGGCGCTCGCGGCTGTGTGGCTGGCAGACCAGGTGATCGACAAGGCCATCGACCGGCAGGTGACCCGCAATGACCATCTGGGCAAGGATGTCAGCGGCCTTGACGCGCGCATCAGGACCATCGACGACTTGCAGGAGCAAAGCCAGCAATTGGCGCAACGCATGAAAGTCGTGCAAGACCTGCACGATGCCCGCTCGTCCGGTGCGCAACTGTTGGATCAATTGGCGCGCGCGGTCCCCGACGGCGTCCACCTGCATGAAGTGGTCGCGAAGGGCGATACGGTGAGTATCAGTGGCAGCGCTGAATCCAGCCAGGATATCGCCCAGTTGATGCGCCGCCTGGAAGCCACGCAAGGTCCCCATTCCACGCGGTTGCAACACGTGCAAGCGGAGGGCGCGCGCGGCAACAATGAGTTCCAATTGATGGTGCGTCAGGGAGAGTCTTCCGAGGTTCAGCCATGAGCCTGTTGCCAAGGCTCAATTTTTCCGCGCTCACTCACAACGCTGCAAAATGGCCACTGCCCGGCAAAGCCCTGTTGGGCTGTGCGCTGGCTGGCCTGGTAGGGGTGGCGGGTGAGCTTGTATACCTGGGCCCGTCGCGGCAGCGCTTGCACCAGGTCGAGGCGCAGGAAGTGGCCCTGCAGCAGCAAATCGCCCGCAAGACAGCCCTGGCGGCCAGCCTTGACGCGCGCAGCCGCCAGCTTGAGCTTATGCAGGCAAAGGCCGACGAGCTGTTACAGGCGTTGTCGGGCGAGCCCGAAATGCCTGGCTTGCTGGAAGACATCGCGCGCCTGGCACTGGCCAATGGTTTGCTGGTCGAGAGCGTCACCCCGTTGGATGAACAACCCTTGGCGTTCTTCTACGAGCAGCCTGTGCGGGTTGGGGTCACAGGGGTCTATCACGACCTGGCGATGTTCCTGAGCAGCCTTGGCGGCCTGTCGCGAATCGCTACGGTGCATGATGTTGCCCTGCGGCGTGATGGCAAGCTGCAGCGCCTTGATCTGCTGGCCAAGACCTACTGGCATGCGCAGGGTGGCCGGCGGGGCGGACAGGTTGCGCAAGGGCAGCCTTTTGTCTACGACTCATCCGGGCTGCGTGATCCTTTTCAACTGCTTGCGGTTCAGGTCGACCACTTGCCGGGTCGCCCTGCCCGTGCGCCGGATCTCACTCGGCCGCGTGGAATCCTGGAAGGGCTTGCGCTGGATCAGTTCGAAATGGTCGGCACGCTGTCCCGCGGGCTGCAGGCGTTCGCCCTGCTGCGTGCCTCCTCCAAGGTGCATCGCCTGGCAATTGGCGATTACCTGGGGCCGGACCATGGCCGCATCACCGCCATCCATGAGCGCGCCATAGAACTGGTGGAGCTGTTTCCCGATGGCCAGGGAGCGTGGCTGGAGCGTCCGCGCACACTGCTGTTAAACGTCAACTCATAACGGAATCAAACAATGAAAAGGACTTTTTCGTCCTTCGGTGTGGCGCTATGGATAGCGTTCACGGCACCGATGGCTGTTGCTGTGCCCAATCGTATGGATCTGATCCAGTTGCCGCCCCCCGGCAACGCCGCGTCAAATGCCTACACGGGCGATAGGCTCAACCTCAACTTCCAAAGCATCGAGTTGCGCTCCGCGTTGCAGCAAATTGCCGATGTGGCGGGCCTCAACCTTGTTGCGAGCGACGATGTGCAGGGCTCGATCACCTTGCGCCTCAAGGATGTGCCCTGGGACCAGGCGCTGGACCTTGTGCTGCAGGCCAAGGGCCTGGATAAGCGCCTTAAGGCTGGCGTATTGCTGGTAGCCCCTGCCGAGGAGCTGGCCGCGCGCGAGCTGCTCACGCTGGAGTCGCGCAAGCAAATGGCCGAACTGGCGCCGCTGCGTCGGGAGCTGCTGCAAGTCAACTACGCCAAGGCGGCGGACCTGGCCAAATTGTTCCAGTCGGTCACGGGCCTTGAAGGCGTTACCGATGAACGTGGCTCGGTGGCAGTCGATGATCGCACCAACAACATCATTGCCTACCAGACCGGGGAGCGGCTGGAGGAGCTGCGTCGCATCGTGGCACAGCTGGATATTCCGGTGCGCCAGGTAATGATCGAGGCGCGGATCGTCGAGGCCAATGTCGATTACGACAAAAGCTTGGGCGCACGCTGGGGAGGGCGGCTCAATCGCGGCAACTGGGGCGCGGGCGGCATCGCGAAACCTCAGCCTGAAGGCGCCGAGCCGCCGCCAAACCCACCCAGTTCGCCCTTTGTGGACCTTGGCTCGCTCACCGGTACCTCGGGCCTGGGTATCGCCTTTATCACCGACAACCTGCTGCTGGACCTGGAACTCACCGCCATGGAGAAAACCGGCAACGGTGAAATCGTCTCGCAGCCCAAGGTGGTCACTTCCGACAAGGAAACCGCACGCATCCTCAAGGGCACCGAGATCCCCTACCAGGAATCCAGCTCCAGTGGCGCTACCTCGGTGTCGTTCAAGGAGGCCTCGCTGTCCCTGGAGGTCACCCCGCAAATCACGCCTGACGACCGCGTGATCATGGAGGTCAAGGTGACCAAGGATGAGCCTGACTACCTGAACAAGCTCAACGATGTGCCGCCGATCAAGAAGAACGAGGTCAACGCCAAGGTATTGGTCAAGGACGGCGAGACTATCGTCATCGGCGGGGTTTTCTCCAATACCCAAAGCAAAGTGGTAGATAAAGTGCCATTTTTAGGCGATGTGCCGTATCTTGGCCGCCTTTTCCGGCGCGATGTGCTGGCGGAGAAAAAATCCGAGCTGCTGGTATTCCTGACTCCGCGTATTATGAATAACCAGGCGATTGCTGTGAGTCGTTGATTCTGTGCGAAATTTGATTCTTGTAGGACCGATGGGGGCTGGAAAAAGCACCATCGGCCGTTTGCTGGCCAAAGAGCTGCGCCTGCCATTCAAAGATTCCGACAAGGAAATTGAATTGCGCACGGGTGCCAATATCCCATGGATCTTCGATAAGGAAGGCGAACTGGGCTTTCGTGACCGCGAGCAGGCGATGATCGCCGAACTGTGCGGCTACGACGGCGTGGTATTGGCCACGGGCGGCGGCGCAGTGATGCGTGACGAGAACCGCCGCGCGCTGCATGCCGGTGGTCGCGTGGTCTACCTGCATGCGTCGGTCGAGCAGCAGGTAGGCCGCACCGCCCGCGATCGCAATCGCCCGTTGCTGCGCACGGCCAACCCGGAAAAAACCTTGCGGGATCTGCTTGCGCTGCGTGATCCGCTGTACCGGGAAATCGCCGATCTGGTGGTGGAAACCGATGAGCGGCCACCTCGGATGGTGGTTCTCGACATTCTGGAGCGCCTGCAACGGCTGCAACCCCGTTAAAGCCAGGCCCGAAATGCGCTATTCTCGGCGGCGCGCTATCACCCTGTGGGGTGTGGCGTAGAGCCATCAGGCAGCGTCGGAACTCGACGTTACCGGTCGTCAATACATCTCTAACGCGGGGACACATGCAGACACTTAAGGTCGATCTAGGCGAGCGCAGCTACCCGATCCATATTGGCGAAGGTCTGCTGGACCAGCCCGAGTTGCTTGCCCCGCATATTGCCGGTCGGCAAGTGGCGATCATCTCCAACGAAACGGTCGCGCCGCTGTATCTGGAGCGTCTGAGCCGCAGCCTGGCGGCCTACTCGGTGATCTCGGTGATCCTGCCGGACGGCGAAGCCCACAAGAACTGGCAGACCCTGCAACTGATCTTTGATGGCCTGCTCACCGCACGCCACGACCGCCGCACCACCGTGATCGCCCTGGGCGGCGGTGTGATCGGCGACATGGCCGGCTTCGCAGCCGCCTGCTACCAGCGCGGCGTGGACTTTATCCAGGTGCCGACGACCTTGCTGTCCCAGGTTGATTCGTCGGTGGGCGGCAAGACCGGTATCAACCACCCGCTGGGCAAGAACATGGTCGGTGCGTTCTACCAGCCTCAAGCCGTGCTGATCGACACCGCGACCCTCAACACCTTGCCCCCGCGCGAGTTGTCGGCGGGCCTGGCGGAAGTCATCAAGTACGGGCTGATCTGCGACGAGCCGTTCCTGGCCTGGCTCGAAGAACATGTGGACGCGCTGCGCAACCTTGACCAGGTGGCACTCACCGAAGCGATTTCGCGCTCCTGCGCCGCCAAGGCGCTGGTGGTGAATGCCGACGAACGGGAGTCCGGCGTGCGGGCTACGTTGAACCTGGGTCACACCTTCGGCCATGCGATCGAAACCCATATGGGCTATGGTGTGTGGTTGCATGGGGAGGCCGTAGCGGCTGGCACGGTGATGGCATTGGAGATGTCGCAACGCCTGGGCTGGATCAGTGCCCAGGAGCGAGATCGCGGCATCCGCCTGTTCCAGCGGGCCGGGTTGCCGGTCATCCCGCCGGAGGAGATGACCGAGGTGGACTTCCTCGAACATATGGCGATAGACAAGAAAGTGATCGACGGTCGACTGCGACTGGTGCTGCTGCGCCACATGGGCGAAGCGGTGGTAACCGACGATTATCCGAAAGAGATTCTACAGGCCACGCTGGGAGCGGATTACCGCGCCCTGGCCCAGCTTAAAGGTTAACAAGACCCCAATGACTAGTTTGCATGCCGACGAGGCGTTCCTCGGCCATTACCAGTTAAGCCACGACCCCTTCGCTCCACGGGTGCCTGGTTTCAAATTTTTCCCGGCCCAGCGCAAGCCAGTGCTCGGCCAGTTGCACCATCTCGCGCGCTACAGCCAGTTGCTGCTGGTCGTGACCGGGCCGTTGGGCAGCGGCAAGACCCTGCTGCGCCAGGCGCTGGTGGCCAGTACCAACAAGCAGTCGGTGCAGAGCGTGGTGGTCTCGGCCCGTGGCGCCGGTGATGCAGCTGGCGTGTTGCGCCAGGTTGCACAGGCGCTGGACGTCGCCACCGCCGAGCCGAATGCAATCCTCAAGCAGGTTGTACAACTGGGCCTGACCGGCCAGGAAGTCTACCTGCTGGTGGATGACGCCGAGCAGCTCGACGAGTCCGCCCTCGAAGCGCTGCTGGCGCTGGCGGCAGGCACTCCGGAAGGCCGTCCGCATGTATTCCTGTTTGGTGAGTCGTCGTTGATCGCCGAGCTGGAGCAAATCAGCGGTGACCAGGAGTTGTTCCACGTCATCGAGCTGCAGCCGTACGAAGAGGAAGAAACCCGCGAATACCTGGCTCAACGCCTGGAAGGCGCAGGGGCGGGTATCGAACTTTTCTCCGCTCAACAGATCTCTGATATTCACGAAAGCGCAGGCGGCTGGCCTGGCACCATCAATCAGGTTGCCCGCGATGCACTGATCGAAGCCATGATTGCCAGCCGCACCGCGGTCAAGCGTCCAAAGATGGGGTTCACCATGCCTAAGAAACACGTATTGGCCATTTCCGCCGTTGTCGTGGTGGCCGTCGCCGCTGCCTGGTTGATCCCTGGCCGCAGCAAGGCACCGACGACCGCCGGCGCGCCAACCGAACAGGCGCAGTTGCCACTGGGTAAGCCCACGCCAAACGTCGAATTCGCCAACTCCGGCCAGCCGACCAACCTGCCGATGGTCGGCCAGCCGGTCATGCGTGGCCCACTCGCCGAAGAAGCCGGTGGTATCTCCGAAGGCGACGACGGCGTGCCGGTGGAAGGCTCCAGCGCCACACCGCCGACCGTGACCACCACCGCGCCGCCGGCGGGCGTGCCGGCCGGACAACCGGCTGCCAAGCCGACCCCTGCGCCGACAGTCGCCACCGCCAAGCCTGCGCCAGTGACCAAGCCGGTCGCGCCTGCCCCTGCTGCCAAGCCGGCCCCGGCCGCCAAGCCTGCTGAAAAACCGGCCGCCACCGTGGCCAAAGCCGGCGCCGCCGGCGGCAGCTGGTACGCCAGCCAGCCAACCGGCAACTTCGTGGTGCAGATCCTTGGCACCAGCTCCGAAGCCAATGCCCAGGCGTTCGTGAAAGAGCAGGGCGGCGAGTACCGCTACTTCAAGAAAGTGCTCAACGGCAAGCCTCTCTACGTGATCACCTACGGCAACTTCGCAAGCCGTGCTGCAGCCGATTCCGCCATCAAGGCCTTGCCAGCGAAGGTTCAGGCTGGTAAACCTTGGCCTCGCACTGTTGCCAGCGTTCAACAAGAACTCGCAACTGCTCGCTGAAGATCCGGCGGCCTTACCCAGGCCGCCCTCCCGGCACCTCAAAAATACAAACCGCAAGTGCGTGCAGCTTCCTGGAAGCCGCGCGCCTTGCGGTGTCTGCGTCATAGTTGCTTTTGAGTCGTAGCGGTCAGAATTAAAAAAGTTTTGACTAGCACAGCATATCGCTTTAAACCTTTCATAAATGCGACATAGATTTGCGACATTTCGTCGCTAAATTTGTGAGCGTCTGTGTCGGTGTGTACAATGACCTCCCTTTTGCCCCCGCTAAGCCGGCGTACGTTCGGCGTGGAAGGTAACCGGTTGAATTGAAAAGAAATTTGCCTCGATATAAGAGGCAGCCTGGTGAGAAAGTGTCTATGAAAGCAGGTCTGTACCAACCCGATGAATTCAAGGATAACTGTGGTTTCGGCCTGATAGCCCACATGCAGGGCGAGCCCAGTCATACCCTTTTGCAAACGGCCATCGAGGCCCTGACCTGCATGACCCACCGCGGTGGGATCAACGCCGACGGCAAGACCGGCGACGGTTGCGGCTTGCTGATTCAAAAGCCCGACCAGTTCCTGCGCGCCGTCGCCAAAGAGCATTTTGCGGTTGACCTGCCCAAGCAGTACGCCGTGGGCATGGTGTTTTTCAACCAGGACCCGGTCAAGGCCGAGGCCGCTCGCGAGCACATGAACCGCGAAATCCTGGCCGCCGGCCTGCAACTCGTCGGCTGGCGCAAGGTGCCGATCGACACCAGCGTGCTCGGCCGTCTGGCCCTGGAGCGCCTGCCGCAGATCGAACAGGTGTTCATCGCAGGCGACGGCCTGAGCGACCAGGACATGGCGATCAAGCTGTTCACCTCCCGTCGTCGTTCGTCGGTGTCCAATGCCGCCGACACCGAACACTACATCTGCAGCTTTTCCCACAAGACCATCATTTATAAAGGCCTGATGATGCCGGCGGACCTCACCGCCTTCTATCCGGACCTGAGCGATGAGCGCCTGCAAACCGCAATCTGCGTGTTCCACCAGCGCTTTTCCACCAACACCTTGCCGAAATGGCCGCTGGCCCAGCCATTCCGCTTCCTCGCCCACAACGGCGAGATCAACACCATTACCGGCAACCGCAACTGGGCTGTGGCCCGTCGCACCAAGTTCGCCAACGATCTGATGGACCTCGAAGAGCTCGGCCCGCTGGTCAACCGCGTCGGCTCCGACTCTTCGAGCATGGACAACATGCTCGAACTGATGGTCACCGGCGGCATCGACCTGTTCCGTGGCGTGCGCATGATCATTCCGCCTGCGTGGCAGAACGTCGAGACCATGGACCCGGACCTGCGTGCATTCTACGAGTACAACTCGATGCACATGGAACCCTGGGACGGCCCGGCCGGCGTGGTCATGACCGACGGCCGCTACGCGGTGTGCCTGCTCGACCGTAACGGTCTGCGCCCGGCGCGTTGGGTGACCACCACCAACGGTTTCATCACCCTGGCGTCGGAAATCGGTGTGTGGAACTACCAGCCTGAAGACGTCATCGCCAAAGGCCGCGTGGGCCCTGGGCAGATTCTCGCCGTGGACACCGAAACCGGGCAGATCCTCGACACCGACGCCATCGACAACCGCCTGAAGTCGCGTCACCCGTACAAGCAATGGCTGCGCAAGAACGCCCTGCGCATCCAGGCGACCATGGAAGACAACGACCACGGTTCGGCTTTCTACGACGTCGACCAGCTCAAGCAGTACATGAAGATGTACCAGGTCACGTTCGAAGAGCGCGACCAGGTGCTGCGTCCACTCGGCGAGCAAGGCTACGAGGCGGTCGGTTCCATGGGCGATGACACGCCCATGGCCGTGCTGTCCCAGCGCGTGCGCACGCCCTACGACTACTTCCGCCAGCAGTTCGCCCAGGTGACCAACCCGCCGATCGACCCGCTGCGCGAAGCCATCGTGATGTCGTTGGAAGTGTGCCTCGGTGCCGAGCGCAACATCTTCCAGGAATCGCCTGAGCACGCTTCTCGCGTGATCCTCAGCTCGCCGGTCATTTCCCCGGCCAAGTGGCGTTCGTTGATGACCCTGGAGCGTCCAGGTTTCGACCGCCAGATCATCGACCTGAACTACGACGAGAGCCTCGGCCTTGAAGCCGCTGTGCGCAACGTTGCCGACCAGGCCGAAGAAGCCGTGCGCGCCGGTCGTACCCAGATCGTGCTGACCGACCGCCACATTGCCCCCGGCAAGCTGCCGATCCATGCCTCGCTGGCGACCGGCGCGGTGCACCACCGCCTCACCGAAAAAGGCCTGCGTTGCGACTCCAACATCCTCGTGGAAACCGCCACGGCCCGCGACCCGCATCACTTCGCGGTGCTGATCGGTTTCGGCGCCTCGGCGGTCTATCCGTTCCTGGCCTACGAAGTGCTGGGTGACCTGATCCGTACCGGTGAAGTCCTGGGCGACCTCTACGAAGTGTTCAAAAACTACCGCAAGGGCATCACCAAGGGCTTGCTCAAGATCCTGTCGAAGATGGGCATCTCCACCGTTACGTCGTATCGCGGCGCTCAATTGTTCGAAGCCATCGGCCTGTCCGAAGAAGTTTGCGATTTGAGCTTTCGTGGCGTGCCAAGCCGCATCAAGGGCGCGCGTTTCGTCGACATCGAAGCCGAGCAGAAAGCCCTGGCGGCCGAAGCCTGGAGCGCGCGCAAGCCGATCCAGCAAGGCGGCCTGCTCAAGTTCGTGCACGGTGGCGAATACCACGCCTACAACCCGGACGTGGTCAGCACCCTGCAAGCCGCCGTGCAGCAGGGCGACTACGCCAAGTTCAAGCTCTACACCGCGCTGGTGGATAACCGCCCGGTGTCGATGATCCGCGACCTGTTCAAGGTGAAAACCCTGGACACACCGTTGGCGATCAGCGAAATCGAGCCGCTGGAGTCGATCCTCAAGCGCTTCGACTCTGCCGGTATCTCCCTGGGCGCCTTGTCGCCCGAGGCTCACGAAGCCCTGGCCGAAGCCATGAACCGCCTGGGTGCGCGTTCCAATTCCGGCGAAGGCGGCGAAGACCCGGCGCGCTACGGCACTATCAAGAGCTCGAAAATCAAGCAGGTTGCGACGGGCCGTTTCGGTGTGACGCCGGAATACCTGGTCAACGCCGAAGTGCTGCAGATCAAGGTAGCCCAGGGCGCCAAGCCCGGCGAAGGCGGCCAGCTACCAGGCGGCAAGGTCAACGGCCTGATCGCCAAGCTGCGTTATGCAGTGCCGGGCGTGACCTTGATTTCACCGCCGCCGCACCACGACATCTATTCGATCGAAGACTTGTCGCAGCTGATTTTCGATCTCAAACAAGTCAACCCGCAGGCCTTGGTCTCGGTGAAACTGGTGGCGGAAGCCGGCGTGGGCACCATCGCCGCCGGTGTGGCCAAGGCCTATGCCGACCTGATCACCATTTCCGGCTACGACGGCGGTACCGGTGCCTCGCCGCTGACCTCGATCAAGTACGCCGGCGCGCCGTGGGAACTGGGCCTGGCCGAAACTCACCAGACCCTGCGCGGCAACGACCTGCGCGGCAAGGTCCGCGTGCAGACCGACGGCGGCCTGAAAACCGGCCTCGACGTGATCAAGGCCGCGATCCTCGGCGCCGAAAGCTTCGGCTTCGGCACCGCGCCGATGATCGCCCTCGGCTGCAAATACCTGCGCATCTGCCACCTGAACAACTGCGCCACCGGCGTCGCCACCCAGAACGAAAAGCTGCGCAAGGATCACTACATCGGCACCGTCGACATGGTGGTGAATTTCTTCACCTACGTCGCCGAAGAGACCCGTGAGTGGCTGGCCAAGTTGGGTGTGCGTTCATTGGAAGAGCTGATCGGGCGCACTGATCTGCTGGAAATCCTCGACGGCCAGACCGCCAAGCAACAGCATCTGGACCTGACGCCACTGTTGGGCAGCGATCACATCCCGGCTGACAAGCCGCAGTTCTGCCAGGTGGACCGCAACCCGCCGTTCGACAAAGGCTTGCTGGCCGAGAAGATGGTGGACATGGCCGGTTCGTCGATCAACGACGCCAGCGGTGGCGAGTTTGCTCTGGATATCTGCAACTGCGACCGTTCCATCGGCGCCCGCGTCTCCGGCGAAATCGCGCGCAAGCACGGCAACCAGGGCATGGCGAAAGCGCCGATCACCTTCCGCTTCAAGGGCACTGCGGGCCAAAGCTTCGGTGTGTGGAACGCTGGTGGTCTGCACATGTATCTGGAAGGCGACGCCAATGACTACGTAGGCAAGGGCATGACCGGCGGCAAGCTGGTGATCGTTCCGCCTGCCGGCAGCGTCTACAAATCCCAGGAAAGCGCCATCATCGGCAACACCTGCCTGTACGGCGCCACCGGCGGCAAGCTGTTCGCTGCCGGCACTGCCGGTGAGCGTTTCGCCGTGCGTAACTCCGGTGCCCACACCGTGGTGGAAGGCACTGGCGATCACTGCTGCGAGTACATGACCGGTGGATTTGTCGCGGTACTGGGCAAGACCGGTTACAACTTCGGTTCGGGCATGACCGGCGGTTTCGCCTACGTGCTCGACCAGGACAACACCTTCGTCGACAAGGTCAACCACGAGTTGGTCGAGATCCAGCGGATCAGCGGCGAAGCCATGGAATCCTACCGCAACCACTTGCAGCATGTGCTGGACGAGTACGTCGAGGAAACCGGCAGCGAATGGGGGCGTAACCTCGCCGAGAACCTGGATGATTACCTGCGTCGTTTCTGGCTGGTCAAGCCCAAGGCGGCCAACCTGAAATCGTTGCTTTCCAGCATCCGTGCCAACCCGCAGTGATATGCGCCTGAAGAGTTTGATGAGGTTTTAACATGGCTGAACGTCTGAATAACGACTTCCAGTTCATCGATGTCGGGCGCAAAGATCCGAAGAAGAAACTGTTGCGTCAACGCAAGAAAGAGTTCGTGGAAATCTACGAACCCTTCAAACCCCAGCACTCGGCCGACCAGGCCCACCGCTGCCTGGGGTGCGGTAACCCGTATTGCGAATGGAAGTGCCCGGTGCACAACTTCATTCCCAACTGGCTCAAGCTGGTGGCCGAGGGCAACATCCTCGCCGCCGCCGAGCTGTCGCACCAGACCAACACCCTGCCGGAAGTCTGCGGCCGGGTGTGTCCGCAGGATCGCCTGTGCGAGGGTGCGTGCACCCTTAACGACGGCTTCGGCGCGGTAACCATCGGTTCGGTGGAGAAGTACATCACCGACACCGCGTTCGCCATGGGCTGGCGTCCGGACATGTCCAAGGTCAAGCCGACCGGCAAGCGCGTCGCCATCATCGGTGCGGGCCCTGCCGGCCTGGGCTGTGCCGACGTACTGGTGCGCGGCGGCGTGACCCCGGTGGTGTTCGACAAGAACCCGGAAATCGGTGGCCTGCTGACCTTCGGCATTCCTGAGTTCAAGCTGGAAAAAACCGTACTGAGCAACCGTCGCGAAGTGTTTACCGGCATGGGTATCGAGTTCCGCCTCAATACCGAAATCGGCAAAGACATCACCATGGAACAACTGCTCGCCGAATACGACGCTGTGTTCATGGGCATGGGTACCTACACGTATATGAAGGGCGGCTTTGCCGGTGAGGACCTTCCGGGTGTGTACGACGCTTTGGACTTCCTGATTGCCAACGTCAACCGCAACCTGGGCTTTGAAAAGTCGCCGGAAGATTTCGTCGACATGAAAGGCAAGAAAGTCGTGGTGCTCGGCGGTGGCGACACCGCGATGGACTGCAACCGCACGTCGATCCGCCAGGGCGCCAAGTCGGTGACCTGTGCGTACCGTCGTGACGAAGCCAACATGCCCGGCTCGCGCAAAGAGGTGAAGAACGCCAAGGAAGAAGGCGTGAAATTCCTCTACAACCGCCAGCCGATCGCCATTGTCGGTGAAGACCGTGTCGAAGGCGTGAAGGTGGTCGAGACCCGTCTCGGCGAACCGGACGCCCGTGGCCGTCGCAGCCCCGAGCCGATCCCGGGCTCCGAAGAGATCATTCCGGCCGACGCCGTGGTGATCGCCTTCGGTTTCCGCCCAAGCCCGGCGCCGTGGTTCGAGCAGTTCCAGATCCAGACCGACAGCCAGGGCCGCGTCGTCGCCCCGGAACAAGGCCAGTACAAGCACCAGACCAGCAACCCGAAGATCTTCGCCGGTGGCGATATGGTGCGCGGTTCGGATCTGGTGGTAACGGCGATCTTCGAAGGCCGCAACGCCGCTGAAGGGATCCTGGATTACCTGCAAGTCTGACCCTGATCTCGAATTAAAATGGGATCAAAAAATGTGGGAGCGGGCTTGCTCGCGAAGGCGGCAGATCAGTCAAAGAAGCACTGACTGACACACCGCCTTCGCGAGCAAGCCCGCTCCCACATTTGTATTGCGCTGCTTTCAAGGCCGCGACAAATTGACCCGATAGACAAAAGGCACGGCTCACTCCGTGCCTTTTGCGTCGCGCTCTGAGAAAATGCCCGCACTTTTTTTGCGGATGCCGACATGACTGCCCTCAAGAACGACCGTTTCCTGCGTGCCCTGCTCAAGCAACCCGTGGACGTCACCCCCGTGTGGATGATGCGCCAGGCCGGTCGCTACCTGCCGGAATACCGCGCCAGCCGCGCCCACGCCGGCGACTTCATGAGCCTGTGCATGAACCCGGAGTTCGCCTGCGAAGTCACCCTGCAACCGCTGGACCGCTATCCCCAACTGGACGCGGCCATCCTCTTCTCCGATATCCTCACCATTCCTGACGCGATGGGCCAAGGCCTGTACTTCGAAACCGGCGAAGGCCCGCGTTTCAAGAAAGTCGTCAGCACCCTGGCCGACATCGAAGCCCTGCCGATCCCGGACCCGCACAAAGACCTCGGTTACGTGATGGACGCCGTGAGCACCATCCGCCGCGAACTCAATGGCCGCGTGCCGCTGATCGGTTTCTCCGGCAGCCCCTGGACCCTGGCCACCTACATGGTTGAAGGCGGCTCGTCGAAAGACTTCCGCAAGACCAAGGCCATGCTCTACGACAATCCGCAAGCCATGCACCTGCTGCTCGACAAGCTGGCACAGTCGGTCACCTCGTACCTCAACGGCCAGATCATGGCCGGCGCGCAAGCGGTGCAGATCTTCGACACCTGGGGCGGCAACCTCTCGGCGGCGGCGTACCAGGAATTCTCCCTGGCCTACATGCGCAAGATCGTCAGCGGCCTGATCCGTGAACACGAAGGTCGCAAGGTCCCGGTGATCCTGTTCACCAAGGGCGGCGGCCTGTGGCTGGAAAGCATCGCCGACGCCGGCGCTGACGCACTGGGCCTGGACTGGACCTGCGACATCGGCGAAGCCCGCCAGCGCGTCGGCAACCGCGTTGCACTGCAGGGCAACATGGACCCGACCGTGCTGTACGCCAAGCCGGAAGCGATCCGCACCGAAGTCGGGCGTATCCTCGCCAGCTACGGCAAGGGCACCGGGCACGTGTTCAACCTCGGCCACGGCATCACCCCGGAAGTGAACCCGGAGCATGCCGGCGCGTTCCTGCGCGCGGTGCACGAACTGTCCGCGCAGTATCACGAGTGATCGGCGCGCAATAGAAAACGCCCGGGCTATACCGGGCGTTTTTGTTTGGTACCGACGGACATAAGGCACTGGCAATGTCCGTTATTACGGACATGCTGGCGTTTTTAATCATTAAAGTCCGTTATGGGTGACATTATGTTGCTGGCCAATCCACCCGAATTGGGTGACAGAATACGACAGCTGCGTCGCGCCAAAGGCTATAGCCAGGCGCAACTGGCGGAGCGGGCCAAGTGCAACCGCAAGACCATAATGGATCTTGAAGCAGGTGAAAACGTCGCGATGTACACCGTGTTCCGGGTAATTTCTGCGCTGGGAATGGCCCTGGACGTTGTCGATAAACGCATCGATCTCAAGTCCCTGGCCGATCTGGTGGAGCATGATGAGTAGAGTCAAATTACTCAACGTCGTCACCCCCGATGGACATTCAGGCGAACTGTCCAAGGGCTCGCAGTTCCCGTTCGCTTATTCATCCAGTGCAGCTTGCCCCTGTATTCGATGTCACCACCACAACCGTGTATCAGAATTACAATCCCAAGTCCGGTCGTTCCCTGATTGATCGCACGCTGGCAATCAAACTGAACAAGGCCAAGGCGTATCCGGATCGTCAGCAACTCATGGAGTTTGGTCGTAAGCACTGTGCGGTGGAGAAGCCAGGGGTGATCATCGAGCAAATCGCAGAGGCGATGTCCGAGGCGCTCATTACGCATCAAACCCGTATCGACGTTGAGCTGTTTTCGGCAATGCAGGCGGAGTGGGACGGGGGGCGTGCGATGGCGCTCCATACTTCGGTCGGCACCGGTATGAAGCGAAAGCCGGTTGCAAAAAAACCGCTGTAAAGAGGTTTTTCCTGGGCGGTACTGGCACTTCAAGTCGCTGCTTGCCCCAACGGCGGCAACTTCGCCAGCCTCAACGCCACCAGCAATGCGCCGATCAACAACGCCACGATAAACGCCCCAATCCCGTTCCACCCGCCGAAGTGCCAGAAGAACCCGCCCGCCGTCCCGGCAATGCTCGATCCCGCGTAGTAGCTGAACAGGTACAACGACGATGCCTGCCCTTTGGCTTTTACCGCGCGACGGCCGATCCAGCTGCTGGCCACCGAGTGGGCGCCGAAGAAGCCGAAGGTGAAGACCAGCATGCCTGGCACCACCAGCCAAAGTGGGGTGAACAGGGTCATGGCCATGCCGGCGAGCATCAGCGCGATAGTTGCCCAGAGCACGCGGCGGCGGCCCAGGCGGTCGGCCAGGGCGCCGATTTTCGCCGAGCTGTAGATGCCCGAGAGGTACACCAGCGACAGCAGGCCGACCACGGCTTGGCTGAGGTCATAAGGGTCGGCCAGCAGGCGGTAGCCGATGTAGTTGAACAGGGTCACGAACGCACCCATCAGCAGGAAGGCTTCGAGGAACAACCACGGCAGGCCCGCGTCCTTGAAGTGCATGACAAAGCCGTCCACCAGGCTGCGCGGCTTGAGGCTGGTGGCGCGGAAGTTGCGCGACTGGGGCAGGATTTTCCAGAACACCGTGGCGGCGACCAGCGCCAGGGCGCCGATGATCAGCATTGCGGTGTGCCAGCTGACGAAGTCGATCAGCACGCCGATGATCAGGCGTCCACTCATGCCGCCAATCGCGTTGCCACCGATGTAGAGGCCCATGGCCAGGCCGATGTGCTGCGGGTGGATCTCTTCGCTCAGGTAGGTCATGGCCACGGCGGCCAGCCCGCTCAGCGACAGGCCCACCAGCGCACGCATCAGCAGGATGCCTTCCCAATTGGGCATCAAGCCGCTGGCAATGGTCGCCAGTGCCGCGCAGAACAACGCGCAGACCATCACCGGCTTGCGTCCCAGCCGGTCGGAAATCGGCCCGGTGATCAGCAAGCCGAACGCGAGCATCGCGGTAGCCACGGATAGGATCAGGCTGCTCTGCGCCGCATTGATGGAAAATTCATGGGACAACGCCGGCATCATCGGCTGCACGCAATACAGCAGGGCGAAGGTGGCAAAACCGCCGCAGAACAGCGCCAGCACCGTGCGCATGAACATCGGCGTGCCTTTTTCGATGTACGCGTCATTGAGCTGGGCCACCACTTCATCCAGTGCGGTGGGTGGGCGTTCTTGAGCGAGTGGAGCGACAGCAGCTTTCACGGGTACCTCGGGGCATAAGAGCTTGCCAGGAGCGGCAATGCAAAAAAGAATATAGCTGGCTAATGATTCTTTCCAATATATTGTTCGACCTGTTTGATAGCTTTAACGACCTAATGAGGTGTGCATGGAATTGCGTCACTTGCGGTATTTCATCGCGGTTGCCGAAGAGCTGCATTTCGGCCGCGCCGCGCAGGTGCTGGGCATCTCGCAGCCGCCGCTGAGCCAGCAGATCCAGGCGCTGGAACAGCAAGTGGGTGCGCGGTTGTTCGAGCGTACCAATCGTCGCGTCGAGCTGAGCGAAGCGGGCCGGCTATTCCTGCACGAGGCACGGCTGGTGCTGGCCCAGGTCGACAAGGCGGCGGATGTGGCGCGTCGTGCGCAGCTGGGTGAGCTGGGCGAGTTGAAGATCGGCTTCACCTCATCGGCGCCATTCAATGCCAGCATTCCCCAGGCGATCTTCGCGTTTCGCCAGGCGTTCCCGGCGGTGCACCTCAATCTTCAGGAGATGAGCAGCACGGAAGTGGCCGAGTCGCTGGTGGATGAGTCGATCCAGGTGGGGCTGATGCGACCGCTGCCGTTGCCAGACTCGCTGAGCGTGGTCGAGCTGATGCGCGAGCCGCTGGTGGCCGTGTTGAATGCCGACCACCCGCTGGCAGAGGGCAGCGAGCGTGGCGTGCACCTGGCGCAACTGGCGCAGGAACCGTTCGTGTTTTTCCCGCGCGCCTACGGCAGCGGCCTGTATGCGCAGTTGCTAAGCCTGTGCCGTGACGCCGGCTTCAGCCCCCACATCGCCCAGGAGGCGGGGGAAGCGATGACCATCATCGGGCTGGTGGCGGCGGGATTGGGCGTATCGGTATTGCCGGCGTCATACCAACGCATCCGGATCGATGGCGTGGTGTATCGCACGCTGCTGGACCCGGAGGCGGTGACAGCGGTGTGGCTGGTGCAACGCAAGGGCGCGCAGACGCCGATGGCGAAGGCGTTTGTGGAGTTGTTGACGCGTAAGGCAGTGCTGTAGCGCGGACACATATCAGGTAACGCAACCGGCTTAGTTATTCGCCGAAAAGTTACGCAGAATCGCTTTTTCTCAAGCGAGTGATACGGATGGCACTTCTCTATCAGCCCAAGGAGGGCAGCGTGTTGATGTGTGATTTTCGAGGCTATGAGGTCCCGGAAATCATAAAGATCCGACCGGTCATCGTGGTACGCAAGCACCGAACCAATAAGTTGCTGGTGACGGTTGTGCCACTGAGCACCACTGCGCCGCAGACGGTCTTGGAGCACCACCTGCAGCTCGATAGCCATCTTCAAGGAGCAAGCCCTGTCTGCTGGGCAAAATGTGACATTGTGGCGACTGTCAGCCTGGGCAGGCTCGACCGGATCAAAAGCAAAGATCGCCACGGCAAACGAACTTACAAAATCGCTGAACTCACCTATGATCAATTCTTAGCAATAAAGGCGGCGGTGCGCAGTGCGCTGGGGCTGCATTGAGGGATGAACGGCATTTTGCCACGGGTTGCCGTTAAGCTGTTTTCAGGCATACTGCCCACGTTCCCGAAAGGGGCTTGTGAGACTCTGAGGATCCTGGGCAACCAGCCATCGCAGAGCCAGGCAGGACGAGGCGATGACAAGCCAACCTGTTTGTGAAGAGGGCGCCGAGAGGCGCCCTTTGTCGTTTCTGAATCCTGAGTGCCTCAGTTCTGCTTGGTAGTCCCGGTCTGCTCAAACAACTGCGCCGCCGACCCCGCCTCCCCACTCACACCATTGCTGCGCAAGCCCGTCATGATGTCGCGATCCAGGTTGTTCACCCAGCGGTTGTAGTTGCGATGGATCTTGCCGTCCTTGTAGCCCAGCTCGCGGCTGTCGCGGTAGGTGATGGCGTAGCTGTTGCGGGTGTAGCGGATGTCGATGGCGGCGTAATACTGGTTGCGCACATTGATCTCGGCCTGCACCAGTTGCGGGCTCAACCGCTGCACCGTCCAATTGCGCGTTTGCAGGGCGTTGACGATCACCGTTTTCATTTTTTCTTCACTGACCTGAGCGTTGGCCGGCAGGTCGTGCTGGGTATTGAGGATCGGTTTGCTGGTGCAGCCGGCTGTCGTCAGCAGGGCCAGGGTGATCAGGGTCGCGCGTAGCAAGGAAGACATTCCGTTTTCTCCAATCGATTAAAAAGTCAGGACCAGCGGCGGAAGATCAGCGAGGTGTTGACGCCGCCGAAGGCAAAGTTGTTGTTCATCACGTAGTCGTGGTGCATCTCGCGGAATTCACCTTGCACGTAGTCCAGTTCGCCGCATTGCGGGTCGACCGAATCCAGGTTGAAGGTGTGCACGTACTGGTTGCGGTTCATCATCTCGATGCTGAACCAGGACTCCAGCGCACCGCAGGCGCCTAAGGTATGGCCCAGAAAGCTCTTCTGCGAACTGATCGGCATGCGGCTGCCGAACAGGCTGCTGGTGGCCAGCGTTTCGGCGATATCGCCCTGGTCGGTGGCGGTGCCATGACCATTCACGTAGCCGATTGCGCCAGGCTCAAGCCCGGCATCTTCCAGGGCCAGCTCCATCGCGCGGCGCATGGTTTTCTGTTCCGGACGCGTGGTGTGCTGGCCGTCGGCGTTGCTGCCGAAGCCGACCAGCTCGGCGTGGATATGCGCACCGCGCGCCAGGGCGTGTTCCAGTTCTTCGAGCACCAGCATGCCGCCGCCTTCGCCGATCACCAGGCCATCGCGGCCGCTGTCATAGGGGCGTGGACTGGTTTGCGGGGCATCGTTCTTCAGGCTGGTGGCGTAGAGCGCGTCGAACACCATGGCTTCGGTAGGGCACAGCTCTTCGGCGCCACCGGCCAGCATCAACGGCAGGCGACCGAACTTGATCGCTTCATAGGCATAGCCGATGCCCTGGCTGCCGCTGGTGCAGGCGCTGGACGTGGGGATCAGCCGCCCGGTGAGGCCGAAAAAGATGCTGATATTCGCCGCCGTGGTGTGCGGCATCATGCGCACATAGGAGTTGGCATTCAGCCCCTCGGCCACCGAATTGAGCAACATGTTGCCGAACGCCTTGATCTCGTCGGTGCTGCCGGTGGACGAGCCACAGGCCACGCCCATGCGCCCGTCCTTGATCGACTCGTCACCGAGCAGGCCGGCGTCCTGTAACGCCTGTTCCGCCGCCCACACCGCCAGGCGCGAGACGCGGCCCATGCTGCGCAGTTGCTTACGCGTCCAATGGGCGGGCACGACAAAGTCGTCGATCGGCCCGGCCAGGCGCGTGTTCAATTCGGTAAAACGGTCCCACTCGTCCATGCGCCGGATGCCGCTGCGGTTGGCGCGGAAGTTGGCGCAAATGGTGTCCCAATTACCGCCCAGGGAGGTCATGCCGGCCATGCCGGTGACGACGACGCGCTTCATCAGCACAATCCCCCATTCACCGCCAGGACTTGGCGCGTGATATAGCCGGCTTCGGCCGACATCAGGAAGTTCACTGCGCCGGCTACCTCTTCAGGCGTGCCCATGCGCTGCGCCGGGATCATCTTCATCAGCTCTTCCACCGGTACGTTTTCATCCAGCATCGCGGTGTCGATCAAGCCGGGTGCGACGCAGTTGACGGTAATCTTGCGCTTGCCCAGCTCGATGGCCAGGGCCTTGGCCGCGCCGATCAACCCGGCTTTGGAGGCACTGTAGTTAACCTGGCCACGGTTGCCGATCAATCCGGAAACCGAGGTGATGCACACAATGCGCCCGGCGGCGCGACGACGAATCATCGGCATCATCACCGGGTGCAGGACGTTGTAGAAACCGTCGAGGTTGGTGCGCATCACCACGTCCCAATCGTCTTCCGACAACGCCGGAAACGCACCGTCACGGGTCAGACCTGCGTTGAGCACCACGCCGTAATAGGCGCCGTGTTGCTCTACGTCGGCCTCAAGGATTTCCTTGCACGTCGCGCGATCCGCCACATCGAATTGCAGCACCCGCGCCTGGCGGCCCAGCGCTTGAACCTCGGTCTGCACCGCGTCAGCTTCGGCACGGCCACTGCGGCAGTGCAGCACGATGTCATGCCCGGCCTGGGCCAGGCGCAGCGCGATGGCGCGGCCGATGCCACGGCTGGAGCCGGTGACCAGTACGGATTCAGTCATGACGTTCGTCCTTCGATTCAGCTAAATAGTTGGCCGCCTGGGGCGGTCGAAATACATTCAAGCGGGCGCTGGCCTGGATCCCGTTGCCGGTCAGGTGGCATTCGAACACACCCATGCCATTGTCGTCTTCCAGGGAACGCAGGCCGTGGATCGTCAATTCGGCGCCGGCGGGAAAGTGTTCCACGTTGCACTCGAACTTACGTGTACCGAGCAGGAAGCCCAGTTCCACGGCTTCGCCTTTCTGGCGCGCGCGGCAACCGGCATAGGCGGCGACGCTTTGCGCCATCAATTCGATGCCGACCCAGGCCGGAAGGCTGCCGTCCGCGCGGTTGAACAGGCCGCCGGGCTGGACGGTGGTACGGGTGTAAACCTGCTCTTCGTCAAACGACAGCACTTGGTCGATCAGGATCATGTCGCCGGCATGGGGCAGCAGTTCGGCGAGTGGCCAATTGATCATGGGGCCTCTGCGATAATCAGGCTGACATTGTTGCCGCCGAAAGCAAACGAGTTGCTCATCAGGCAGCGTTTTTTCAGGCCGGCTCCAGCCTGCGCCCACTGCAAGGCAGGCAGCAGCGGGTCGGCCTGGCCGTCCCAGACATGCGGCGGCACGCGGTTGTGAACCAGGCTCAACCAGCAGAACGCCGCTTCCAGCGCGCCGGCTGCGCCCAGGGTATGGCCGCTCATGGGTTTGGTCGACGAGCAAGCCACGCCTTGCGGGAACAGGCTGGCGACGGCCAGGCTTTCCATGGCGTCGTTATGCTGGGTGGCGGTGCCGTGCAGGTTCAGGTAGCCGATCGCTTCGGGCTGCAGCCTGGCACTGGCGAGCGCCTTGCGCATCGACTGCAACGCACCCTTGCCGGTGGGTTCAGGCGCGGAGATATGGTGCGCATCGCAACTGGCGCCGCTGCCCAGCAGGGCGATGGGCGCGGGTTCCCTGCTCATCAGGAACAGCACGGCCGCCTCGCCGATGTTGATGCCGTCGCGGTTCACCGAAAACGGGTTGCAGCGCTGGTTCGACACGGCTTCCAATGCGCTGAAGCCATTGAGGGTGAGCTTGCACAGGCTGTCGACGCCGCCGCAAATGACCGCATCGCACAGGCCCAGGTCCAACAGGCGTTGGGCGCTCATCAGCGCGCGGGCGCTGGAGGTGCAGGCCGTGGAGATCACATAGGCCGGGCCGCTCAGTTGCAGCCAGTCAGCCAGGAAGTTGGCCGGGGCGCTGAGTTCCTGTTGCTGGTAGTCGTAGTCGCCTGGGAACCGGTGTTCCCGCAGGTACTGGGCCATGCCGCGACTGGCCTCGTCGATGCCCGAGGTGCTGGTGCCGAGCACGACGCCGACCCGTGAAGCGCCGTAAGTCTGGATGGCGCGGCGGATCTCACCCTCGATCTGCAACGCCGCTTCCAGCAGCAGTTGGTTATTGCGGCTGCGTTGCTGGCCCAATTGCGCCGGGATGGCCGCTAATTCGCCGTGCACACCGGCTACCGGCAACTCGCGCTCCGGCACCCAGCCGCTCTCGGCGCGCATGCCCGAGCAGTCACCGGCAAACAGGCGGCGGCTGACTTCAGCCTGGCCACGGCCAAGGGCGCAGATGATGCCCAGGGCGTTGAGGTAGGCGGTCATCGCGCAGCACCGAGCGGCGTGACGCGGTAGCTCAACGGCTGCCCGGTCATGTTCACGCTGAAGACTTCGGAAGACTGATACACGATCTGCCAATGGCCCGGCAGGGTCCGCGTCAAGTCCCTGGCCTGGGCGCCGGGATACAGCGCACGCACATCATCGGCCGAGGTCAACGCAAACAGCAACGCGGCAAACAGCTCGCGCGCCTGAGGGTTGGGCGGCAGCAGGCCATCGGCCTGCCACTGGCCATCGATCAGTTTTTGCCGGGCCTGGGGGATGCCCAGCGGGTCCATCATCGACCAGCGAATGCCGCCGCCTTCGCGCTGGATCACCAGCAGCCAGTCCTGGCTCTGGCCGTCGGCCAGGCGTTGCACATGCAATTGCAGCGGCAAGGCCAGGGCTGGGGTTTTGCCGGGCAGCGGTGGCTGGCTGGCGCAGGCGCTCAGCAGCATCAGGCAGCCGATCAACAGCATGCGCATCATGGCGCGGCACTCGCCAAAGGTTTGCGTGCCACGCAGTTGACCAGGGTTTCTTCGCGCTGGCCCACCGGTGGCGCCTTGCGCAGGCCCCAGCGCTCCAACAGGCCGAAGTCGCTGGAGCGGCTCCACCACAGATACGGGTACGAGACGTTCTGCGGGCCGAATTCAAAGCCCTGCTCGCGGAGCATCTGCAGGTATTGCTCGGCGCTTTTCTGCACGTGCATCGGGTGGCGGAACAGCCAACGGATCACCCAGGTATCGATATAGGCTTCGGTGGACTCGGCAAACAGCAAGTAACCCCCCGGCTTGAGCACGCGGTAGAACTCCTTGAGTGCGCGATGCTGTTCAACCAGATGGTGGAAGGTCTGGTGGCAGAACAGGATATCGACACTGGCGTCC
Organism: Pseudomonas sp. SWRI18; assembly: GCF_014268345.1. Taxonomy (NCBI): domain Bacteria; kingdom Pseudomonadati; phylum Pseudomonadota; class Gammaproteobacteria; order Pseudomonadales; family Pseudomonadaceae; genus Pseudomonas; species Pseudomonas sp. SWRI18. The sequence goes on from NZ_JACCQQ010000002.1 coordinate 352,832, forward strand.
GGCACTTGCAACGTGGCGCAGTCGCTGCCGATCAACTCGACGGCCAGGCCCTGGCGCGCGGCTTCTTCGCGGCTCAACTCCAGGCTGTGAAGATCAGCGTCCAGGCCGATCAGCCGCCCAGGCGCGAACACTTGGTGCAGCAGCGTGAAGGATTTGCCCTGGCCGCAACCGGCGTCCAGCAGCACCGGTGCCTGGGGCAGCGGTTCGGTAAACAGGCTGCGCAGGTCGTTGATCGCTACACGCAACACGCGGTGCTGCCAGGTGTGGCTGCGCAGGAACCAGAAGCCGAACCGGGTTTCTTCGACGTAGTTGCTGCTCAAGCAGGTTTTTTCCAGCGGCGCGCTGCTCATACCGGCTCACTCGCACAGATTTCCGACAACATCCGCAACCGTCGCTTGGGCTCGTTCACGAACGGGTTGCGCTCATCCCATGCGTACCCGGCAAGGATCGCGCTGATCATGCGCCGAATCTCCGGCGAGCTGCCCGGGTGGAAAATCACATCCTGGAAGGTCCCGGCGTACCAGCCCTCGACGTAGCAGCGGAAGGTTTCGACGCCGCGCTTCAAGGGCTCGGCGAACTCGGTTTGCCAGTCCACGGTTTCGCCTTTGAGCTGACGATGCAACACGCCGGCCGCCATGCTCGCCGAGCGCATGGCAATGGTCACGCCGGACGAAAACACCGGGTCGAGAAATTCCGCGGCGTTGCCCAGCAGTGCAAAACCCGGACCGTGCAGGGTTTTGACATTGGCCGCGTAGCCGCCGATGGTCCGCGCCGGCGTATCCCATACGGCGTTGTCCAGCACGCCGGACAGGCTCGGGGTTTCGTCGATAAAACCGCGCAGGCAGGCGTCGAGGTCAGTGTCACGGCCTTCGAAATGCGCCTTGGCCGCGACCACGCCGACCGAGCAGCGGCCGTTACTGAACGGAATGGTCCAGAACCAGATATCGCGCTGTGTCGGGTGAGTCGTGATCAGGATCTTGGTGCGGTCGAAGCCTGGGTGTTCGATCCGATCTTCAACGTGGGTGAACACGGCCTGGCGCACCGGGAAGTCCGACGGCACGTCCAGGTCGAGCAGGCGCGGCAGCACACGGCCGTATCCGCTGGCGTCGAGCACGAATTTGGCTTTGAGGTGGTACTCGCTGCCGTTTTCACGGCGAACGTGCAGGTAGCGGCACTCGCCCTTGAAATCGACGCCGACGATGGTTTCGCCGTAGCGAATCTCCACGCCCTGCAGCGCGGCCTGATCGGCCAGCAACTTGTCGAACTCGCCACGCTGCACCTGGAAGGTGGTGGGCTTGCCGTGGCTGAAGGTGTCGCCGAAATCAAACGCGCTGTAGCGCTCGCCCCAGGCGAACGCGGCGCCGGTTTTCAGTTGGAAACCCGCGGCCTGCACGGCCTCGAGCATGCCGGCCTCTTCGATAAAGTCGATGCAGTGGGACAGCAGGCTTTCGCCAATCGAGAACCGTGGGAAATGCTGGCGCTCGATGATCAATACATCATGCCCATTGCGCTTGAGCAGCGCGGCGGCGATGGCCCCGGATGGACCGGCACCGATCACCACCACCTGGCGACGTTCCATTTCAACTGTGGGCACGAGGGCTCCTTGCCGTTCTGGCGATAATCACATTCATAAGGCGTGTTTCTGTTGTCCGGCCCAGGGCGCCAGCATAAAGCTGAATGCCAGGCCCAGGCTGACCGATAGGCCGAAATTACTCACCGCCGGCGTGCTGGACACCGCCAGCAGGCCAAAGGATAACCAGGTCGTCAGCGCCGCCAGCAAGGTTCCCAACAGGCTGACCGCGGGGCCGCCGATCTGCTCGCGCATCAGGATCGCATAATCGACGCTGATAGCCGTGACCAGCAGCAAGCCGAACAGGCTGAACAGCGTCAGCGGCTGGCCCAGCCAGCCGAGGCTGGCCAGGCTGCACAGCGCCGCCAGCAGCGGCAGGGCGACGATGCGCAAGGCCCCGCCAAAACCGAACGGCAGGATCAGCAGCAGTACGATCAAAACACAGGACATCAGTTTCAATTCGGCGGCGCTGATTTGCGTGTCGGCGAACACCCGGTTCAAATCGCCCAGGCGGTCCACTAACTGCACACCCGGTAAGTCCAGTGCCTGCACCCGCAGCAAGGCCGGGTTGTTCAAACCTTGCAGGCTGACCATTGCCGCCACGCCACCTTCAACCGGGCCAAGCCACAGGGTGCGCCACGGTTCGGCCAGCGGGCCTGCCAGCGCGTCATCGATGTCCTGGGTGGGCAGCGCTTGCAGTCGCGCAACTTCGGCCTGCAGCGCACTGGCGGGCACGCCGAGATCGAGCAGCGGCTGCCAGTGTTGCGGCAGTTGGTTCAGCGCATCGCGCAATTGTTGTTGCTCTGCGGGCAGGCTGACCAATTGATTGAGCGCCAGGTAGCCCTTGAGTTTGTCCATGTTCACCAGTTGGTCCAGGCGCTGCGCCAACGCAGCCTGGCGCTCCAGCAACTGCTGCTGGGTGTCTGCGCGCACCAGGAAGAACTGGCTGGTGGGCTGGAACCCGGTAATGCGCGCCACGGCCTGGGCTTCCTGCAGCAATTGCGGCGGCGCGCCGATCCATTGGCGAATATCATTTTTGCTGTTCAAGTGCCATAAGCCACCTGCGCAAAACAGCAGCAGCGCCCCCAGCAATACCGGGCTCGGCACGCGCTTGAGCAAGGATGCACGCGCGCGCCACATCCCTTCGGCGATGCGCAGCGGCCATTGCGCCGGGCGCAGCTCTGCGCCGTTTAGCAGTGCCGGCAACAGGCACACGGCGCACAAGTAAGCGCCGACCAACCCCGCGGCAGAGAACACCGCGATTTGCGTCAAGGCCGGAAACGGCGTCCAGGCCAGCGCCAGATACCCGATGCAGCTGGTCGCCAGGCTCAGGCTCAAGCCTGGCAGCGTGAGGCGCAACGCCGGCCAACTGCGCCATGGCCGCAGGCTCCAACTTTTCGACAAGTAATGCAGCGGGTAGTCCACCGCCACGCCGATCAGGCTGGAGCCCAGTACCAGCGTCATCACATGCATATGGTCAAACAGCGCAACACAGGCCACCGCGCCAAACAGCATGCCCACCAGCACCGGCACAAAGGCCAGCAGCACGCGCCAACGGCGGAACGCCAGCAACAGCAGTAACAGGATGCCGAGGGTGGCGCCGCCGCCGACCCAGGTGATTTCCCGTGTGGCTTGCTGTTGACTATTGGCGGCGTAGAGCAAGCCACTGGCGGCGAGCAACTGTGCACCGTGCCCGGCGGCCTGCTCGCGGCTGGCCTGGAGCAGATCCGCCACCTGCAGCGGCAGTTTCATATCGAAGGCATTGCCGGTGGTGCGCGCGCGCAGCAACACCCAGCTTTTGCCGTCGGCATCGGCGATCAACGCGCCGCTGCCGATATCCAGCTGCACGGCGCCGCGCTGCGGCTGGCTGTTCTGGATGCGCCCGGTCAGGCCCAGCCAGTCGTCCTGGCTGGGCACCAGGCTGAAACCGGTAAAGGGGTCGAACAGCGCCTGTACGCGCTGTTGGATAAACGCGTCAGGGTGCTCGATCAGCTGCTCACGGTCCTTGGCCGAGAGCATGGCCAGGCGCCCGCGCAGCAATTGCTCGCGCAGTGCCGGCAAGTCGGCTTGCAGGTTCCATTGCACCTTTTCAAACAACCCGCTGGCCTGCCAGCGCTCGCCCAATTGTTGGGCCACGGCCACGGCTTGCTGGCGGTCGGCATGCCCGACCAGCACCAGCATTTCGCGGTTCAGCGGTTCTTGCATGCGTTGTTCGGCCTGCTGTTCCAGCGCATCCGGCGTGCTGCCCGGCACCAGTTCCATCAGGTTGGCCGACAACGGCGCGCCGTGACGCCACTGCCAGCCGGCCAGGGCCAGCATGGCGACCAGCAGGATCAGGAACAGGCGCGGCAGCAGGCGCTCACTGGGCAAAGTCGTGTTGCTCCGCGTCAGTCAAGGGTTGGCTCGCCGTGCTGTCCTGCATGCGCAGCAGGGTGCTGTCGCCCTGGGTTTCCAGCAATTCGATTTTCTGCACCAGTTCGCCACCGTCGATATTGATCTGGGTGAAGACTTGCTTGAGCAGCAGCGAGCGCGGCACCAGGGTCAATGTCCACTGCTTGGCCTCGCCTTGCAGTTGCAGGTCGAAATCACGCTGCAAGCCGCTGCTGTCGCCCTGGAGCACGGCGAGGAACAGGCGGTTCTGCTCGGCGCCGGCGCTCTTGTTCGGCAACAGTTGCCAGCCATTGGCGTCACGCCGGGCAATGCCCTGGGCGCTGATGCGGTAGTCCTGTTGCAGCGGGGTTTTGAGCAGCCACAGCAGGCCATGGTCCTTGGCCAGGACGAAGGTGCCTTTGCTGACGAGGGGCTGGGGCAGGGCGCGCAGGTGTTTTTCCTGGGTGAAGTTGCCGTGGATGACGGTGGGTTTTGCGAGTTGGTCGCTGAGTTGCTGCAGGTCGAAAGCCTGGGCCAGGCCCGGAATACTTAATAGCAGGATTAAGGCGATCCCTGTGGGAGCGGGCTTGCCCGCGAAGAACCTGAGAGCGCCGCGTAGCATCAGGCGACCCGCATTATCGTTAACGTCCATCGCGAGCAAGCCCGCTCCCACAGGGGATCTCATTTCAAGGCTCTCTCTACGGCGTTTGTGAATACGGTTGGGGAGGCGAGCTGCATCTCGCGGGTCGCGACTTCCACCGCCACCTGCACGGTGCTGGCACGGGTCAACCGCTCGCCGCTGGCCACATCGGTAATCAGGTAATTGACCTTCAAGCGGTTCTCCCATTCCACCAGGCTGGCGCGTACGTTGATGGTCTGGCCAAACACCGCGCCACGCACATAGCGCAACTGCATGTCGATCACCGGCCAGGCATAGCCGGACTCGAGCATCGCTGTGTAGTTGTGGCCGATCTGGTCCAGCAGCGCGCAGCGCGCCACTTCCAGGTACTTCACGTAATGCCCGTGCCACACGACATTCATGGTGTCGACGTCAAAAAACGGCACGAGGATTTCAGTGTCGCAATGCAGCACGCCCTGGCTACGCATGCAGCCTCCAGTGTTGCTCGGCTATACGTTGCAGGCACAGGCGCAGTTCGCCCTCCAAGGCGCGGTCTTCGATGACCGGGGGGAAGTCTTTTGCGAGTGCTTCATGCATCGCCGCCAGCGCCGGCGGCAGTGGCCGCGCATCCTCGGCCTGGGCGCGCAGCCACACACCCTGGTTGGCGGCAAGCAAGGTCGCGGCGGCGACTTGCTCGGTCAGCTCCAGCACGCGGATCGCATCGCGGGCAGCAATGGTGCCCATGCTGACCTTGTCCTGGTTATGGCACTCGGTGGAGCGCGAGAACACGCTGGCCGGCATGGTGTTTTTCAGCGCTTCGGCGGTCCAGGCGCTGGTGCCGATCTGCACGGCCTTGAAGCCATGGTTGATCATCGCGCGGTCGGCCGGGGCACCGGACAGGTTGCTCGGCAGGCCGTGGTTGTAGCGCACGTCCACCAGCAGTGCGAGCTGGCGGTCGAGCAGGTCGGCGACGTTGGCAACCAGGGTCTTGAGGCTGTCCATGGCAAAGGCGATGTGCCCGCCGTAGAAGTGCCCGCCGTGGAGCACGCGCTCTTCTTCGGCGTCGATGATCGGGTTGTCATTGGCGCTGTTCAGCTCGATCTCGATGAAGGAACGCAGCCAGTTCAGGCTGTCGGCCAACACGCCGAGCACATGGGGGGCGCAACGCAGCGAGTAACGGTCCTGCAGGCGATGCAGCGGCGCGGTCGGCGCGTCGATCGCCAGGTCCTTGCGCAGCCACGCGGCGACTTGCATCTGCCCGGGGTGCGGCTTGGCGGCGAACAGGCGCTCGTCGAAATGTTCCGGGTTGCCTTGCAACGCCACCACGTTCATCGCGGTGATGCGCGTGGCCAGTTGCAGCAAGTAGTCGGCACGGGCGAAGGCCAGGCAGGCCAGGCCGGTCATCACGGCGGTGCCGTTCATCAGCGCCAGGGCTTCCTTGGGGCGCAGCACCAGCGGCTCCCAGCCCAGTTCACGATGTACATCGGCGGCTTGGCGGCGTTCGCCACGGAACATCACCTCGCGCTCGCCGGAGAGGGTCGCGGCTACGTAGGACAGCGGCGTCAAATCACCGCTGGCGCCCACCGAACCCTCTTCCGGGATCAGCGGCAACACGTCGTGTTCGAGGAACGCATGCAGGCGCTCGAGCAGTTCCACGCGCACCCCGGACACGCCGTGGCACAGCGACTGCAACCGCGCGGCCAGTACCGCCCGGGTGGCTTGGGCATCGAGCAACTTGCCCAGGCCGCACCCATGAAAGGTGTACAGATGACGCGGCAAGGCCTCGACGTGCTGCAACGGCACGGCGACCACGCAGGAGTCGCCGTAGCCGGTGGTCACGCCGTAGATCACGCCTTCCTTGTCCAGCAGCGAATCGAGGAACTGCGCGCCCTTGGCGATGCGCTGGCGATACGCGGCATCGCCCTGCAATTGGGGCGGCGCCTGACGGTTGGCCAAAGCCAGCACGTCTTCGATGCGCAATGCGCGTTCGCCAAAGGTTACCGGCTCAAGATGCGTGGTCATCGGTCTTCCAGAAAGGGTAAAAGTTGAACCATTGTTGGGGCGCTTCCAGGCAGAACTGGCCCAGGCGTGCGGCATAGCGCGCGGTCCACAGGGCAATGACCTGCTCGCGGGTGCTGCGTTTCCATTCGATCAACTCGGCGAAAGGCTCGATGCTCAGGCGATAGCGCCGCCCGTGCTTGAGGCACATCAGCAGGTTCACCGGGCATTTGAGCAGGCCGGCCAGCAGCCACGGCCCCTGGGGGAATGCGGCGTCGTGGCCGAGGAAGTCTACGCGCACCGTGCGCCCGCCGTGCAGCGGCACGCGGTCGCCGGCAATCGCCAGCCACTCACCGTCGTCCAGGCGCTGGCTGAGCTGCAGCATGGTGGCCGGGTCCAGTTCGCTGACCTGGATCAGGCGCAAGTGGGTTGCCCCGGCTTCGCCCAGCAGGCGGTTGAATTGTTCGGCGTGTTTGGTGTGCACCAGTACGTTCATGGTGACTTGCTCACCGATCTCGGCGAGGGCGCGGCACACTTCCAGGTTGCCCAAGTGCGCGCCCACCAGCATCTGCCCGCGGTCGCCACGCAGTTGCCCGCGCAATTGCGCCGGGTCGTTGATCTCGATCTGTTCCAGGCGCAGCTTGCCGTTCCACACGTCGAGCTTGTCGAGCAGCGAGTCGGCAAAGGCCATGAACTGACCGAAGACCTTCCAATGAGTGGGGCGCAACGCGTCACGCCCGCTCCAGTCGGCCAGGCGCTGTTGGTACTGCCAGGCGCTGCGGCGCGCGGTGCGGCCGAACAGGAAAAAGTACAACACGATGCCGTACAGCACCGGGCTCAGCACTCGGCGGCCGAGCACCTTGGCGGCGAACGCGGTGAATTTCATCAACCAGTAGCTGCCGCGTTCCTCGCGGTCGGCCCAGTGTTTGGTGCTGTCGCTCATGCCTGCCACCGTCGCCACAGAATCATCGGCGCACGCACCAGCATGCCGAAGAACAGACGGGTGTGCATCGCCGAGATGCGCACGTTGTCGTGGAACAGGCGAAAGTGCGACAGGCCGTCGGCGGGGTAGTGCACCTGAGTCGGCAGCCAGCGCATCGGCTGGTTGCGCCAGGCCAGGCGCACCAGGATATCGGAGTCAAAATCCATGCGCGTGCCGATGTAGGCCGAGTCCATCAGTGCCAGCACCGGTGCCAGCGGGTACACGCGAAAGCCGCACATCGAGTCGCGAATCTGCAGCGACAGGGTGTTGATCCACACCCACATATGGGTCAGGTAGCGCGCGTACAGGCGGCCTTTGGGCACGCTGTCGTCGTATTCGGGGTAGCCGCAGATCACCGCGTCGGGATGCCTGCGCGAGAGGTCGAGGAAAGTCTCGACTTCGCGCAGGTCGTGCTGGCCGTCGGCGTCCACTTGCAGGGTATGGGTGTAACCCAGGCGTGCGGCTTCGCGGAAACCGGCCATCACCGCGCCGCCTTTGCCCTGGTTGCTGGGCAGGGTCAGCAGGGTGACGTTGTCGAGCGTCGCCAGTTGCGCCAACACCGCTGCGCAAGCCGGGCTGCTGCCGTCGTCGACCAACAGGCAGGGCAGGCCGTTGTTCAACAGGCGGTGGACCACGGCGGGCACGGCGGCTTCGTGGTTGTAGACCGGGATCAGGGCGCAGGGGTTATGCATGGCGGCCCTCACTGACAGGACCAGCATATGTGCCGAGCGGGCCCGCTTGCCACAAAAGCTTATTCACTTGGCCTCTCCCAGCACTATCCGCCCGCTGGAACAGGCCGCGACCCCATTGCGATAGGCGAAATACAACTTGCTGCGTTCCGGGTCAAAGCGCAGGTGCAATTCGATGTGATCACCCGGGCGCACCAATTGCTGAAACTTGAGCACCTCCATGCCGGCAAACGTCGCCGGCAAATCGAGCAGTTGCTGGCCCAGGCTGAATGCCCATTCCACCTGCACCACCCCCGGCAGCACTGGCGTGACCGGGAAGTGCCCGCTGAAGTAGGCGAGGTCCGGCGGGACGCTCAGTTGCAAGGTCCATTCGCCGTCGGCTTCGACTTGTTCCAGTACGTCGGGCGTTTTCGGCCTGGAGGCCAGCAGCAGCGCCTCCACGTCGGCCTGAGGCAGCTTGCCTTGGCTGTTCAGCGGCAGTTGCCGCAGCAAACGCCAGCGCCGCGGCAGCGCCAGGGCTTCGCAATGTTGGCTCAAATGTTGGCGCAGTGTCTGGGTGAGTGCGCGCCGACCCTGATTGCGCAGGGCATGCAAGCCCTCGGCGCTCAGCACCACCAGGGCGCCGAGAGAGGCGCGGTTTTCCTGCACCACCCCCAGACGGGTTTCCGCGACCCATGAATGGGCCACCAGTGCCTGTTCCAGCATGGGCAGGGAGATGCGTTTTTCTTCCAGCTTGACGATTCGGTCCAGGCGGCCCAGCAGCTCGAAACGGCCATCGGCATGGATGCGCGCGGCGTCGGCGGTGTGTTCGATATGCCCGGCGGGCAGGTAGGGCGAAGCGATGCGCAGGGCGCCGTCGGCGTCCTGGCTCAGCTGCACATCGGCGAACGGCTGCCAGGGCTGCGCGCCTTGGCGCCAGGCGATGCCACCGGTTTCCGAGCTGCCGAGAATTTCGGTCGGCCATTGCTGCAAACGGTCGTACAGGCTGCCGGCGGCTTCCACGGGCAACGCGCCGCCGGACGAAAACACCCGCGATACCTGGCTCAGCGCGGGCCAGTCGAGGTTGTCGCCCATGCGCTTGAGCAGCGCCGGGCTGGCGACCCAGGCAAAGCGTGTGTGCTCGCGGCTGGCGCGCTGCAAATCCTCGGGGAAGGCCAGTTGCTTGCGCACAAACGTACGACCGGCGCACAGCGGCCATAGCACCCGGAACAGCAAGCCGTAGATATGCTGGGTGGCGACGCTGCCAATGATGCAGGCGTCTTTAAGGTCCGTGCCCCACAGCGTTTCCAGGGCTTGGACTTCGTTGGCCAGCTGGCGCAGGGTCTTGTCGATGCGCTTGGGTTCGCCACTGGAGCCGGAGGTGCACAGGCTCAGTTGGCAGGCATCCAGGTCCAGCACGGCAGCGCCCAACGGTGCTTGATACAGCGCGTCCAGGTCGACCGCTTCGGTCAGCCAGGCATCGACTACCGCGTCCCAGCGTTGGCGGGTCTGGGGTTGCAGGTCGGCGGGCAGCAGCACGCTGACCCCGGCGCGCCAGGCGGCCAGCAGGGCAATCGCCAGCAGGCCGGCGTCTTCCAGGTGCACGGCCAGGCGCCGAATACCCCGCGCCTGCAGCCCCGCCGCCAGGCTCAGGGCCTGCTCCCACAGCTGTGCGTGGCTCATTTGAGGTGCGGTGGTCACCCAACGCTGTTGCAGCGGCTCAAGCAGCAAGTGCTCAAGTTTCAACCCATTCATACGCGGCCTCGAACCCTTTGTCGTACCAGCCATTCCACGGCAAACAACAGCCCCATCAACCCGTAGGCGATCAGGCCGTTGTACAACGTCCACCAGCTCAGCGGCGCCCACAGGGTGAGGGCGGCCGCGAGCAGGCCATTACACAAAAAAAACACACTCCACACCACGGTCACCTGGCGGGTATACACCACGGCGTGGGGCGGCAACACCGGATCGGTCATGCGCGCCAGGCGCTCGACCATCGGCGGGCCGTACCTGAGGCTCAAGCCAAACAACGTCAACATGAATGCACTGACCAGGCTCGGGTACCAGCGCAGCAGGTGCGGGCTGTCGAACCAGGCCAGCGCCAGGCAGAACACGATCACCGCCGATGCCATCCAACGGCTGCCGGGGCGTCGTGCAGCGGTCAGCGCCCGCAACAGCCACAGGCTGCCCAACAGCAGGCCGAACTGCCACGGCGCAAAGTGCTCGGTGCCGAAATACACCGCAAAGGGGTACAACAGCCCCGCCAGCAACAGACCAAGGCCAATCAGCCGGCTCATGCGGCCGGTTGGACCAGACGGTACACCGCCTCAACCACGTCGTTCACGGTACGCACCGCCTTGAATTCTTCGGCGGCGATCTTCTTGCCGGTCTGGCGCTTGATATGGTCGATCAAGTCCACGGCGTCGATGCTGTCGATTTCCAGGTCCTGGTACAGGTTGGCGTCAAGGGTGACGCGTGCAGGCTCCAGTTCAAACAGTTCCACCAAGGCGTCGCGCAAGGTGTTGAAAATATCGTCACGAGTTTGCATGGTCCGGTCTCAAGCTGCCTGTCTGGCTGTGACGAACGCCGCAAGGCAGGCCACGTTGGTGAAGTGATTGCGGGTGTCCTTGGCGTCGGCATCGATTTTGATGCCGTACTTTTTCTGAATCGCCAGGCCCATTTCCAGGGCGTCTACCGAATCCAGGCCGAGGCCTTCGCCGAACAGGGTTTGCTCGCTGTCGATGTCGTCGACACTGATGTCTTCCAGGCCCAGGGCCTCGATGATCAGCATCTTTATGTCGTGCTCAAGGCGGTGTTGGTCGCTCATCTTCGGCGAGCTCCTTAATAAAATAGTCATGCAGGTAATCGTTGAGCTTGCGTGAGGCCTGGGGCGCGGGCCCCAGTGTTGCGAACGCCTGTGGTTCTATATCGGCACCTACGCGCAAACTGAAGTGAAAACGGCGTTTGGGGATGCGATACCAGGGTTCGGCCTTGGTCAAGGTGGTGGGGCTGACCTTGATCACCACGGGGGTGATGATTGTCGCACCCCGCAGCGCAATGGCGGCGCCACCGCGATGAAAGGCGGGTGTGGCGCCGGGCGTGGTGCGGGTGCCTTCGGGAAAGATGATCAGGGTCTGGCCCGCGCGCAGGGCGTCGGCGGCGGCGTCGAGCATGTCCGCGCTGCCGTCATTGCTGATGTAGCCGGCATCCCGTACCGGGCCGCGGGTGAACGGGTTTTGAAACAGGCTCTGCTTGACCACGCAGTTGGTTTGACGCATCAGGCCGATCAGGAACACCACGTCGATCAACGAGGGGTGGTTGGCGACAATCATCTGGCCGGGGCGGCCGAGGTTTTCGGCGCCTTCGACACTGTAGGTCAGCACGCCCGCGCGCTGCATCAGGCGGATAAAGAACCAGAACAGTTTACTGATGGTATGACGGGCGCGGCGCTGGTGTTTTTCGGCGCTGCCCGGCAGGCAACTGAGCAACGGAAATACCAGCAGGCGCAGGCACAGCCCGCCGACGCCGAACAGCGCGAAGCTGGCGGCGGTGGCGAACAGGCGCCAGTAATAGGCGTCCCGTGGTTTATCGGTCACGACTTGCGTTGCCAGTTCCATACGCGGTTCTTCCAGGCATGTTGGCAGGCGACCTGTTCGGTGAGCAGGGTGCGCAGCAGGTTCAGGGCGTGAGGCCACTGGGTTTGAGTGAGTTGGACCGCGCTGCCATTTAGTTCCAGTTGCCACTCGTCGCCAGGTGTGAGCAGCAGGCCGACGGCGTAGGGGAAGGGCACATCAACGATCCAGCTGGCATAGGCGTCGGGCGCCTGTTCTTCGGTGATCACCAGCAAGACCGCCGCAGCCCCTTCGTTGAGCAGCGCGGCGGCTTCGAGCATGCCGTGTTCCAGGCCATCGCCGGCGGCCGCCAGGGCGGTCATTTCGCTGGTTTCATTGCGCAGGATCGACCACAAGCCAATCACCGCGTTGTGCACCGACAGGCTGAACTGGGTTGGCGAAAGTGGCTGGTCGTTGGCCAGGTCGCTGAGGATATCGAGGGTGCGCGGGGTCTCGCCGTGCCGGGACACAAACACCAGGGGCAGGTCCTCAAGGCCTTCGGCCAACGGCCAGCCTACGCTGAACGCCATGCGCGCCAGGCGGCTCAGGCGGCGGCGCTGCATGGCCGGCAGGAACGACACGTCGGGGCATGCCTGGCTTACGGGCAGCAACACCGGGGCGTGGCACCAGGCATGCCAGTCGTCCACGCTATCGAGCCCTGGGGCCCAGGCGCGCCATTGCGCGATATTGAAAGTGATCACTGAGAAGGTATCCCGCCCCTGCGGGCTTCCATGTGCAGCCATTGGCCCCCGAGGCAGGGGCAGGGAACGATGGCCGAATGGCGCGCATTATCCCGGTGCCGTGGGGTTCTAGCAAACATTGGTAATGAATTGTGCACGGCCAATTACAAAATAGTCGGAAGAATTCACAGATTGTCCTTTACGTCGCGCTGGATGGGTTGTCGGACCGTTCTTTTTGCCTCGTCGGCTGCGTATGACACTCAGGTCGCCAATGGTTCCGTGATGCTGTAATGCATGGACGAACGAGGTAGCTAACAGTCGCTTTTGCCCTCTACACTCGGACATTCATTGATACACGGAGGTTTTTCCATGCGGCGTGTGGTGTTCAATCAGAAAGGCGGCGTCGGCAAGTCCAGCATCGCCTGCAACCTGGCAGCAGTCAGTGCCAGTGAAGGCTATCGAACCCTGTTGGTGGACCTCGATGCACAGGCCAACTCAACCCAGTACCTCACCGGGCTGACCGGCGACGATATCCCCATGGGGATCGCGGATTTTTTCAAGCAGACCCTGTCTTCCGGGCCGTTTTCGAAGAAGAACAAGGTGGATATCTACGAAACGCCGTTCGACAACCTGCATGTCATTACCGCAACCGCCGAACTGGCGGACCTGCAGCCCAAGCTGGAAGCCAAGCACAAGATCAACAAGCTGCGAAAACTGCTGGATGAGTTGAGCGAAGATTACGACCGGATCTACCTGGATACACCGCCGGCGCTGAATTTTTACGCGGTTTCGGCGTTGATCGCGGCTGATCGCGTGCTGATTCCGTTCGATTGCGACAGCTTCTCGCGCCAGGCACTGTATGGTTTGCTGGCTGAAATCGAAGAGCTGAAGGAAGACCACAACGAAGGCCTGGAAGTCGAAGGCATAGTGGTCAACCAGTTCCAGGCCCGGGCGAGTTTGCCGCAGCAAATGCTTGATGAGTTGATTGCCGAAGGCTTGCCGGTATTGCCGGTGTACCTGGCCAGTTCCGTGCGCATGCGCGAGTCGCACCAACAGAACAAACCGCTGATCCACCTCGATCCACGGCATAAGTTGACGCAACAGTTTGTGGAGTTGCATAACCTGCTGGAAAACGCGTGATCTGCCAGGCGCAACAGAACTCCATGTGGGAGCGGGCTTGCTCGCGAAAGCGGTGTATCAGTACCCAATGTGCTGAATGACACACCGCCTTCGCGAGCAAGCCCGCTCCCACATTTGGACTGCATTCATGCAAGGAAATAGTCGTATTGCGCAGTTGCCTACAGCTGCCTCGGAATCCGCTGGCTTGTGCGTTTGGATGGGCCTCTCTTAAGGTTCACGGGCCGCTGAATGTTCAGTGGTCGGGTTTAGTAGCCCGTGGTGAGACGTCCCCTACTCGGAGACGATCCATGCTTAACCTTTATACCGTTGCTCCCAACCTCCCCACCGAAACCCTTGTCCTCAACAGCTACGAAACCTTCTCTTCCGTGCGCACCTTGCTACTCAACCTGTCCAACGACCTCACCGGCGAGCACCGCGACGTGGCTTTGGCCATCCACCAATTGAGCGAACTCGGCGTACTGCTGGTCGGCCAGATGATGGACCGTGAAGCCCCGCTGACCTCAGGTTAAACGCGGTCAAAATGTGGGAGCGGGCTTGCTCGCGAAAGCGGTAGGACAGTGCCAGATGCGGTGACTGACACTCCGCCTTCGCGAGCAAGCCCGCTCCCACATTGTCCAGCATTGTTCAGGAGATTGGGCTACACACCCTGGCCCCGCAACCAACTCATCAATTGCGGCAGCGCAAACGCCCCGCTCTGGCGCGCCACTTCCCGGCCATTCTTGAACAGGATCAAACTGGGAATCGAGCGAATCCCCAACTGCGCCGACAACTGCTGGTTGGCCTCGCTGTCCAGCTTGGCCAGCCGGCACTTGCCCTCCAATTGCCCGGCCGCCTGCTCAAACACCGGCGCGAACGATTTGCACGGCCCGCACCAATCGGCCCACACATCCACCAGCAACGGCAGGTCGCCCTTGATCTGGCTGGCGTAGTCGCCCTGTTTCAATTCAAAGGGTTTGTTCAACAAAACCGGCTGCTTGCAACGCCCGCACTTGGGCGCGTCACCCAGGCGCTCAGCGGGGATCCGGTTGAGGCCGTTGCAATGCGGGCAGGGTATTACGAGAGGTTCGGACATCGGAGGCTCCTGGGGTGTTACCAATAGGCTCAATCTGGAGCCAGCAATGCGGTTTATCAAGCCGGATGAAAAGGACAACCCATGAACGACGACCTGAAACTCACTATTGAGCACGGGACGCTGAGCGCTTCGGCGTTTCAGTGGAAGCCCTCATTTAAAGGTTTCACGACGAACAACTAATCTCCAAATGCTTGCCCCAATCCGGCGGCCGCTGTGCGTACTGCTCCATTCCTACCTGTTCTTCAAACGGCTTGGAAAGCATCTCATGCAACCGCCGCACCTCGCTGTAATCCCCTGATTCAGCCGCAGTGATGGCGTTCTGCGCCAAGTAGTTGCGCAAGATATACAGCGGGTTCACCGCATGCATCCGCTCACGACGCTGCTCCTCGCTGTAGTCCCCGTCTCGTTCAACGCGCGCCTTGTACAGCTCGGCCCAGGCGTCAAACCCTGCCAGGTCGACAAAATCATCGCGCAGCTTCGCGACCGCCAGTGCCGCCGATTCATCCCCCAGGCGGCGGAAGAACAGCGTGTAATCCACGCCGCTGTTCTGCATCAGCTTCAGCAGCCGTTCCACCAGCTTCTGGTCGTCGTCCTCGGAGCTGGTCAACCCCAGTCGTCGGCGCATCAAATCCAGATAGTTCGCCTGATACAGTGGCAGGTACAGGCCCAGCGCTTCCGTCAGGGCCTCAACGCTGATAAACGGCGTCAGCGCCTGTGCCAGCGCGCTGAGGTTCCACTGCCCGATCGGCACTTGGTTGCTGAAGGAGTAACGCCCTTCATGATCCGAGTGGTTGCAGATGAAATGCGCGTCGAAGTCATCGAGGAACGCAAATGGCCCGAAGTCGAAGGTGATGCCCAGGATCGACATGTTGTCGGTATTCATCACGCCGTGGCAGAAGCCATAGGCCTGCCATTTGGCGATCAGTTCGGCGTTGCGCTCCACGATTGCGTGGAACATCGCCAGGTAGGGCTCGGGCTGTTCCTGGCATTCGGGGTAGTGCAGTGAAAGCACATGCTCGGCCAGCGCCTTCTGCTGCTCGGGTTTCTTGGTGTAGTAGAAATACTCGAAATGCCCGAAGCGAATATGGCTGCGGGCCATGCGCAACACCATTGCGCCGCGTTCCTGCTTTTCACGCCACACCGGGGTATCGGAGCCGATAACGCACAACGCGCGGCTGCTGGGGATGCCCAGCGCATGCAGTGCTTCGGAGGCCAGAAACTCGCGGATCGAAGAGCGCAACACCGCGCGGCCATCGCCCATGCGCGAATAAGGCGTTTGCCCGGCGCCCTTGAGGTGCAGGTCCCAGTGTTCGCCGGCCTGGTTATACACCTCGCCCAGTAACAACCCGCGGCCGTCGCCCAGTTGCGGGGTGTAGCCGCCGAATTGATGGCCGGAATAGACCATCGCCCGCGGTTCTGCCTCGGCCCACAGCTTGTGGCCACCGAAAATGTCGGCAAACAGCGGTGTTTCGGCCACCGCCGGGTCGAGGTCGAGCAACGCCATGGCGGCGTTGCTGGCGACCACCAGGCGCGGGTTGTCGAGGGGTTCTGGCAGTACGTGGGTTGAGAACGCGTCACCCAAACGGGCAAAGCGGTTGTCGAAAATCAGTTCGTCGAGGGCTTTCACCGGCTACCTCCAGCGGGATGCCCCCAGCAGTTTTGCTGGGGGTAAGTGCGTTAGTCGAGTTTGCTCGGCGGGGGTTCCGGCGCATCTTCGACTTTACCGGCAGGCGGCTCTGGCGCGTCCTGTTCGGGCGCGGGCGCGGCGACGATGGTCTTGCGCTCGTCTTCCACCGGCACCAGCTTGTACTCCTGGCCGTGCATGTTCTTGAGGTACACCTCCATCTGTCGGAACGAGATGTTGATGTGCTGCTTCTTGAACTCACGGTTGATGTAGCGGTTGACCTCGTCCAGCACCGGGTTACGGTCGCCCAGGTCGCGCACGTGCATGCGCAGCTCGTGGTCGAGGGTGCTTTCGCCGAAGTTGAGGAAGTAAACCAGAGGCTCCGGCTCCTTCAGGACCCGAGGGTTTTCCCTGGCGGCCTTGAGGAGCAATTCCTTCACCAAATCCAGATCGGAGCCGTAGTCCACGCCCAGTTTCAGGGTGACGCGGGTGACCGTGTCGGTCAGCGACCAGTTGATCAGTTGCCCGGTAATGAACGTCTTGTTCGGGACGATGATGTCCTTGCGATCAAAATCCGTGATCGTGGTGGCACGGATGCGGATCTTGCTCACCGTGCCCGACAGGTTGCCGATGGTGATGGTGTCGCCGATACGCACCGGGCGTTCGAACAGGATCATGATGCCGGAGATAAAGTTGGCGAAGATCTCCTGCATGCCGAAGCCCAGGCCCACCGACAGCGCCGCCACCAGCCATTGCAACTTGTCCCAGCTCACGCCGAGGGTGGACAGGGTCGAGACAAAGCCGACGCCGGCGATCACATACGACAGCAACGTGGTGGTCGCATAGGCGCTGCCCTGGGCCAGCTCCAGCTTGGACAACACCAGCACTTCGAGCAGGCCCGGCAGGTTGCGCGCCAGCGCGAAGGTGATGCCGACGATGATCAGCGCACCGAGGAAATCGCCGATGCTGATCGGCACCATGCTCACGTTCGCACCGGTACCGCTGGTGTATTCGTACAGGGTGACGTTATCCAGGTAGGAAAATACCGAGATCAGGTCGGACCACACCCAGTACAGCGCCGCAATGAAGCCGCCGAGCAAGGCCAGGCGGATCAGGCGCAAGGATTGCTCGTTGACCTTTTCGATGTCCAGGGTCGGCTCTTCGACCACCGCTTCGCCTTCGCCCGCTTCCTTGGCGGCCTGGCGCTTGGCCAATGCGCGGGCATAGGCCAGGCGCCGCGCGGCGACGCTCAGCCAGCGCACGAAGGTGGCTTCGATCACCAGCCAGAACATCAGCAGGTACAGGGTGTTGATCAGCCGGTCGCTGAGCTTGAGCGCGGTGTAGTAATAACCAAACAGCACCGCGATAAACAAGGCGACCGGCAGCGCGGTAAACAGCAGGCCTATGGCCTTGCGAAACAGCGAGGCTTTTTCGTGGGTCGGGCTGTTGAGCAGCAGGCGACCCAGCAGCCAGGCCATCAGTGCATAGCACGTGAGCACAACGCCGATGCCCAGCACATCGTCGGCCAGTGCCGCCGGCTGATGCTCGGCGATCGCCACCACCGCCACCAGGGCCAGCACCACCAACCCCAGCTTGCGC
The DNA here is from genome assembly GCF_014268345.1 of Pseudomonas sp. SWRI18. Classification (NCBI taxonomy): domain Bacteria; kingdom Pseudomonadati; phylum Pseudomonadota; class Gammaproteobacteria; order Pseudomonadales; family Pseudomonadaceae; genus Pseudomonas; species Pseudomonas sp. SWRI18. The sequence goes on from NZ_JACCQQ010000002.1 coordinate 370,765, forward strand.
ACCCAGCCTTGCAGGAATTCGACCTGGGGTTTTTCCCAGCGGAAATGCAACTCCGCCACGCCGCCCGGCGCCAGGATGCGGTAAGCGGTGTAGAACACGAGCCAGGCCTGGGCGATCTGCAACAGCGCGGCGCCCAGGTTGGCGTTCTGCCCGCGGGCGTCGATCTGCAGCGCATAGCCGCACAGCGCCAAGGCCAGGGACACCGGCATCGCCAGCAGGATATTGATCAGGATGGCCTGCGGCGTATGCCATTGGCTGTCGCGCTTGAAGTGGCCGATGTCCAGGTGAACCTTGTTCAGGCGCTGGTACAGGGCCTTGCGCCGCCACAGCAGCGCGCCGATCAACAGCAACAGCGGCAGGAACAGCAGCGGGCGCTGGGTCAGGCCGTCATACAGTTCGCTGACGCTGGAGGCCCAGGGCAGGGTGGCGATCTGCTTGCTCAGGTGCGCCGGGACCGTTTCCAGCCACTCGGTGTCCAGCGGCTTGTTGCTGGGGATCCAGAACATCTGCTCGTCCAGCGTCGCGCGCAGGGTTGTGGCGGTGCTGAGCAGTTGTTTCTGGTTCAGTTGCAGGGTGATGGATTCGTTAAGCAGCGCACTCAGCTCACGGCTCAGGCGCTCCAGCAAGTCGCTGCGGGTGATCGCAAGTTCCAGCAAGGTGCGGCGCAGTTGCGGGGTCACGTCTTCCGGCGCCTGGTTTGCCAGCAGGTTATCCACATACGCGCTGGGGGAGCTGATCAGCTCGCGCTGCTGGTTGACCTCGAACTGGTACAGGCGAATGTTGGCGATGTCGTCCGCCAGGTCGCGGTCCACCGTCAGGCGCGGCAAGGCCTGCTTCTGCTTGTAGAGGATCTTGGACAGCAACAGGCTGCCCTTGAGCACGTTGATTTGCTCGTCCAGGGCCGAATCGCTCTGGGTCACGGTGTCCAGTTGCTGCTTGGTCTGCAGGTTTTTCTGGGTCAGGTCATTGAGGCGGTCGGTGCTTTTGAGCAGGTAGTCGGACAGCTTCAGGTTGGCCGCGCTTTCCGTGGCCAGCAGGCTGCTGCCGCCGGCTTTCTGCGCTTCGATGGACTGCTGGGTCACGGTCTGCTGGGACTGGGCCAGGCGCTTCTGGTTGATCAAAGTTTGCAGGTCTTGGATCTCTTGCTCCAGGCGCGCGGTTTTTTCCTGGATCAGGTCGTGCTGGCTATTGCCAAGGTCTTGCAGTTGGCTGTTGCCGGCCAGTTCCTGGCGGCGTAGCGGTATCAGCGCGTTCAGGGCCGCGAGTTCGGCGTTCAGTTGGTTGCGCTGGTCAACGCTGAGGGCTTTGCCGTTGTCTTTGCCTGCCTTGAGCGTCGAGTTGATTTGCAGGATACGCGTCTGGCTGCTGCTGATTTCAGTCTGGGCGCGCTCGGGGCGAGTCTGCGCGGCGATGGTCAGGCTGTTGGCTTCGGACAGTGCCTTTTGCAGGTCGCCTTGCTGGGTGGAGCGCTGCACCAGCAGTTGCTCGAGTTGCGGCACTGGCAGGGTGGCGTAGCGTTGGGCGACCGGAATGACTTTGGTTGCCTTGAGCCGGACCAACTCGCGCTGGTTCTCGGTGGTCTGGCGCGGGGCGTCTTCCAGTTGGCGCTTGAGGTCGATCAGGCGCTGTTCGTAGTCCTGCTTGTTGGCCAGGTAGGTCAAGGTTTGTTGCAGAATGGCCTGCAACGCCTTCATGTCGGCGTCGGGCAGCTTGCGGTCGGGCAGCTTGTCCAGGGTTTGCTGGACAGCATCGGCGCTGGGCGGGTCGGCGGCGTGAACGGTGCCGACGCAAAGGGTCAGGCCCAGCAGGGCAGTGGCGAGAAAAGTGCGCAGGGTTGGCATAGAGACCGGTCTTGCAAGGTGAAGAATCGGGGCATCGTTGCCCCGCAGTTTAGAGGAAGAGCCCGGGGCCCGGGCGACTTCCTTCGGGGAATCTGACGCCGACTTTGCCGATCTTGTTCCCGTCCATGACCGCGACGGTCCAGATGGTGTTGTTCCATTCCACCTGGTCGCCGACGATAGGGGCGCCGCCGACTTTTTGGGTAATGAAACTGCTCAGCGGCATGTCCGGGTCGATGCCATCGAGCTTCAGGCCGTACAGGGCGGAAACCGCGCCCAGCTGGGCGTCGCCTTCCAGCACGAAGTCGCCGAAGAAGCGCAGGTCCAGGCCGCGTTGCGGCGCCTGGCTGAACAGTTTGCCCAGGGCCGGCAGGTTATGTTCGTGACCAATCACGCAGAGCAGATCGCCGACTTCCAGCACCGTGCTACCCGACGGGTGGAGCAGTTGCTGGCCACGGAACAGGGCGGCGATCCGCGTGCCCTCAGGCATTTTCAACTCGCGCAGCGCGGCGCCGATGCACCATTTTTCGGCGCCCAGGCGGTAGACAAACAGCTCCCACTCGCTGGTGACGTGTACTTCCAGAGCGGCGCGGGAGATGGGCGCCGGGTCCGGCGGTACGGTGACTTTGAGCAGCTTGGCCACCCACGGCAGGCTCGTGCCTTGCACCAGCAGCGAGACCAGCACGATAAAGAACGCCAGGTTGAAGTACAGCTGCGCATGGGGCAGGCCGGCCATCAGCGGGAACACCGCGAGGATGATCGGGACCGCGCCGCGCAGGCCGACCCAGGCGATAAAGGCCTTTTCGCGGTCATGGAACGCCTTGAACGGCAGCAGGCCGACCATCACCGACAGCGGCCGCGCGAACAGGATCATCCACAGCGCCAGGCCCAGGGCCGGCAGCGCGATCGGCAGCAAATCATGAGGCGTAACCAGCAGACCCAGCACCAGGAACATGCCGATTTGCGCCAGCCAGGCCATGCCGTCGAGCATGTGCAAAATGCCGTGACGGCTGCGCACCGGGCGGTTGCCGATCACCAGGCCGCACAGGTACACAGCGAGGAAGCCGCTGCCGTGCAGGGCGTTGGTCAGGGCGAAGACGAACAGGCCGCCGGCGATCACCAGGATCGGGTACAGGCCGTTGGCCAGGTTGATGCGGTTGACCATCTGCAGCATCAGCCAGCCGCCGCCGAGGCCGACGATACCGCCGATGCCGAATTCGCGGATCAGATGGGTCAACAGGCTCCAGTGCAGGCCGGTCTGGCCGCTGGCGAGCATGTCGATCAGGGTGACCGTGAGAAACACCGCCATCGGGTCGTTGCTGCCGGATTCGATTTCCAGGCTGGCGGAGACCCGTTCGTTCAGGCCCTTGCCGCCGAGCAGCGAAAATACCGCCGCCGCGTCCGTCGAGCCGACAATCGCGCCGATCAATAAGCCCTGGATGATATTGAGGTCAAACAGCCAGGCCGCGGCCATGCCGGTGAGGCCGGTGGTGATCAACACCCCGACCGTGGCCAGCGACAACGCCGGCCACAGCGCCACGCGGAAACTGGCCACCCGGGTGCGCAAACCGCCGTCGAGCAGGATCACCGCCAGGGCGAGGTTGCCCACCAGGTAGGCGGTCGGGTAGTTGTCGAAGATGATGCCGCCGCCATCGACGCCGGCGATCATGCCCACGGCCAGGATGATCACCAGGATCGGAATTCCTAAGCGGGACGAAAGAGAACTCACCAGAATGCTCGCACTCACCAGCAACGCGCCGATCAAGAACAGGCTGTTGATGGTCGTCGCATTCAAAGGCAGTACTCCATGGCAAACAAGACGGGGCGCAAACTGACCATGCAGTCTGCGTGCCAGCGATTCTAACCTGTTGAATTGCTGCGCTGTCAAAAAGCTTTTTCTGATTCGCGCATAACTAAATGTGGGAGCGGCGTCGGTTTGGCAGGCTTTATTTCAAAGGCGGAAGCGGCCGACCATCCCGTTCAAATCCACCGCCAGGCGCGACAGTTCACTGCTCGCCGCGCTGGTCTGGCTGGCGCCGGTCGCCGATTGCACCGACAGGTCGCGGATATTCACCAGGTTGCGGTCCACTTCCCGTGCGACCTGGGCCTGCTCTTCCGCCGCGCTGGCGATCACCAGGTTGCGTTCGTTGATCTCGACAATCGCCGTGTTGATGGTATCCAGCGACATCCCCGCGCCTTTGGCGATGTTCAACGTCGATTCCGCACGTTCAGTGCTGTTGCGCATTGAATCCACCGCATGTTCGGTCCCGGCCTGAATGCTGCCGATCATCCGCTCGATTTCGCTGGTCGACTGCTGGGTGCGGTGGGCCAGGGCACGCACTTCGTCGGCGACCACGGCAAAGCCGCGGCCGGCTTCACCGGCGCGTGCCGCTTCGATCGCGGCGTTCAGCGCCAGCAGGTTGGTCTGGTCGGCCAGGCCGCGAATCACGTCCAGCACCTTGCCGATATCGCGCGACTCATTGGCCAGGTCGCCAATCAACGTGGCCGTGGCCTGCACGTCGCCGCTCATGCGCTCGATGGCGCTGACGGTTTCCTGCACCAGGTCGCGGCCATCACCGGCGGACAGGGTGGCGTTGCGCGAAGCTTCGGAGGTGCTCACCGCATTGCGTGCAACTTCTTCGACGGCACTGGTCATCTCGTTGACGGCCGTGGCGGCTTGTTCGATTTCGTTGTTTTGCTGGGTCAGGCCACGCGCGCTTTCGTCAGTCACGGCGTTGAGCTCTTCAGCCGCCGACGCCAACTGGGTGGCTGAGCCGGCGATGCGCTGCAAGGTGTCGCGTAACTTGTCCTGCATCTTGGCCATGGCGGCCAGCAGGCGCCCGGCTTCGTCGTTGCCGTCGACCTTGATCGGCCGCGTCAGGTTGCCTTCGGCCACTTCTTCGGCAGCTTCCAGTGCCTGGGAAATCGGCAAGGTGATGCTGCGGGTCAACAGCCAGGCGAACAACAGGGTCAGCAGCGTGGCGATCACCAGCAGGCTCACCACCATATTGAAGGCCATGCTGTATTGGTCCTCGGCCTCCTTGTTGGTGGCCAGGGCCATCTCGTTATTGATGTCCAGCAGGCGCGTGAGCACGGCGTTGACCTGTTCGGAGTTGCTGAGCAAATCGGTGTTAAGCAGGCGGCGCAGCTCTTCCACCTGATTAGCCCGTGACAGGCTCTTCATGCGCTCTTCGATCTGGTGGTACTGGCCGAGCAGGCGCACGTATTCGTCGTAGGCCGCGCGCTCTTCGCGGCCCTCGATCAGTTTTTCGTAGATGTCCTGCGCCTTGCGAATCTGTTGGTTGCGCAGTTCAAAGGCTTCCAGGGTTTTTTGCTGGACTTCCGGCTCACGGTTGGTCAGCAGGCGGTACGACAGCACCCGCAGGCGCAGCGTCAGTTGGGTGAATTCATCGAGGGCGCGGATGCTCGGCACGCTGGACAAGGTAATGTCTTCGGTGGCGCTACGGATTTTGCTCATCTGGTTCAGGGCGAACACGCCGAGAAACAACATCAACGCGCCGATAAACGCGAAGCCGAGGAAGGCCCTCGGAGCGATATTCATATTACGAAGCGACATGCGGGAAATCCTGAGGGGAAGCGCGATCCGTGCGGCCATGAAACAGGGTGTGCTTCTCTATCGGACCTGCGACTAAAGTCTAAAGGGAGGTGTGCGTTTTTGTCGCATCTGACGAGGGGTTTGGCCGATTCAGGAACCAGATCGGGTAAATGCAGTCACTAAGGCTCGAAAGTGCGGCCCGGCCCTTAAAAATCGGGCTGCGCGCCGGGGATAACCCTGGCATCCGAGGTGAATTTTCTTTATCGTCACCGCCCTTTGAAAAAGCCCGAGAAATCAAAATGTTAGAAGCATCCCTCAGCCAACTGGAACAACTGGTCAGCGACCTGGTACAGCAAAACCAGGCTCTACTGGGCACCAACGAATCCCTCAAGGCAGAACTGGCCCGCGTCAAGGATGAGAACGACAGCCTGCAACTGAACCTGATGGAACAGGAAGAAAAGCACGGCGCCACCGCCGCCCGTATCCAGGCGCTGGTTGAGCGCGTGAGTGCAGGTCCTGTCAGCGCATGAGCGAAGGGATAAAGGTCGTTTCGATTCTCGGAGAGGATTACTCGATCAAGGCACCGGCCGGGGAAGACAAGACCCTGATGCATGCCGTGACAATGCTCAAGGCGTCCCTTGCCACCACCAAGAAAAAGTACCCGACCCTGATCGGTGACAAATTACTGGTGCTGGCGGCGCTGAACCTGTGCGCCGAGCAGATCGAAATGCAGCAGGCTCACCAGCAGGAACTCGACCGTTACCAAGAGCAAGTCAGCGCCACGGTCGATGTCATCTCCAAGGCGATTGGCCAGCCCTGAGGGCTTAGAACCACTCGTCCTGCATACCGAGGCACGTATCATCGCGTGCCTCGAGAATGGCCAGTTCATGATGGCAGCTCGGTACTTCCCAGGTCAGGAAGTACCGGGCAGCCTGGAGCTTGCCTTTATAGAAGGCCACATCCGCCGCGTTGCCCCGGGCCAGCCCTTCTTCGGCGCGAATCGCCTGTTCCAGCCAGCGCCAGCCAATCACCGTATGCCCGAACACCTTCAGGTACAGCGCCGAATTCGCCAGGCTGCTGTTGACCCTGCCTTGGGCGAGGTCCGTCAGCAGGCCGATAGTCACGCTTTGCAAGCGGTTGACCAACTGTTCCAGCGGCTCCCTTAGCAGGGTGAGGCCTGGGTATGCCTGCGCACGGGCACCGGTTTCGGCCATCAGTCTTATTAATTGCTTCAAGCCCGCACCACCGTTCTGCCCCAGTTTGCGCCCCAGCAAGTCCAGGGACTGGATGCCGTGGGTGCCTTCATGGATCGGGTTCAGGCGGTTATCGCGGTAATACTGCTCTACCGGGTATTCGCGGGTGTAGCCGTGACCGCCGAGAATCTGGATCGCCAATTCGTTGGCCTTGAGGCAGAACTCCGACGGCCAGGATTTGACGATGGGCGTCAGCAGGTCCAGCAGTTCGTGGGCGTGCTTGCGTTCGTCTTCGGTGGGCAGCGTGGTGGTGTCGTCGAACAGCCGGGCGGCGTAGAGGCCGAGGTCGAAGGCGCCTTCGACGTAGGCTTTTTGCGTCAGCAGCATGCGCTTGATGTCAGCGTGCTGGATGATCGCGACCGGCGCCGTTGCGGGGTCTTTGCTGTCAGGCAAGCGGCCCTGCGGGCGTTCGCGCGCATATTCCAGCGAGTAGAGGTAGCCCGCGTAACCGAGCATCACCGCGCCCATGCCCACGCCGATGCGCGCCTCGTTCATCATCTGGAACATGCAGCTCAACCCCTGGTGCGGCTTGCCCACCAGATAGCCGACGCAGTGGCCGTTATCGCCAAAATTGAGCGCGGTGGACGTGGTGCCGCGCCAGCCCATCTTGTGGAACAGCCCTGCCAGCAGCACGTCGTTGCGCTCGCCCAGACTGCCATCGTCGTTGACCAGGAACTTGGGCACGATAAACAGCGAAATGCCCTTCACCCCAGCCGGCGCATCCGGCAGCTTGGCCAGCACCATGTGCACGATGTTTTCCGACAGCGGGTGGTCGCCGCCGGAAATGAAGATTTTATTGCCCTTGAGTCGATAGCTGCCGTCGGTCGCTGGCTCTGCGCGGGTACGAATATCCGACAGGGAGGAGCCGGCATGGGGTTCGGTCAGGGCCATGGTGCCGAAGAAACGGCCGTCGATCATCGGCTGCAGGAAGCGTTGTTTCTGCTCCTGCGTGCCGAAGCTTTCGATGAGGTTGGCGGCGCCCATGGTCAGGAACGGGTAGGACGTGGAGGCGGCGTTGGCGGATTGGAAGTGGGCGAAGCAGGCCTGGGACAATAACGTCGGGAGCTGCATGCCGCCGGCTTCAAAACTGCGGGCCGCGTTGAGGAACCCGGCCTCGAGGAAGGCATCTACGGCCGGTTTCACTTCCGGAATCAGGATGGCCTGGCCGTCTTCGTAGCGCGGTTCGTTTTCGTCGCTTTTGCGGTTATGCGGCGCGAAGTACTTTTCGGCGATGCTGCGTGCGGTGCTGATCGCGGCATCGAAGGTCTCGCGGTTGTGTTCGGCAAACCGCTCGCGCTGGGTCAGGCCCTCGGCATCGAGGACTTCGTACAGCTCGAAAGCCAGATTGCGGGAACTGAGCAGCGTCTCGGACATGGCGGCTTACCTATGTGGGAATAGGGACCGAGTCTAAGTGCGCAAATGGAGGGTGGATAGCAAGATTGATCTGGGTGATGGAGAGGCAGAACGAACACGGTCCATGTGGGAGCTGGCTTGCCTGCGATAGCCATGGGTATCTACACAACTTTCAACGGTGTGCGGCGAGGAGCTTGCTTGGCGGCCTTCGGGCCGACCGTTTTTTTGGGTTTGACCGAGTACATATCCGTTGCTGCGGTAACGGCGGCTTAGGGTTCCGCCCTTACGGCGGGTCACTTTTTGAAGAGCGCAAAAAGTAACCCAAAACGCTTCGCCCCACCACTCGGTGCCTCGCCTAGGCTCGGCATGCCCGTAATCCGACATTGATTTGGGGGGCCGCCGCCACGCGCCATCCATGGCGCGGGGCGGCTAAACCGGCGTCCTGCCGGTTTACCCCCCAAATCAATATCGAATTACGGCCAGCGTGGTTGACGGGGCGCCTCAGATCAAGATCAAAAACAAAGCGCGGCGGCCTTAGAGCCGACCGGTATTGATGTCGAACTCGGTTCAAAATGTGGGAGCTGTCGAGCCCCAGCGAGGCTGCGAAGGCGGCGGCACTGCTGGCATTTTTTTCGCCTGACCCACCGCTTTCGCAGCCTCGCTAAAGCACGACAGCTCCCACAGGGAGATTGGTCAACTGAAAGTTGGGTAGATATCCATGCAGCGATGAGCATAGGTATCTACACAATTTGGGCTCGACGCTGAAACCGCAGTGAATGGGCTGTTGTGGCGAGCGGGCTTGTCCCGCGTTGGGCTGCGAAGCAGCCCAAGTAAGCAGAATGCGGTGTATCAGGCACTCCGCAGAAGGCTGGTTTTAGGGCTGCTTCGCAGCCCAACGCGGGCGGTGCGACGATTCGACAAGCCCGCTCGCCACAGGGGAACTCGCCAATCTGTGAAAGATGTGTAGATACCTATGCCGCGAAGGGGCAGTGTCAGTCGACATCTCTGTCGCTGACTCACCGCTATCGCAGGCAAGCCAGCTCCCACAGGGTTTACCGCGTTGTGTCAGTTAACCGATGGTCATCAGGCTGGCGTTGCCACCCGCCGCAGCGGTGTTGACGCTCAACGCACGCTCGATCACCAGGCGCTCCAGCGCAATCGCCGTTTCACCCTGCGACAAACCATGCACCCCGACAATCGCGCCGCCACGCTGCGCCACTTGCTGGCACACCGCACGCAGTTGGTCGGAATCACCGTGATGCAGGACCGCGTCGAACACCACCTCGTCCTTGGTCCAGTCGGCCACGCGCTTGACCTTCGCCTGAATCTCCTTCGGCAAGCGTGGGAACAGCGCCTTGGTCAGCTCGGTTTCAGGCCATACAGCCGAGCCACCCACCGCCAATACCGCCGCCAGTTGCGTCAGCAGATCGCCTTCCACGTCCGCCAGGCATAGCACGTGCTCGCGGGGCAGGATGGCGTAGCTGTTGCGCTCGCCGGTCGGGCCGGCCAGGTGGCGGGTGATACCGCTTTGGGACTGCGCGGCGAACTGGCTGCACAGGGCGCTCAGTTCGCTGAACTGATTGCTGTCGGCCCAGGCTTTCAGTGCGGTGAGCGGTTGGCTCATGGCGTCGCGCAGACGTACGTCCGGTGCGGCCAATGCGTCGCCGCGTACGAAGGATTGCTCGATCGCATCGGTAGGACGAGTCGACAGCAGGCGGTACAGGTACAGCGGACCACCGGCTTTCGGGCCGGTACCCGACAGGCCTTCGCCGCCGAACGGTTGTACGCCGACCACGGCGCCGACAATGTTGCGGTTCACATACACGTTACCGGCATTGACGTTGTCGATCACCTTGGCGATGGTCTCGTCGATGCGGGTGTGTACGCCCAGGGTCAGGCCGTAGCCGGACGCGTTGATCTGGCCGATCAGCTGGTCGATCTCTTTGCGCTTGTAACGCACCACGTGCAGCACCGGGCCAAAGATTTCGCGTTGCAGTTCGTCGAAGCTTTCCAGTTCGATCAGGGTTGGCATCACGAAGGTGCCGCGCTTGATCTCTTCGCCATCAGCGATAGCCACTTGGTACACAGTGCGGCCTTTGTCGCGCATGGCCTGGATGTGTTTCTCGATGCCGGCCTTGGCTTCGGCGTCGATCACCGGGCCGATGTCGACGGACAGGCGCTCCGGATTGCCCAGGCGACATTCGGCCATGGCGCCCTTGAGCATTTCGATCACGCGGTCGGCCGAATCTTCCTGCAGGCACAGTACGCGCAGCGCCGAGCAGCGTTGGCCGGCGCTGTCGAAGGCCGAGGACACCACGTCGATGACCACTTGTTCGGTCAGTGCCGAGGAGTCGACGATCATCGCGTTCTGGCCGCCGGTTTCGGCGATCAGCGGGATCGGACGGCCCTGGGCGTCCAGGCGGCCGGCGACATTGCGCTGCAGCAGGCGCGCCACTTCGGTGGAGCCGGTGAACATCACGCCCTTGACGCGATCATCACCCACCAGCCGCGCGCCGACGGTTTCACCCTGGCCCGGCAGCAGTTGCAGCACGCCTTCGGGAATGCCGGCTTCGAGCAGGATGCGCACGGCTTGCGCGGCGACCAGCGGGGTCTGCTCGGCAGGCTTGGCCAATACCGGGTTACCGGCGGCCAGCGCGGCGGCGACTTGACCGCTGAAGATCGCCAGCGGGAAGTTCCACGGGCTGATGCACACCACCGGGCCCAGTGGGCGGTGGGCGTCATTGGTGAAGTCGTTGCGCGCCTGCACTGCGTAGTAACGCAGGAAGTCCACGGCCTCGCGTACTTCGGCGATGGCGTTGGCGAACGTCTTGCCGGCCTCGCGAGCCAGCAGGCCCATCAGCGGCTGGATCTCGCCTTCCATCAGGTCGGCGGCGCGCTCCAGAATCGCGGCGCGTTCGGCGGGCGGAGTGGCCTGCCAGATCGGACCGGTGCTGATGGCGCATTGGATGGCGTTGTCGACGTCTTCGACAGTGGCTTCCTGCACATGACCGACCACATCACGCAGGTCGGACGGGTTCAGTACCGGTGCCGCCACTTCATTGCTGGAGGTGCAACCGAGCATCGGCGACGCTTTCCAGTGGTTGTGCGCGGTGGCCAGCAGAGCGCAGGACAGCGACGCCAGGCGGTGTTCGTTGGCCAGGTCGATACCCGCCGAGTTGGCGCGGTCGCTGCCATACAGGTCGCGCGGCAATGGAATACGCGGGTGCGGCAAGCCGAAGCCGCCTTCCTGCGTCGCCATTTGCTCGATGTTGGCCACTGGATCGGCCACCAGTTCCTGAATCGAGATGGTGTGGTCGGCGATGCGGTTGACGAATGAGGTGTTCGCGCCGTTCTCCAGCAGGCGACGCACCAGGTACGCCAGCAATGTCTCGTGGGTGCCGACCGGCGCGTATACACGGCACGGACGGTTCAGCTTGCCTTCGGAAACCTTGCCGACAACCTGCTCGTACAAGGGCTCGCCCATGCCGTGCAGGCACTGGAATTCGTACTGGCCGGGGTAATAGTTCTGACCGGCGATGTGGTAGATGGCCGACAGCGTGTGGGCGTTGTGCGTGGCGAACTGCGGGTAGATGACTTCCGGCACCGACAGCAGTTTGCGTGCACAGGCAATGTAGGAAACGTCGGTATACACCTTGCGGGTGTACACCGGGTAGCCTTCCAGGCCCTCGACCTGGGCGCGCTTGATTTCGCTGTCCCAGTACGCGCCTTTTACCAGGCGGATCATCAGGCGATGGCGGCTGCGGCGTGCCAGGTCGATTACGTAGTCGATCACGTACGGACAACGCTTCTGGTACGCCTGGATCACGAAACCGATACCGTTCCAGCCGGTCAGTTGCGGCTCGAAGCACAGGCGTTCGAGCAGGTCCAGCGACAGCTCCAGGCGGTCGGCTTCTTCGGCATCGATATTCAGGCCGATGTCGTATTGCTTGGCTAGCAGGGTCAAGGACAGCAGGCGCGGGTACAGCTCATCCATCACCCGCTCGTACTGCGCCCGGCTGTAACGCGGGTGCAATGCCGACAGCTTGATGGAGATGCCCGGGCCTTCATAAATCCCACGGCCGTTGGAGGCTTTGCCGATCGAGTGAATGGCTTGTTCGTACGAGGCCAGGTACTTCTGCGCATCGTGTTCTGTCAGCGCCGCTTCACCGAGCATGTCGTAGGAGTAGCGGAAACCCTTGGCTTCGAACTTGCTCGCATTGGCCAGGGCTTCGGCGATGGTTTCGCCGGTGACGAACTGCTCGCCCATCAGGCGCATGGCCATGTCGACGCCCTTGCGGATCATCGGCTCGCCGCTTTTGCCGATGATGCGGCTCAGGGACGAGGTCAAGCCCGCTTCGTTGTGCGTGGCGACCAGCTTGCCGGTCAGCAGCAGGCCCCAGGTGGCCGCATTGACGAACAGCGACGGGCTGTTGCCCAGGTGCGGATGCCAGTTGCCGGTGCTGATCTTGTCGCGGATCAGGGCGTCGCGGGTGCCTTTGTCCGGGATGCGCAGGAGCGCTTCGGCCAGGCACATCAGCGCCACGCCTTCCTGGGACGACAGGGAAAATTCCTGCAGCAGGCCCTGAACGATACCGGCACGGCCACCGGCACTCTTCTGGTTACGCAGTTTTTCGGCAATCGAGGCCGCCAGCTTGTTGGTGGCTTCGGCCATCGCGGCCGGCAGGCGCGCCTGCTCGATCAGCATCGGCACCACTTCCGGCTCGGGGCGGCGGTAGGCGGCGGTGATGGAGGCGCGCAAAACGGACTGCGGCAGGATGCTTTCGGCAAATTCGAGGAAGCACTGGTGGGCGTGGTCGGCCTGGACTTCGCCAGCGTCTTCAGCGCTGCTGCTGCTCAGGCCATTGAGTTCGGTCAGGGTTGCACCACCCTCCAGTTTCTCCAGGTAATTGAAGATCGCTTGTTTGATCAGCCAGTGTGGCGTGCGATCAATGGAGGTCGCGGCGGCCTTGAGGCGCTCGCGGGTCGGGTCGTCAAGTTTGACCCCAAGGGTGGTCGTAGCCATTTTCTTATCCTCATGGGTGCCACTACCGAGTGGCATCAGCTGGCGCCAAGATTAGCTTTGCGCATGCGCAGGTGCAACCGGGTGCAACCCATTTTCTTCAGGAATTTTTTGCTCGTGGTCGGGAAAAAAACACATCGCCGACCGATTGCGCTTCTGCTTGGTGCGTTTGCTTCTGAGTCGGGCTGTTCTTGCTCCGAAAAGGAGCAAAAACGAGGTGTTTTCCGAGTTTTACACTAAGGTGCAACTTATTCTCGCGAAACTGGTTGCACCTTATTTGCTTTGTGAATAGCATTCGCGCCCAAGGTGCAACCACTCAGCGAGTCGGTTCATCGGCTGGCGGCTTTCCTGGGGAAACGCCAGTCATAAATGCGCGGCACGCAGCTACGTCTTCCTACTTGCAGTAGGTGGCCGTCTGACAGACCGCCGCTACATAAAAACAAAGCCAGGGCGTCACTCTTATGAGCGTTAGTAATCCAACCCTGATCACCTTCGTGATCTACATCGCAGCAATGGTGCTGATCGGCTTCATGGCCTATCGCTCCACCAACAACCTTTCCGATTACATCCTCGGCGGTCGCAGCCTCGGTAGCGTGGTGACAGCCTTGTCCGCCGGCGCCTCCGATATGAGTGGCTGGTTGCTGATGGGCCTGCCCGGCGCGATCTACATGTCCGGCTTGTCGGAAAGCTGGATTGCCATCGGCCTGATCGTCGGTGCCTACCTCAACTGGCTGTTCGTCGCCGGTCGCCTGCGGGTACAGACCGAGCACAACGGTGACGCGCTGACGCTGCCGGATTACTTCTCCAGCCGTTTCGAAGATAAAAGCGGCCTGCTGCGGATCATCTCCGCTGTCGTGATCCTGGTGTTCTTCACCATCTACTGCGCTTCCGGCATCGTGGCCGGTGCCCGCCTGTTCGAAAGCACCTTCGGCATGTCCTACGAAACCGCATTGTGGGCCGGCGCCGCAGCGACCATTGCCTACACCTTCGTCGGTGGTTTCCTGGCGGTGAGTTGGACAGACACCGTACAAGCCACGCTGATGATCTTCGCGCTTATCCTTACGCCGATCATCGTGCTGCTGGCCACCGGTGGCGTCGACACCACCTTCCTGGCCATTGAAGCCAAGGACCCGACCAACTTCGACATGCTCAAGAACACCACCTTCATCGGCATCATCTCGCTGATGGGCTGGGGCCTGGGTTACTTCGGCCAGCCGCACATCCTCGCGCGTTTCATGGCGGCCGATTCGGTGAAGTCGATCGCCAAGGCGCGTCGCATCTCCATGGCCTGGATGATCCTGTGCCTGGGCGGCACCGTGGCCGTGGGCTTCTTTGGTATCGCCTACTTCTCGGCGCATCCTGAAGTGGCAGGTGCAGTGACCGAAAACCCTGAGCGCGTGTTTATCGAACTGGCAAAAATCCTGTTCAACCCATGGGTTGCCGGTGTTCTGCTGTCGGCCATTCTCGCCGCCGTAATGAGCACCCTGAGCTGCCAACTGCTGGTGTGCTCCAGCGCGCTGACCGAAGACTTCTACAAGTCTTTCCTGCGCAAAAACGCCTCCCAGCTCGAGCTGGTGTGGGTCGGTCGCCTGATGGTGCTGCTGGTCGCCTTGATCGCCATCGCCATGGCCGCCAACCCGGAAAACCGCGTGCTGGGCCTGGTGAGCTACGCCTGGGCCGGCTTCGGCGCTGCGTTCGGCCCTGTGGTGCTGATCTCGGTGATCTGGAAACAGATGACCCGCAATGGCGCGCTGGCCGGCATCCTGGTCGGCGCGGTCACGGTGATCGTGTGGAAACACTTCGAGCTGCTGGGCCTGTACGAAATCATCCCAGGCTTCATCTTCGCCAGCCTCGCGATCTACTTCGTGAGCAAGATGGGCGCACCGACCGCGGGTATGGTCGAGCGCTTTGATGCGGCAGAAAAAGACTACAACCTCAATAAGTAATTCGGCGGGCGTTAAGCGCCCCACGAATTGAAAAAAAGGCTCGCGTCCTACGGATGGCGGGCCTTTTTTGCGTGTGTGCTTTGCGCCGGTCCTAAGAAAAATCGGACGTGTGCGTGTAGGGCTTTACTGTTTTTCCAGAGGTGTGCTCGGCAGAGCGCAGCGCTGATGCAGAATCCGCTACCCACCCCTCGCAGAGAAACACCGGATGTTCGCTCCTGCCAATCAAAGTGCCTTTACCCTGACCCTCGACGGGGAGCCCAGTGAACTCAAGGTGTTCGAGTTCAGTGGTGTTGAATCCATCAGCCAGCCCTACCGTTTTGATCTGGAGCTGGTCGCCGAGCGGCCCGATCTCGATTTGGAAAGCCTGCTGCATCACCCGGTGTACCTCGGGTTTGATGATCGCGGCCATGGTGTCCATGGTCTGGTCTACCGGGTGGCGCAGGGCGATTCCGGGCGGCGGCTGACGCGTTACCAGATCAGCCTGGTGCCACAGCTCGCGTATCTGGCGCACAGCAGCCACCAGAGGATCTTTCAACATCAGACGGTGCCGCAGATTATCGCCCGGGTTCTGGAAGGGCAGGGCATTCACAGCGATCGTTTCGAGTTCCGGCTGAGCGGCACCTACCCCGAGCGCGAGTACTGCGTGCAGTTTGGCGAGACGGACCTGGCTTTCATTCAGCGGCTTTGCGCAGAGTTGGGCATTCATTATCACTTCCAGCATTCGGCCGAAGGGCATGGGCTGGTATTCGGCGACGACCAGACGGTCTTTGCCCAGGCGGATCAGCCGACGCCCTACACCCCGGGCTCCGGGATGGTGGCGCAAACCCCGGCGATCAAGCGGTTTGCGCTGCAGGTGCAAGCCCGCACCACGGCGGTGAACCTGCGTGATTACGACTTTTGCAAGCCGCGCCTGTCGCTCGAAAGCGCGGTGTCCGGCGAGCAGCTGCCCAAGCTCGACGTGCAGGATTACCCCGGCCGCTTCAGCGATCGCGCCCATGGCAAATACCTCGCGCAACGCAGCCTGGAGCGTCATCGCAGTGACTATCGCATCGCCCATGGCAGCGGGGATGAGCCCGCTTTGGTAAGCGGCCGGTTCCTCAAGCTGGCCGGCCACCCACGTGACGACTGGAACGGCCTGTGGCTGGTCACGCAAGTGACCCATGCAGGCAAGCAGCCCCAGGTGCTGGAAGAACTCGTAACCGAAGTGGCAGGCGGGGATATGCGCCAGGGGTATCGCAACGAATTTACCGCCATACCCTGGGATGCGGTCTTTCGTCCCGCCTTGCCTGAGCAGCCTCGGCCGACCATTGCCGGCTACCAGAACGCAGTGGTCACCGGCCCCGCCGACAGCGAAATCCATTGTGATGAATATGGCCGGGTCAAAGTGCAGCTGGCGTGGGATCGCGCCGGGGAGCATAACGAACATTCCAGCTGCTGGCTGAGGGTGGCCAGTGCCTGGGCGCATGATCGCTATGGTTCGGTATTGATTCCACGGGTTGGCATGGAAGTGCTGGTGGGTTTCGTCAATGGCGACATGGACATGCCGCTGGTGATGGGCTGCCTGGCCAACGCGGCCACGCAGGTGCCCCTCGATTTGCCGGCGGACAAGACCCGCAGCATCTTGCGCAGCCAGAGCAGCCCCGGTGGGGGCGGCTATAGCGAGCTGCGCATCGAGGATCGCAAGGGTGCCGAAGAAATCTACCTGCGTGCACAGCGGGATTGGACGCAGCATGTGCTGCATGACCACCGCGTGACAGTGGGCGGTGAGTCGCACCACGAACTGCAAGGCGAAGAACAGCGGATCACCCACGGTAATCGCCTGACCGATCTCAAGCAGGATGACCACCTGGTGGTCGGCGGTTCGCAGCAGGTGCATGCCGGACAAACCATTCGGATTGGGGCAGGGCAAAGCATCGTCATCGATGCGGGCGCGACTGTCACGATTCAGGCCGGCGGGCAGTCGATCACGCTGTCTGCAGGCGGCATTTTCAGCAGTGTACCGATCCAGCTCGGTAGCGCGCCCGTTGCCGCGTCCGCGCCGTTGGTCCCAGGAGCGAAGGCGACTTTGCTGGCCGTGCTTGCTGCACCGCTGAGCCGCGTGCAAGTCGCCAGCCTGAAGCGCAGTGCGCCATTTTGCGAAGAGTGTGAGCGTTGCAGGAACGGCCAGTGCGATCTCCCCCGGCACAGCCATGGGATCCAACCTTGAAGGAGCTTTATGTCGATGCATCCACCTATGCCTGGTGAACAGATCTTCGCGGTACTGGGCGCCGCCAGCGACGCCAGGCCCTTGGAGGCTTGGCGGGCACTTAGTGCGGCAGCCGCGCCGCAGCCTGTCTGGGCCGGCACGTCTTATGCGACATGGGATGAGGTGATGCCCTATGTGGGCATCGTCGAGCCGGGCAGCCCTTTCCTTGAGTGGGTGGCCTCCACCGACGCAACGGACTGGGGTTGGCTGGGTATGTCTACCAGCCCGTTGGAGGTGGTGGTCGCACACCTGCGAAGCCTGACCAAGGTGATCTTGCCCGATGGCCAGGAAGTGTTTCTGCGTTTCTGGGACGGCGCACAGATGTTGCCGATCCTGCAGCAGCTGGGTGATGACATGGGCGAGGTGTTGCCGGTATTCCAGCGTTATGTGATCAATGGCCAGGCGCTGACCGTTGCGCCCCGCCCGGTCACTCCCGCCAAGGCAAGCCCATGGTGGCGCGTGCCGGCAGCGTTACTGGAGCACCTGGCCGAGCAATCGCCACAGACCCTTGTCGGCAACCTGTTGCAATGGCTCGAAGAACAGCGCCCCGACCTGTATACCGCCTTCCCGTTGGCGACCTTGCGGCACAAGGTCGCCTACTTCGTGGGTAGCCGAGAGATCGACCATCAGGCGCTGGCCGACTACCTGGCCCCGGAGTTGGGGTGATCCACATAAGCACCGCCCGGCACGCCGGCCTGCACCTTTGCTCGCGCAGCAGGTAAACTCCGCCCCCTGCGCAGGAGCAACCATGAATTATCGTCACGCCTTTCACGCCGGCAACCACGCCGATGTCTTCAAACACCTGACCTTGACCCGCCTCATCGCCTTGATGTCGCGCAAGGAGCAGCCGTTCTCCTACCTGGACACCCACGCCGGCATCGGCTTGTATGACTTGCAGGGCGACCAGGCCAACCGCACCGGTGAATACCTGGAAGGCATCGCGCGGCTGTGGGGCCAAAGCGACCTGCCGCCGCTGACCGCCGATTACATGCGTGTGCTGCATGAGATGAACTCGGATGGCGAGTTGCGCTACTACCCCGGCTCGCCGGAATTGGCGCGACGCCTTACCCGTCCGCAGGATCGTGTGCTGCTCAATGAAAAGCACCCGGAAGACGGCGTGCTGCTCAAGGACAACATGAAGGGCGACCGTCGCGTCAAAGTGCACCTGGGCGAAGGCTGGCATGTTCCGCGCGCCTTGCTGCCGGTGCCGGAAAAGCGCGCGCTGATGCTGATCGATCCTCCGTTCGAAAAGCTCGACGAGATGCAACGCTGCGCGGCGTCCCTCAAAGAGGCGGTCAGCCGGATGCGCCAGACCGTCGCGGCCATCTGGTACCCGGTAAAGGATCAGCGCCTGTTGCGCCGTTTCTACCAGGACCTGGCCGGCACCGGTGCGCCCAAGTTGCTGCGTGTGGAGCTGCTGGTACACCCGCTGGACACGCCCAACACCCTGACCGGCTCGGGCCTGGCAATCGCCAATCCGCCGTGGGGCCTGGAAGAGGAATTGCGCGAGCTGCTGCCGTGGTTGTCCAAGAAGCTTGGCCAAACCCAGGGTGGCTGGCAGATGGATTGGCTTATAGCTGAATAGTTAGATATCGAGCCATACACAAAACCAAATGTGGGAGCGGGCTTGTGTGGGAGCCGGCGGTTCGACGCCTCGACTTGCCCGCGATGCAGGCACCTCGGTGTGTCAGTCACACCTCGGTGATGCTATCGCAGGCAAGCCAGCTCCCACACAAGCCCGTTCCCACATGTTGAATTGCGCTGGCCTTCAGATCGGGCAGGTCACGCCTGTGCCGCCGATCCCGCAATACCCCTGCGGATTCTTCGCCAGGTACTGCTGGTGATACGTCTCGGCGAAGTACACCGTCGGCGCTTCGTCGATTTCGGTGGTGATCTGGCCCAGGCCGGCCTTGGTCAGTTCCGCCTGATAGGCGTCGGCGCTGGCTTTGGCGGCTTCCAGTTGCTCCGGCGTGGTCGCGTAGATCACCGAGCGGTACTGGCTGCCAATATCGTTGCCCTGGCGCATGCCCTGGGTCGGGTTGTGCAGTTCCCAGAACATCTTCAGCAAATCTTCGTATTTCACCTTGGCCTGGTCGTACACCACCAGCACCACTTCGCTATGGCCGGTCAGGCCCGAGCAGACTTCTTCATAGGTCGGGTTTGGCGTGTAGCCGCCGGCGTAACCCACCACGGTGCTGACCACGCCGTCGCGTTCCCAGAATTTACGTTCCGCGCCCCAGAAGCAGCCCAGGCCGAAGATGGCGAAGCCGACGTCGTCGATAAAAGGGCCGAGCAACGGGTTGCCGTTGACGAAGTGAGTCTCTGGCAATGCCATTGGTGTTTCACGGCCAGGCAACGCTTGTTCTTGAGTAGGCAGCACGTTTTTGTTCACCAGAATTTCCGAGCGCAAGACCATGATCAGTCCTCCCAGTCAGATTTGAGTTAGGTATGGAATCCGACCGCCAGTGTGCCCGAGTGTTGCCGCGCTGTCAGGCGATTGGCCCGCGCGGGTAGCGTTTAAGCTTTTCGAGCAGCTCTGCGCCGGGGATTGGCCGGTCGAACAGGTAGCCCTGGCCCACGTCGCAACGGTGCCGGCGCAGGAAGGCCAGTTGCTCGGCGGTCTCGATGCCTTCGGCAACGACCTTGAGCTTGAGGTTGTGAGCCATGGCGATCACGGCCGAGGTGATTTCCATGTCGTCCTGGTTATCCGGGATTTCGTGGATGAAGCTGCGGTCGATCTTGATGATGTCGATGGGAAATTTTTTCAAATAGCTCAGCGACGAGTAACCGGTGCCGAAGTCATCCATGGCCAGGGTCAGGCCAAAGCTCTTCAGTTGATCCAGTTGCAGGCGCGTGTCCTCGGTGGCTTCAAGCAGCAAGCCTTCGGTCAGTTCCAGCTCCAGCAGGTTGGCCGGCAGTTGTTCTTCCTTGAGGATGGTGGCAATCGAGGCCACCAGGTCCGGGTCGGAGAACTGCTTGGGTGACAGGTTGATCGCCACCTGCAAGTTGCCCATGCCGCCGGCGCTCAGTTGCTTGCTCATGCGGCAGGCCTGGCGCGCGATCCATTTGCCGATGGGGATGATCAGGCCGGTTTCTTCAGCCACGCTGATGAACTGGTCGGGACGGATCATGCCCTTTTCCGGGTGGTTCCAGCGCAGCAGCGCTTCCATGCCCAGCAGGCGGCCGCTGCGCAGGCACAGCTTGGGCTGGTAGAACACGTCCAGCTCGTTCTGGGTGAGGGCGCGGCGCAGGTTGTTCTCGACGAACAGCTTATAGCTGGCCTCGGCATTCAGCGCCTCGGTAAACACCTGGACCTGGTGTTTGCCGTTGGCCTTGGCCTTGTGCAGGGCCAGGCCGGCGTTGCGCATCAGGGTCTGCGGGTCGCGGCCATGCAGCGGCGCGCAGGCAAGGCCCACGGAGCCGGTGACGCTGATCAACTGGTTGTCGACGAACATCGGTTTGTCGAGGGTCGCCAGCAACTGGCTGGCCACCTGCTGGCCGCTTTCCAGGTCGGTGTCATCAAGCAATACCGCGAATTCGTTACTGGCGAACCGCGCCAGGCTGCCACCGGTGCTCAGGCTGTTACGCAGGCGGCGGGCCAGGCTGATCAGCAGCTTGTCGCCGGTCTGGTGGCCCAGGCTGTCGTTGATGCGCTTGAAGTTGTCGATGTCCACCAGCAACAAACTGATAGGGCTGTCGCTGTCACGGGCAAAGCGCTCATCGAGGTTGCGGATGAAGGCCGGGCGGTTGCCCAGGTTGGTCAGATTGTCGGTATACGCCAGGCGCTCAATGCGCTGCTGGGCCAGCTTGGCCTGGGTGATGTCTTCGTAGATGCCGATGTAGTGCGTCAGCTCACGGTTGTCGCCATACACCTTGGAAATCGACAACTGGCCCCAGTAGGGTTCCAGGTTTTTGCGGCGGCTCTTGAATTCGCCTTGCCAGCTGTTGCTCTTGGCCAGTGCCGACGGCGCGTCGAACAGCAATTCGCTGAGGTTCTCCAGGGCCGGCAGTTGCGCCAGGCGGTGGCCGTGGACTTCTTCGGCGCTGTACTGGGTGATGGCGGTAAAGCTCGGGTTGACGTACTCCACCACGCCGTCACAGTTGACCAGCAGAAAGGCGTTGGCGCTTTGTTCCACGGCCCGCTGGAACAGGTGCAAGGCGCTGGTGGCGGTGCGCCGGTTGTGGTTGTTGATAACCTGCGCGAACTGGTCGGCCAGCTCGCCGGCAAAGGCGATTTCGTCGGCCTGCCAGGCGCGCGTACTGCCGCTTTGCTCCAGGCACAGCACACCGACGACCTGGCCGTCGACGCGGATGCTCGCGTCGAGCATGGCGTGGATGTCTTTGTTCTCAGCCAT
Organism: Pseudomonas sp. SWRI18; assembly: GCF_014268345.1. NCBI lineage: Bacteria > Pseudomonadati > Pseudomonadota > Gammaproteobacteria > Pseudomonadales > Pseudomonadaceae > Pseudomonas > Pseudomonas sp. SWRI18. The sequence continues at coordinate 392,331 of NZ_JACCQQ010000002.1, forward strand.
TTCGCGGGTGCGCGGGTCGCGCAAGGCGTTGGTGGCGTCGATGGCCCGGCTGGTGTGCAAGGCTTCCAGGTAATCGGGAAAGCAGCTGGCGTCAATGGGCTCGGGCATGTGGTGTTGCTGATCGTCACGGTGATAGGCCGAGATCGGCACCAGGCGCTGACCCTCAAGGTTCCAGATGCTCGCGCAATCGATCTGGTAGACATCGCAGGCGCTGCGGGTGATCAGCTCGGCGGCTTCCTGCAGCGAATTGTTGATGGTGTAGCGCTGGCGGGCCAGCAGCAGGATCAACTCCTGCTGGGCGCGCACGCGCTCCAGGTGCTGCAATTGTTCCTGCTGTGCGCGCTGGTTGAGTTCCAGGGCGATTTGCAGGCGGCTGTTCTGGTTTTCCAGGTCTTGCGTGGGCGCGGCCGCGGGAATTTCGCTGAACAGGCCATCGACCACCATCAGGTAGCCGCGCAGCAGGTGGCGATTGTGCTGTTTGTAGGCTTCGCCCATTTCCAGCAGGCTCAGCGGGCCGTCGTTGGTGTGCAACGTGTAGCGCACCAGGTAATGGGGGCTCAGGGCCAGTTGCTGCTGGATGGTGTCGTGCAGTTGATAACGCGCTTGGGGTTCCATCAGGCTGGCGTAGGGCGTACCTAGCAGGGCGCACAGTTCGACTGCCGGCAGGCCGAATTGGCGCTCGCAATTGGGGTCGAGGTAGAGGAGGGCCCAGCTTGCCTCATTAAGCCGCTCGAAACGCAGCATACCGAGGCGCGAAGGCACCGGTAACTGCGTCACTACCTCGGCCGCCATTCGGGCGACATCGGGTTGGCTTTTCATGGGACGGACTCACTTGAAATTACGCGCACGGCGCCGGGCTCACGCCCTCTTTTCTGTTGCCTGCGGCAAGGTTGCATCATGCGGCGCGGGCTGACAAGAGAGGATGAAGGCTAAGTGCTATAAGGGGTGTATCGGCCGCGAAAGGAATTTCTACAGTCGAGAGGTGGAAGGTGTACAAACCTGTCTTGTATGTCCAGCTTTGTGCCCGAAAACCGGCAAAAAAAAGCCCGGCCAAGTGGCCGGGTTGAGGTACGAGCGTGGCGCTCGGAAATCGGTGCAACCAGGCCTCCCCGGTCAAAAGGAGGCCTGTTGGTGCTTACAGCAGGATGGTGCGGATGTCGTTCAGCAGCTGGCTCAGACGCTGTGTGAAGCGAGCGGCAGCGGCACCGTTGATCACACGGTGATCGTAGGACAACGACAGCGGCAGCATCAGCTTCGGTTGGAACGCTTTACCGTCCCACACAGGCTGGATGGTTGCCTTGGATACGCCCAGGATCGCCACTTCCGGCGCGTTGACGATTGGCGTAAAGCCAGTGCCGCCAATGTGGCCGAGGCTGGAGATGGTGAAGCACGCACCTTGCATATCGTCCGCGGTGAGCTTCTTGTCACGGGCCTTGGCAGCCAATGCAGCCGCTTCGGCAGCAAGTTGCAGCAGGCTTTTCTGGTCGACGTTCTTGATGACCGGTACCAGCAGGCCATCCGGAGTGTCGACGGCAAAGCCGATGTGTACGTATTTCTTGCGGATGATCGCCTTGCCGCTCGGCGCCAGCGAACTGTTGAAGTCCGGCAGTTCCTTGAGCAGGTGCGCACAGGCCTTGAGCAGCAGTGGCAGCACGGTCAGTTTCACGCCGGCCTTCTCGGCCACGGCTTTCTGCGCAACGCGGAAAGCTTCCAGGTCGGTAATGTCGGCCTGGTCGAACTGGGTCACGTGCGGAATGTTCAGCCAGCTGCGGTGCAGGCTCGACGCGCCGATTTGCATCAGGCGGGTCATCGGCACTTCTTCGGTTTCGCCGAAGCGGCTGAAGTCGACGACCGGGATCGGCGGAATGCCCGAACCACCGGTAGCCGCGCCGCCAGCCGGTGCTTCCTTGGCCTTCTGCATCATGGCTTTGACGTAGACCTGCACGTCTTCCTTCAGCACCCGACCGTGCGGGCCGGTGGCCGACACAGCGTTGAGCTCGACACCAAATTCTCGGGCCAGCTGGCGTACGGCCGGGCCTGCGTGAACCTTGGCACCGCTTGGCGCTGGCGCGGCAGCCGCCGGGGCCGGTGCGGCCTCGGTTTTCGCAGCAACAGGTGCAGGGGCGGCAGCGGCCGGAGCAGCTTCAGCCTTGGCGGCAGGGGCAGCAGTCGGAGCTGGCGCAGCGGCCGGTGCAGCGCCTTGTACTTTCAGCTTGAGGATGAAGTCACCGGTGCCGACTTCGTCTTCCAGCTTGACCGCGATGCTCTCCACCACGCCGGCAGCCGGCGATGGGATTTCCATGGAAGCCTTGTCGGACTCCAGGGTAATCAGCGACTGGTCGGCTTCGACGGTGTCGCCGACCTTGACCAGCAACTCGATGATCTTGGCCTTGCCCGACGAGCCGATGTCCGGGACGTGAATGTCCTGGACCGTGGCGGTGGCAGGTGCGGCAGCCGGGGCTGGAGCAGCCTCGGCAGCAGCGGCAGGCTTTTCAGCGGCAGGCGCAGTTGCCTCGGCGGCAGGTGCGGCTGCGGCAGGCGCCGCATCCGCGGCACCTTCGATTTCCAGCTCAAGTAGTTCGTCGCCTTCTTTCAGACGGTCGCCCAGCTTTACTTTCAGGCTCTTGACCACGCCGGCCTTGGGAGCAGGAATTTCCATGCTCGCCTTGTCCGACTCAAGGGTCAGGATGCTCTGGTCGGCTTCGACGGTGTCGCCGACCTTCACAAACAGCTCGATTACTTCACCTTCACCGCTGCCGATGTCAGGTACGCGAATGAGTTCGCTCACAAAAAGTCTCCTCAGCAGTCCAGTGGGTTGCGTTTTTCCGGGTTGATCCCGAACTTGACGATGGCATCGGCCACCACCTTGGGTTCGATCTCACCACGGTCAGCCAAGGCTTCCAGGGCTGCCAACACCACGAAGTGACGGTCGACTTCGAAGAAGTGACGCAGCTTCTTGCGGCTGTCACTGCGACCGAAACCGTCGGTGCCCAGGACTTTGAATTCCTTGGACGGGACCCACTGGCGAATTTGTTCAGCAAACAGCTTCATGTAGTCGGTGGAGGCAATGACCGGACCTTTACGGCCGTTCAGGCACTCTTCGACATAGCTCAGTTGTGGCTTCTGGCCTGGGTGCAGGCGGTTGTTGCGCTCTACGGCCAGGCCGTCGCGGCGCAGTTCGTTGAAGCTGGTGACGCTCCACACGTCGGCGCCGACGTTGAACTCGTCACGCAGGATCTTCGCCGCTTCACGCACTTCGCGCAGGATGGTGCCGGAGCCCATCAGCTGTACGTGGTGCGCCGCTTCCTTGGTGTCTTCTTCGAGCAGGTACATGCCCTTGATGATGCCTTCTTCCACGCCGGCCGGCATGGCTGGCTGCTGGTAGGACTCGTTCATCACGGTGATGTAGTAGAAAACGTCCTGCTGCTCTTCGGTCATCTTCTTCATGCCGTCCTGGATGATCACCGCCAGCTCGTAGCCGTAGGTTGGATCAAAGGTGCGGCAGTTCGGGATGGTGGCAGCCAGGATGTGGCTGTGACCGTCTTCGTGTTGCAGGCCTTCGCCGTTCAGCGTGGTGCGCCCGGCGGTACCGCCGATCAGGAAACCACGGGTACGGCTGTCGCCGGCGGCCCATGCCAGGTCGCCAATGCGCTGGAAGCCGAACATCGAGTAGAAGATGTAGAACGGCAGCATCGGCTGGTTGTGGCTGGAGTACGACGTACCGGCAGCGATGAAGGAGCTCATGGCGCCCGCTTCGTTGATGCCTTCTTCGAGGATCTGGCCCTTCTTGTCTTCCTTGTAGAACATCACCTGGTCTTTATCGACTGGCTCGTAGAGCTGGCCGACGGAGGAGTAGATGCCCAGCTGACGGAACATGCCTTCCATACCGAAGGTACGGGCTTCGTCCGGGATGATCGGTACGATGCGCGAACCGATTTCCTTGTCCTTGACCAGCTGCGCGAGGATCCGCACGAAGGCCATGGTGGTGGAGATTTCACGGTCGCCCGAGCCGTCCAGGATAGCCTTGAGGGTATCGAGTGGCGGGGTCGGGATGCTGACGCTCTTGGCGCGGCGCTGCGGCACGAAACCGCCCAGTGCGGTGCGACGCTCGCTGAGGTAGCGGGCTTCGGCGCTGTTCGGCTCCGGCTTGAAGAACGGCAGGTTCTCAAGCTCTTCGTCCTTGACCGGGATGTCGAAGCGGTCGCGGAACAACTTCAGGCTGTCGACATCGACTTTCTTGGTGTTGTGCGCGGTGTTTTTCGCTTCGCCGGCACCGGTGCCATAACCCTTGATGGTCTTGGCCAGGATAACGGTCGGTTGTTCCTTGTGGTTGACCGCTTCGTGGTACGCCGCGTAGACCTTGTACGGGTCGTGGCCGCCACGGTTGAGCTTCCAGATCTCGTCGTCGGACAGGTCCGCAACCATCGCCTTGAGTTCAGGCGTGTTGAAGAAGTGCTCGCGAACGAACGCGCCGTCTTTGGCTTTGTAGTTCTGGTACTCGCCGTCGATGACTGCGTCCATGCGACGTTGCAGGATACCGTCGACGTCCTTGGCCAGCAGTGGGTCCCAGAAGCGGCCCCAGATGACCTTGGTCACGTTCCAGTGAGCGCCGCGGAACACGCCTTCGAGTTCCTGGATGATCTTGCCGTTGCCGCGAACCGGGCCGTCGAGGCGTTGCAGGTTGCAGTTGATGACGAAGATCAGGTTGTCCAGCTTCTCGCGGCCGGCCAGGGAGATGGCGCCCAGGGATTCCGGCTCGTCACACTCGCCGTCGCCCAGGAAACACCAGACTTTCTGCTTGCCTTCAGGGATGAAGCCGCGGGCTTCCAGGTACTTCATGAAGCGTGCCTGGTAGATCGCTTGAATAGGGCCCAGACCCATGGAAACGGTCGGGAACTGCCAGAAATCAGGCATCAGCCAAGGGTGCGGGTAGGACGAGAGGCCCTGACCGTCGACTTCCTGGCGGAAGTTGTTCATTTGCTCTTCGGTGATACGGCCTTCCATGAACGCACGGGCGTAGACGCCTGGCGAGGTGTGGCCCTGGAAGTAGATCAGGTCGCCGCCGTGTTCGTCGGTCGGGGCCTGGAAGAAGTAGTTGAAGCCGATGTCATACAGGGTTGCGCTGGAAGCGAAGCTGGAGATGTGACCGCCCAGGTCAGAATCTTTCAAGTTCGTGCGCATTACCATCGCCATGGCGTTCCAACGTACCAGCGAGCGAATGCGGCGTTCCATGAACAGGTCGCCAGGCATGCGTGCTTCGTGGGTAACGGGGATGGTGTTGCGGTATGGCGTAGTGATGGCGTAGGGCAGTTGCGAGCCGCTGCGGGTCGCGAGTTCGCCCATACGGGTCATCAGGTAGTGAGCACGGTCTTCGCCTTCTTTGTCGAGAACCGATTCCAGGGCGTCCAGCCATTCCTGGGTTTCGACGGGATCGAGGTCTTGCATGGCTTGCTCCAGGGCGGAAAGGCTACCAGAATCGGTTGCCTGAAGTTTGCGACTGGCCTTGTGGGCAGACGACATAAATTCTTGGATGGCCGAAGGTTGCTTCGGCGTCCTGTAGTTTTACTACAAATCGTCGGCCATTTCAGCCTTTCGAATGTATATACGAGTAGTAAAACTACACAAGACTGAGCGTATGGCTCGGTCTGGCTGGTGAGCATAATCGTTATTGTTGATCTTTTGCGAACAAGAAAAGGTAGATGTTTAATGTTCCCTGCCAACAACTTTGATTTTTCAGCTATTTATAACCTTTGTTCGACAGTCCTGCATGTAGCGTCGGTATCACGTCCACGGCAACAAGCCATTTACGCGCCGATCAAGGATAGACCATGAGCCTGCCAACATTGGCCGAATTGCCAGCCATTCTCTTGCCAAAAGCCCAGCGGGCCGAGCAGTCATTTCGTGACGCCGTGGCCGCGCTGGAAGACGATCATGGACTTTCTGCGTGGACGTCGCAACGGTGGGCCGACTTTGCCCGTGTGTGCGCCGCCAGTGATTTCGTCATTGAACAGAGCCTTCGTGACCCTTTGATGTTGCTTGAGCTGGTGGCCTCGGGCGAGCTGGACCGGGGTTTCGCGCCCGGTGAGCTGTGCGGGCAGCTGGCTGGCGCCGTGCAACAAGCCGAAACAGAAGACGAGCTGGGCCGTGCGCTGCGTCGCCAGCGTACCCGCCAGCAAGTGCGCATTATCTGGCGCGACCTGACCCGCCAGGCGGACCTGGTGCAAACCTGCCGCGATCTGTCCGACATGGCCGACGCCAGCATCGACCAGGCCTACCAGTGGCTGTACCAGCGCCACTGCGCGCAGTTCGGCACGCCTACCGGCCGGCGCAGCGGCGAGCCGCAGCACATGGTGATCCTCGGCATGGGCAAGCTCGGTGCGGTGGAGCTGAACCTGTCGTCGGATATCGACCTGATCTTCGCCTACCCCGAAGGCGGCGAGACGGTCGGCGTGAAACGGTCCCTGGACAACCAGGAGTTTTTTATCCGCCTTGGTCAAAAACTGATCAAGGCTCTTGACCCGATGACCGTCGACGGCTTCGTGTTCCGCGTCGACATGCGCCTGCGCCCCTACGGTTCGGCCGGTGCGCTGGTGCTCAGCTTCAACGCGCTGGAGCAGTATTACCAGGACCAGGGCCGTGACTGGGAACGCTACGCCATGATCAAGGCGCGGGTGGTGGCGGGCGACCAGGTGGCGGGCGCGCAGTTGCTCGACATGCTGCGACCGTTCGTCTACCGCCGCTACCTGGACTTCTCCGCCATTGAAGCGCTGCGCACCATGAAGCAGTTGATCCAGCAGGAAGTGCGGCGCAAGGGCATGGCCGACAATATCAAGCTGGGTTCGGGCGGCATCCGCGAAGTGGAATTTATCGCCCAGGCATTCCAGCTGATCCACGGCGGCCGCGACCTGAGCCTGCAGCAGCGGCCGCTGCTCAAGGTGCTCGGCACCCTGGAAGGCCAGGGCTACCTGCCGCCGGCGGTGATTGCCGAACTGCGCAATGGTTATGAATTCCTGCGCTACACCGAACACGCGATCCAGGCGATTGCCGACCGCCAGACGCAAATGCTCCCGGACAGCCCGGAAGACCAGGCGCGCATTGCCTTTATGCTCGGTTTTGCCGACTGGGCCGCGTTCCATGAGCGCCTGATGCACTGGCGCGGCCGGGTGGATTGGCACTTCCGCCAGGTGATCGCCGATCCGGATGAAGAAGAAGGCGAAGAAAGCGAATTGGTCGTAGGCGGTGAATGGTTACCGCTGTGGGAAGAATCCCAGGATGACGAGGCGGCCTGCCGCCAACTGGCCGAAGGGGGTTTCACCGACGCAACCAAGGCCCTCAAGGCGTTGGCCGGCCTGCGCAACAGCCCGCAACTGCGTGCCATGCAGCGCCTGGGCCGCGAACGCCTGGACGCGTTTATCCCGCGTCTGCTCGCCCAGGCGGTCGAACACGCCAACCCCGACCTGGTGCTGGAGCGCGTGTTGCCGCTGGTTGAAGCCGTCGCCCGACGGTCCGCCTACCTGGTACTGCTCACGGAAAACCCCGACGCCCTGCGCCGGCTGTTGACCCTGTGCGCTGCCAGCCCGTGGATCGCCGAGCAGATCACGCGCTTTCCACTGTTGCTCGACGAACTGCTCAACGAAGGCCGCCTGTTCAAGCCACCCTTGGCGCCTGAGCTGGCGGCCGAGCTACGCGAGCGCCTGACGCGCATTCCCGAGGACGACCTTGAGCAGCAGATGGAAGCCTTGCGTCATTTCAAGCTGGCCCACCGCCTGCGCGTGGCGGCTTCGGAAATCGCCGGCAGCCTGCCGCTGATGAAAGTCAGCGACTATCTCACCTGGCTCGCCGAAGCCATTCTCGAACAGGTGCTGGCCCTGGCCTGGCGCCAGACCGTAGCGCGGCATGGCTCGCCACAACGCCTGGACGGCACCCTGTGCGATCCCGGGTTCATCATTGTCGGCTACGGGAAAGTCGGCGGGATCGAACTGGGGCATGGTTCGGACCTGGACCTGGTATTTATCCACGACGGCGACCCGCAGGCCGAAACCGACGGCGCCAAGCCGATCGATGGCGCGCAGTTCTTCACGCGCCTGGGCCAGCGCATCATCCACCTGCTGACCACCCAGACCAACTCCGGCCAGCTGTACGAAGTCGACATGCGCCTGCGGCCTTCCGGCGCCTCCGGGCTGCTGGTCAGTTCGCTCGGGGCGTTTGACCGCTATCAAAAAAATGAAGCCTGGACCTGGGAACATCAGGCCTTGGTTCGCGCCCGGGTGCTGGTGGGCAGCCAGGATGTGGGCCAGGCGTTCGAGCAAGTGCGCGCCAACGTGCTGGGGCAGGAACGGGACCTGGCGAAGCTGCGCCAGGAGGTCAGCGAGATGCGCGCCAAGATGCGTGACAACCTGGGTACCAAGGGCACGGCGGCCGGTACCGGCGCCAATGCCTTCGAAGCCACGGCGGCGTTCGACCTCAAGCAGGACGCCGGAGGTATCGTCGATATTGAATTTATGGTGCAATACGCAGCTTTGGCGTGGTCTGCACAACATCCATCGTTGCTGCGCTACACCGACAATATCCGCATTCTTGAAGGCCTGGAGCAGGTGGGGTTGATGCCCGCCGCCGATGCCCATCTGCTGCGCGAGGTGTACAAGGCCTATCGATCCGCCGCGCACCGCCAGGCCCTGCAGAACGAGGCCGGTACGGTGACGGGGGATCAGTTTGCCGACGAGCGGCGGCAGGTGATGCGAATCTGGAAGGAACTGGGTTTAAGCTGAAACTTGATTGCAAGGGAAGTGGGCTTGTGTGGGAGCTGGGCTTGCCCGCGATGCAGACGCCTCGGCATTCAGTCGTACCGAGGTGATGCCATCGCAGGCAAGCCAGCTCCCTCACAAGCCTGCTCCCACATAGCCGGTATTCAAATAAGCCCGCTCCTACAGTAATCATCGAGGCGGGGAGGCATAAGCCTCCCCGCATCGTTTGTGGAAACTACATGAATATTCTGATCGTTGGGCCCAGTTGGGTCGGTGACATGGTAATGGCGCAAACACTGTTTCAGTGCCTGCGCATGCGCCACCCAGACTGCCAGATCGACGTGCTTGCCCCCGAGTGGAGCCGACCGATCCTTGAACGCATGCCCGAAGTTCGCCAGGCCTTGAGCTTCCCGCTCGGCCACGGTGCCCTCGAGCTGGCGACCCGCCGGCGCATCGGCAAATCCCTGGCCGGCCAGTACGACCAGGCGATCCTGTTGCCCAACTCGCTCAAGTCAGCGCTGGTGCCGTATTTTGCCGGCATCCCCAAGCGCACCGGCTGGCGTGGCGAGTTCCGCTACGTGCTGCTCAATGACGTGCGCACCCTGGACAAGGCCCGCTATCCGCTGATGATCGAGCGTTTCATGGCCCTGGCCTATGAGCCGGGCGCCGAGCTGCCCAAGCCATATCCACGCCCGAGCCTGCGGATCGACCCGGTCAGCCGCGACGCCGCGCTGGCCAAGTTTGGCCTGGCGCTCGACCGCCCGGTCCTGGCGCTGTGCCCGGGGGCTGAGTTCGGCGAGTCCAAGCGTTGGCCGGCGGAGCACTATGCCCAGGTGGCCGAGGCCAGGATCCGCGAAGGCTGGCAGGTGTGGTTGTTTGGTTCGAAGAAGGACCATCCGGTGGGTGAAGATATTCGTCAGCGCCTGATTCCCGGCCTGCGCGAAGAAGCGGTCAACCTCAGCGGCGATACGTCGCTTGCCGAGGCCATCGACCTGCTGTCCTGTGCCGATTCGGTGGTCTCCAACGACTCCGGCCTGATGCACGTCGCCGCTGCCCTGAACCGCCCATTGGTGGCGGTGTACGGCTCGACGTCGCCTGGGTTCACGCCGCCATTGGCCGACCAGGTCGAAGTGGTGCGCCTGGGCCTGGACTGCAGCCCGTGTTTCGATCGCACCTGCCGGTTCGGTCACTACAACTGCATGCGCCAGTTGCTGCCGCAGCCGGTGAACGAAGCCTTGCAGCGGTTGCAAGGCTCCGTGGTCGAGGTTCGTTAGTTTGCGCGTCCTGGTAATCAAGACCTCATCCCTGGGCGACGTGATCCATGCCTTGCCGGCACTGACCGATGCGGCGCGGGCGATCCCCGGCATTCAATTCGACTGGGTGGTGGAAGAGGGCTTCGCCGAAATCCCCACCTGGCACCCGGCGGTGGACAAGGTGATCCCGGTGGCGATCCGGCGCTGGCGCAAAAACCTTTGGCAAACCCTCAAGAGCGGCGAGTGGCGACGCTTCAAGCAGCGCATCCAGTCGACCAAATATGACTTGGTGATCGATGCCCAGGGCCTGCTGAAAAGCGCCTGGCTGACCCGCTATGTGCGTGCCCCCATCGCCGGTTTTGACAAAAGCTCGGCGCGTGAACCGATCGCCGCGCGTTTCTACTCGCGGCGCCTGGCCGTGGCGCGCGGGCAGCATGCGGTGGAGCGCTTGCGCCAACTGTTCGCCGTGGCGCTGGGTTATGACTTGCCCAAAGGCCTGGGCGACTACGGCCTGAGCGTCGAGAAGCTGCTCGGCCTGCCACCGAAGAAACCTTTCGTGCTGCTGCTGCACGGCACCACCTGGGACACCAAGCATTGGCCCGAAGCCTACTGGCGCGAGCTGGCCGAACGCATGGGGCGCCTGGGCGTGGAGGTGAAATTGCCATGGGGCAATGCCGACGAAAAAGCCCGCGCCGAACGCCTGGCCCTAGGCCTGCCACACGCCGAAGTGCTGCCCAAGCTGAACCTGGCCGGTGTCGCCCGTGTACTGGCCGGCGCCCGCGCTTGCGTGGCGGTGGACACCGGGCTTGGTCACCTGGCCGCGGCGCTGGATGTGCCGACCATTTCGCTGTTCGGCCCGACCAACCCCGGACTCACCGGTGCCTACGGCAAGGGCCAGATCCACCTGGCCAGCGACTGGCCCTGCGCGCCATGCCTGCAGAAACACTGTACCTATCAACCGACGGCCGACGACCTGCGTCGGTTCGACGTCAAGCGCGAGTCGCCCCTGTGCTTCACGCGCCTGAACCCTGAGCGTGTGGCAAGCCGACTGAGCACGTTGTTACTGGCTGAGGAGCTGCACTGATGCAACTGGCTTTCGTGTTGTACAAATACTTCCCCTTCGGTGGTCTGCAGCGTGACTTCATGCGCATCGCCCTGGAATGCCAGCAGCGCGGTCATCGGATTCGTGTCTATACGCTGATCTGGGAAGGCGACATCCCGCCCGGTTTCGAAGTGCTGGTGGCGCCGGTCAAGGCGTTCTTCAACCACCGGCGCAACGAGAAACTCAGCGCCTGGATGGAGGCTGACCTTGCCAAGCGCCCGGTGGACCGCCTGATCGGATTCAACAAAATGCCCGGCCTGGACGTGTATTACGCCGCCGACGGCTGTTTTGAAGACAAGGCGCAAAACCTGCGGCACTCGCTGTACAAAAGCTTTGGCCGCTATCGCCACTTTGCCGAGTACGAGCGCGCGGTTTTCGCCAAGGACGCCAAGACCGAAATCCTGATGATTTCCGAAGTGCAGCAGCCGCTGTTCATCAAGCACTACGACACACCGCTGCAACGCTTTCACCTGCTGCCGCCGGGCATTGCCCAGGACCGTCGCGCGCCGCCAAATGCGGCCGAGATTCGCCAGGGTTTCCGCAAGGAATTCAACCTCGGCGATGACGACCTGCTACTGGTGCAAATCGGCTCCGGCTTCAAGACCAAAGGCGTCGACCGCAGCCTCAAAGCCGTGGCGGCATTGCCGGCTGAACTCAAGAAACGCACGCGCTTGTTTGTAATCGGCCAGGACGACCCCAAGGTATTCCAATTGCAAAGCGCCACGCTGGGCCTGGGGGATAACGTGCAGTTCCTCAAGGGGCGCAGCGATATCCCGCGTTTCCTGTTGGGCGCCGACCTGTTGATCCACCCGGCGTATAACGAAAACACTGGCACCGTATTGCTCGAAGCCTTGGTGGCCGGGTTACCGGTGCTGGTCTCGGCCGTGTGTGGTTATGCCCATTACATCGCCGAGGCCGACAGTGGCCTGGTGCTGGATGAGCCGTTCGAACAAACGCAGCTCAACGAGTACCTGGCGAATATGCTCACCGACACTGCACAGCGCGCGGCCTGGAGCCGCAATGGGTTGGCCTTCGCCGAGACGGCCGACCTCTACAGCATGCCGCAGCACGCGGCGGATGTGATTCTGGCGGAGCCAAAACGATGAAGTTGATTCTTGCCGAACCGTTCAAGACGTTATGGGCCGGGCTTGATGCCTTTGCCGAAGTCGAGAAACTGCAAGGCCAGGTATTCCGCGAACTGGCGGCACGTCGCACGTTGCGCACCGAGGTCGCTGGTCGTCCGTATTTCGTGAAGATCCACCGCGGCATCGGTTGGGCGGAAATTTTCAAGAACCTGATCACCGCCAAGCTGCCGGTGCTGGGCGCCGGCCTCGAATGGGATGCCATCCACCGCTTGCAGGAACTGGGCGTGCCCACCATGACCGGCGTGGCCTTCGGCGAGAAGGGCAGCAACCCGGCGGACCAGCATTCGTTCATCATCACCGAAGAGCTGGCGCCGACCATCAGCCTGGAAGACCTGACCGTCAACTGGGTGGCCGAACCGCCTGCGCCCGCGCTGCGCCACGCCCTCACGGCCGAGTTGGCGCGCATGGTCGGCGACATGCACCGAGGTGGCGTGAACCACCGCGATTGCTACCTGTGCCACTTCCTGCTGGATACCGCCAAGCCCATCGACGCCAGCGACATCAAGCTGTCGGTGATCGACCTGCACCGTGCCCAATTGCGTGCGCATTTGCCGCTGCGCTGGCGCGACAAGGATCTCTCGGCGCTGTATTACTCGGCGCTGGATATCGGCCTGACCCGTCGCGACAAGCTACGTTTTCTCAAGGGCTACTTCCGCCAGCCACTGCGCCAGATCCTGGCTGAGCAGTCGGCGTCGTTGAGCCTGATGCAGCGCAAGGCCGACAAGCTCTACGCGCGCAAGCAACGCTACGGGGATGCGATCTGATGGCGGGTTGGAACCTGGAACCTGCGTACGCGAACCTGGCGGATGATTTTGGCAGTCTCGAGGCGGTCTTCGCCCTGCAAGGCGAGCGGCTGACCCGCGACCCGCTGTCGGAAGTGATCCGAGTGGAGCGCGGCGGGGTCAATTACTACGTCAAGCGCTACGTCGGCGCCGGCAAGGGCTTGCGGCGTTACCTGGGCAAGCCGCGGGTGAAGTCCGAATGGCAGAACCTCAAGCGGTTCGCCAAGTGGGGCATTCCCACGGCCGACGTGGTTGCCTGGGGCCTGGAACGCAAGGGCCTGGCCTACGACCGTGGCGCGATGATCACCCGCGAGTTGCCCAGGACAGAAGACCTTTCGGTGCTGGCCGAGCGTCACGATGCACGCCTGCGTGACCCCAAGTGGGTCAATGCGGTGAGCCGCCAGCTCGCCGAATACACGCGCACGATGCACGATCATCGCTTTACCCATAATGACTTGAAGTGGCGCAACCTGCTCATCGATGATCAGGCGACGCTGTACCTGATCGATTGCCCCAATGGCGATTTCTGGCGCGGTTTCTGGCTCAAGTACCGCATCACCAAAGACCTGGCTTGCCTGGACAAGGTGGCCAAGTATCACTTGTCCGCCACCCAGCGCCTGCGTTTCTACATGCAGTACCGTCAGCGCCGGCACCTCAGTGCAGCGGACAAACAGCGTATTCGCCATGTGGTGAAGTTTTTCGAGGGACGTGAATGAGTGATGATTTCCTGGCGTCTGAAGACCGTGCGCTGCTGGAGCGCAACGGTCTGGCGACGTTCGACGCCCTGTGGGCCAGGCAACTGGATGCGGTCGACGAGCCCAATACCAGTCGCGGCGGCTGGAGCAGTGTGTTTCGCCTGGAGCTCGACGGCCACGGTTACTACCTCAAGCGCCAGAGCAATTACCTGACGCGCAGCCTGCACCGGCCTTTTGGCGAGCCGAGTTTCTCCCGCGAATTTCGTAACATCAGCCGCTATCGCAAGCTCGGTGTCCCGGCGTTGCAAGCGGTGTTCTACGGCGAGCGCAAAGTCGCGGGTGAACACCGCGCGATGCTGCTCACGCGCGCGCTGGACGGCTGGAACGACCTGGATTCGCTGCTGGAACAATGGCCTGCGCTGAGCGATGCCCAGCACCGTGCGATCCTGCTGGCCTGCGGTCAACTTGCCCGTCGGTTGCACAGCGTCGGCCAGGTGCATGGCTGTTTTTACCCCAAGCATATTTTCCTGCAGGCGACCGGCGACGGTTATGCCGCGCAGTTGATCGACCTGGAAAAAACCCGCCCGCTGCTGTTCGGCTGGCGGGACCGGGTCAAGGATCTGGAGCCGTTGCTGCGTCGCGCGCCCCAATGGTCCGACGTGCAGGTACGCCAGCTGTTGGCGGCGTATCTGCAGCAGCCGGCGGACGGTACGCTGGTCGATATGTGGTTCCAGCGCCTGAATACCCGTCGTAGCCACAAGGAAAACCGCTGATGCGTTTGTCTGAGCTGAAAACCGCCGGTCGCACTCCGGATCTGCCCCTGACCCTTGAGCTGGCCGATGCGGCGGGCCCAGGTCAATTGCAACTGCTGAGCCTGCTGCGCGTACTGCCGGGCGAGCGCTACGTAGGCGCTGCGGTATGGCGCGGGCGTCCGGTGCTGGCCAAGTTGCTGGTGGGCAGCAGGGCGGCGAGACAGTTTCAGCGTGAGCTCAGCGGTGTGCGCCTGCTCGCCGAGCAAGGCCTGACCACGCCGTTGTTGTTGGCCGATGGCTTGCAAGAGGGCGAGGGCGGCTGGCTGCTGTTCGAATTTATCGAAGGCGCCGAAAGCCTGGCCGATGCCTGGCATGCCGTCGAAAATCTGCCGCCGCTGGCCGATGAGCAAACGGCGGTGCTTGCCGAAGCGCTGGGCGCGATTGCCCGGATGCACGCCAAAGGCCTGTGGCAGGAAGACCTGCACCTGGACAACTTGCTGCGTCAGGACGGCAAGCTGTACTTGATCGACGGCGCCGGAATTCGTGTGGAAGAGGCGGGCAAGCCACTGTCGCGCAACCGCGTGCTGGAAAACCTAGGGGTGTTTTTCGCCCAGTTGCCGAAGAACCTCGAACCGTTCAACGAGGAGCTGCTGGTGTATTACCTGCTTGGCAACGGCGAACATGCCCTGCCGATGCAAGCGTTGGAAAAGCAGGTGCGCAAAGTCAGTGCCTGGCGCCTGAAGGATTTTCTCAACAAGGTCGGCCGTGAATGCACCCTGTTCAGTGTGCTGCGCGGGCCGTTTGCACTGCGTGCCATCCGTCGCGAGGAAGAAGCCGCGATGCTGCCGGTGCTTGAGCAGGCTGACGCGTTGCTCAGCCAGGGCCATCTCTTCAAGACCGGTGGTGCCGCCACGGTGGCCAAGGCCGAAGTGGCAGGGCGCTCATTGGTGATCAAGCGCTACAACATCAAGGGGATCGCCCATTGGCTCAAACGCTTCTGGCGCCCGAGCCGCGCCTGGCATTCCTGGCGCGAAGGCAATCGCCTGATGTTTCTTGGCATCGCCACGCCCAAGCCACTGGCGGTGCTGGAAAAGCGCTTTTGCTGGCTGCGCGGCCGCGCCTATCTGGTAACCGAACTCATCACCGGGCCGGACATCATCGAGCGCTTTGCGCCCTATGTTGAAAAGGGTGATGCGCCGGAAGACGAACTGCTGGCCCTGGACCATCTGTTTGCCGAGCTGATCCGCGAACGCATCAGTCATGGTGATTTCAAGGGGCATAACCTGTTCTGGGACAAGGATCGCTGGTCGCTGATCGACCTCGACGCCATGCGCCAGCACAGCTCCGACGCCAGCTTCGCCCCGGCGTTTGCCAAGGACCGGGCGCGGTTCATGCGCAACTGGCCTGAAAGCAGCGCGTTGTATCAACTGATCGATCAGCGCCTGCCTAAACAGATCGCCTGAGCTTTGCCGGCTTGCACATTATGTAGTGAGCGGGCTCGCCCCGCGCTGGGCTGCGAAGCGGCCCCAATAAAGACACCGCCGAACTCCAGATAGAATCAGGCCGCCTGGATTGGGTCGGCTTCGCCGCCCAACGCGGGGCGAGCCCGCTCACTACAAATGTCGAGTGGGCGACCGGTGTGCTGACCTTCAGCTTTGCCGGTCGGCGCCTGCTGGCGCTATTAGTCGAGGCTATTGTGCGTTGACCAGTGCCGTACGGGTTTTGTATTTGCCTTGGATGACGTCCTGGGTGGTAAAGAAATATCCGTAGTCCTGCAGGTACATGACGGTACTGGTGGCCTGGTAGTTATCACCCGTGGCTATGCAGTTGAGCTCCTTCGCATTGCCACTCAGCGCCGAGTTGATGTTGCTGGCCGGCAGTTCGCGCGCCACGACGCAGGTCGAATCGCGGGACAGCACGCGATCCTCTTCGGCGGTGTTGCGATTGAGCTCCTTGAGTTTGAACCCCAGCGTTGCACCGATCGGCATCTGCTTCCAGTCGCCGGTAAAGCTCAGTTGCTCAACATTGCTGGCGGCCGAAACTTTCATCCCGTGCAGTTCGAAATCGCTTTGAAAAGTCAGGCTGAACAATCCTCGGAATGTGGTGATGCGGGTGCTCGAAAACTGGGTGACCCGGCGGATTTTAAGCGGGCCGTTCCCAGCCGCAGGCTCAATGAACACGTCAGTGCGCAAGCTGGAAGAGTCCAAGTCGCGCTTCTCCATAAGATGACGCAGAGGCTTGGCTGCCACGGGCATTCTCAGTGCGGCAATCGCCTCTGTCACCGCTGCCGGGACAGGGGCGGGTGTCAGGGATTGCTGGAGTTTGGTACGCGCAACGGCGACCGGCAACTGCGCGGTTGTCGGTGAGCACGCGGCCTTGAGCAAGGTCTGTGTATCCGCCTCGGCGCTGCTGAAGGGCTGGTCTACGGGAATGGCGACTACGTTGCCGAAGGTCACCGTATTTTTCGGGGTCAGGCTGAAAGCGGCCAGGGTGCGATAGGTCTGGCGGCTGCAACTCACCTCCCAGTGCATGCGTGTCTGGGCATAGGGCATCTTCTTGGGTTTGTTGATCAGGATAAGCGGCTCATCGTAGGCGCCCCAGAACTCCACTTTGTCGCCCACGCTCTTGAGGCTGGCACGGTCGATCAACAATTGGCGTTGGGTGCCCGTAGTGCTGACGAGGCGCCAATCCGGGCGCGGCGTGCGGGCGCAGGCGTCGGTAAAGCTGGCGTTCTGTTGCAGCTCGCCAACCACGGCCGGCGTCAGGTTGCGCATGACGGTAATGCGCGTGGGTTGGCCATCGGGCTGCGGGGCACCGGGGGCCTCCATATACAGCAGGCTCCCGCCCGGGGTGGTGCAGGACGCTTGTATTTGCGCGATATCCGGCACGGCGGCATTGTCGGTCAGCGTGACCTGAACCTGGTAACTGAGGTCGTCGCCATCGCGCATGATCGAGTCGGCCATCAGCGGCTTCTTGAGCATGTCTTTATACGGGGCGTCGCCCTTGATGCCTTGCACGCCGCAACCACTGAGCAAGCCCAGGGCTGCGATAACCGCGATGTGTTTCATGTGCGTTCCTTGCAGGCTGGAAGTTTGATCAATCCTTTGGACCGCCCGCATCAGGTTTTGTGCGAGGCACGCTGATCAGAATGTGTACTGCGCGCCTGCGCCTGCATACCACGAGCGCCCTGGCGCTGCTTCGTAATAGCGGTTGTTGCCGTCGCCGACGATGACCGAGCCGACGTACTGGCGGTCCAGCAGGTTGTCCAGGCGCAAGGTTTGGTGAAAGGTCCAGTGTTCAACGTTCTGCTCGAAGCGCGCACGCCAGTTGAATACGCTGTAGGCCGGTGCGGCGTGCTGGTTGTTGGTGTCCTCGACGTAGACCTTGCTCCGGTAAATCCCTTCGATGGCGGTGCTGACCCAGTCGCGGGGTTTCCAGTTCAGTTCGGCGAACACTGTGGTTTGCGGCACGCCGGGCAGGTAGTTGCCCTTGTCGACGGTGGTTGCGCCGCCGCTGACAAAGTCACTGTCGTAGGTGGCCTGCAGGCGGGTGAAGGCGAGGTTGGAGGTCCAGTGTTCGCTGAGCTGGCTCTCGATGCCCAGTTCGAAGCCGCGGCGCAGGGTGCGGCCGGCGTTTTGATAGCTGGTGCGGCCGCCCAGGGATTGATAAACCACCAATTCATCCTCGGTGGTGATCTGGAAAACCGCGGCGTTGATTCGCGTGTTGTCGAGCTGGGCCTTGAGTCCCACCTCGTACTGGGTGCTCTGCGAGGGTTTCAGGCCAAAGTTGAAGCCCTCGACACTGCCCGGCGCATAGGCCAGTTCGGCCTGGGTCGGTGTTTCGAAGCCTTTGCCGGCGCTGACATAACCATGCAGTTGCGGCGTGAAGGCGTACATCAGGCTCATCGATGGGGTGTTTTTTTGATAGGTCTTGTTGCCGCTGGAATTGCCGTTGCTGAGGAATTGGTCGTCCACGTCCAATTCCATGGTGCTGTGGCGAATGCCGGCTTGCAGCGTCCAGCGGTCCAAGGCCCAGTTGGCTTGGATGTAAGGGTCGAGGCTGCGCGCGGTGTCAATTTCATCACGACGTAGCTGGCCTTTTACGCCAAGGGTGTTGCCGCTGTAATTCTGGTAGCCGTGGCGACTGTCTTCGCTCTGGTCGAAGTCCAGGCCGGTGATGAGCGTCAACTCGCCCGGCGCGCTTTCTACGGGCTGCATCCAGCGCACGCTGGCGCCGTAGAACTTGCGGTCGAATTGCACCACGCCGCCGCCGCGTTCGTTAGCGGGCGTGCCTTTGGGTATCGACAAGTACTGAATCACGCTCCGGCGCCCCGTATACGCATTCACCTGCAGCGTCGCATCGCCGATGTAGCGCTCGTAATTCATCCCCACTTGCTGATGATCGATGCTCTTGCGCGTGTTGTAGGTCAGCGCATTCGCACTCACCGAGCGTGGGTCGGCCTTGTACGCCGCCCAGGTCTGCCCCAGCGGGTCCTGCGTGCCGTTTTGTTCCAGGCTGCTGTAGATCAGCGCCAGCTTGCTGTCGTCATCCGGCTGGACGTTGAGCTTGGCGAAAGTCTGGTCGCGGCGCGCGCTGCTGTGGTCGCGGTAGCCGTTGGTGTCCATGCGTGAGGCGTCGAGCACGAAGCCTGCGCCATGCGCTGCGCCCTCGGCGGTCACGTGGTGCTTGCTCAAACCGTCGCTGCCCACCAGGGTTTCGGCGCCGATGCGCGGCGGGCCTTCGCCATCGCGGGAGAACATCTGGATTACCCCGCCGGCATTGCTGCCATACAGCGTGGCGGCCGGGCCGCGCAGCACTTCGATGCGCTCGGCGGTGTCGAGGTTAAAAGTGGCCGCCTGGCCTTGGCCGTCCGGGGTGCTGGCGGGAATGCCATCGGCGATCAGCTTGATGCCGCGCACGCCGAAGGCCGAACGGGCGCCGAAACCACGGGAAGAAATCTGCAGGTCCTGAGCATAGTTCTGGCGGTTCTGCACCACCAGGCCGGGTACACGGGCCAGGGCTTCGGAAGCGTTGATGCCCAATTGACCCTCACTGATCTGCTCGCGGCTGATGCCGTCGACCGAGTAGGGCAGGTCGAAGGTCGGGCTGGCGCTGCGCGAGCCTGTGACCACGCTGGGGTCGAGGACCAAGGGCGCGTCATCGGCCAGGGCGGTGCTGCTCAGGCCCAGCAGCAGAGCAAGGCAAGTGGGTGCGGATGTGTTCATCAAGAAGCCGGTTCTGAGGCGCTACGCGAGTGATAGCGTCTACGCAAAAAAACCGAGTTTAACGGCTCATCCCTTCTTTTGCCGAATAAGAACCTTCCTACGCTTTTTTGGGCTGCGGGCGTCTGCCAGCGGTCGCGCTTGGTGGTAGGTTTTCAGTTTTGCGAAGAGATGACGATGAAAGCCAAAAAAATGCTGAGGTGGCTGGCCGTGATGGGAGGTGTTCTGGCTCTGGGCGGCTGCGGTACTGTGACCACCGTCTTGCGTGAGGATAGCGCCACGGTTCACTCACTCAAGGCGAAAAAAACCTATTGCCAGTCTGTTCCGCGTATTTACAGTGGAGTGGCCTATGACCTTTGCGTACTGCATGGGCCGCCGAATTCCGGCAGCGGGGTATCGTTGAACGACGTTCCATGGGCGTTTATCGATGTTCCAATCTCCGGTGTTCTGGACACGCTCGTCTTGCCCTACACGATCTACCAGCAAAGCGTCAACGGCAGCATCGAGCTGCTCTAGTCCCTTGCCGCTAGCAGCTTCCTCCTGCTTTTAAGCTATAATCCCGCCCTTTAGCTGTTTCCTGCCCAGGCGGGAAGCACACTTTTTTCAGGCGTAACCCGCCTGCATGCAGACTAAAAGAGGCTAGACCCCTGTGGCATTGACGATTCTTGGCCTGTCCGGCGCCCTTAGCCATGATCCTTCCGCAGCCTTGTATATCGACGGCAAGCTGATCGCGGCCGCCGAAGAAGAACGCTTCGTACGCGACAAACATGCAAAGAACCGCATGCCCTACGAATCGGCGAAGTTCTGCCTGGAACAGGCCGGCATCAAGCCCTCCGACGTTGACGTGGTCGCGATCCCTTTCGCGCCGATCAGCCTGTTCGGCGAGGCGCGCTGGCACTACGCCAAGCGTTACTGGTACGCCCCGGACCGCGCCCTCGACGCGATCCTGATGGGCAACCGTCGCTACAAACGTTATCGCAACAAGATCGTCTGGTGCCTGGAGCAACTGGGCTTCGATCCGAAGAAAATCAAGATCGAACCGGTTGAACACCACCTGGCCCACGCTTCCAGTGCCTACCACTGCTCGGGCTTTCAGGAGAAAACCGCGATCCTGGGCATCGACGGTAAAGGCGAGTACGCCACCACGTTCTTCGGCTACGGCGAAAACGGCAAGATCCATAAGATCAAGGAATTCTACGATCCGGATTCCCTCGGCGGCCTGTATGGCGCGATCACCGAGTTCCTCGGTTTCGAGATGCTTGACGGCGAGTTCAAGGTCATGGGCATGGCGCCGTACGGCGATGCCAGCAAGTACGATTTCTCGCGCCTGGCCTCTTTCGAGAACGGCGAGTTGGTGATCAACACCGACTACGCCAACGTGATCGGCTTGCGCCGTTATAAAGAGAAGGGCAAGGGTTTCTACTTCTCGCCCAAACTGATCGAGTGGCTGGGGCCCAAGCGCGAAGGCGACATCGCCGACGAACCATACATCCACTACGCCGCCAGCATGCAGGCGCTGTTCGAAAAGTTGGCCCTGCAGATGATCGACCACTACCTGGGCGACATCCTCAAGGACACCGGCAAGCTGGCCTTCGCCGGCGGTTGCGCGCTGAATGTGAAGCTGAACCAGAAGATCATTGCCCGTGACGACGTCAAGGAGCTGTTCGTGCAGCCGGCGTCCGGCGATGCCGGTACTGCGGTCGGTGCGGCGGCCTACGTGTCCCACGCCCGTGGGGTGCCGGTCGAGAAGATGGAGCACGTCTACCTCGGCCCGTCCTACAGCAACGAAGACGTGATCGCCGCCTGCGCCAGACATGAGAGCAAGCCGAACTGGCGCAAGATCGAAAACATGCCCCAGCGCATCGCCAAAATCATGGTCGACGGTAACCCGGTAGCCTGGTTCCAGGGCCGCATGGAGTTTGGCCCGCGTGCCCTGGGCGGTCGTTCGATCATCGGTTGCCCAAGCGCGACCGGCGTGGCGGACCGCATCAACCACCAGATCAAGTTCCGTGAGCGCTGGAGGCCTTTCTGCCCGTCGATGCTCGACACCGTCGCCCCGCAGATGATCAAGGTCGATCACCCGGCGCCGTTCATGACCTTCACCTTTGAAGTGTCTGAAGAGTGGAAGACCCGCGTGCCGGAAGTGGTGCATGAAGACGGCACTTCCCGCGCCCAGGTGCTCAAGCGCGAATACAACCCGCGCTACTACGACATGATGAAAGAACTCGAAGTGCTCACCGGCAACGGCGTGTCCCTGAACACCTCGCTCAACCGCCGTGGCGAAGCGATGATCTGCTCGCCGACCGACGCGTTGAACATGTTCTTCGGCTCCGACCTGCAGTACCTGATCATGGAAGACATCCTGGTCGTCAAAGACGGCGTGGACCCTTATGACGCGCTCGGCTGACCGCCACGTCCTGCAGTTCTGCCACGGCTATGACGGTCCGTTTCTCGATTGTGCGCGGCAGTACGCCAGCCTGTTCGCAGGCTCGGGCTACAAGGTGACCACGGTGTTCCTCACCGGGGTCGCCGACCCTGAGGTGGCGGCCGGTTGCGCCAGTGATGAAGTCTTGTTCATGGAGTACAGCTCGAAGGCCATTCGTGGCCTCAAGCTGGGCGCCATCGCCGAGATGCGCAAGATTGCCGCCTCGCGCCATTTCAGTTTCTGCATCGCGCACCGGGCCAAGCCGATCTACATTGCGCTGCTCGCCACGCGGTTGCAGGTGATTGGCGTGCATCACGCCTTTGGTGACTACCAGCGCCGCGGCCGTCGGCTGTTTGCCTCGATTTTCCACAAGCGCCTGAGCTTGCTGGCGGTGTCCGACGCCGTACGTGACGACATCCGGCGCTGCCTGCCGAAATGGCCGCAGCCGCGTATCCAGACTTTGTATAACCGCATCGACGTCGAGGCCCTGCAAGCGCTGCAGGTCTCCAGGGATGAAGCGCGCGACGCCCTTGGGTTGTCACCGGATGAATGGGTGGTCGGCAATGTCGGCCGCCTGCACCCGGACAAGGACCAGGCCACGCTGCTCAAGGGATTTGCCCTGGCAGTGGCGCAGTTGCCGGCTGAAAGCCGGTTGGCGATCCTCGGCACCGGGCGCCTGGAGCAGGACCTGAAGGCACTGGCCCGCGAGCTGGGGATTGCCGACAAGGTGCTGTTCCTTGGCCAGGTGCCGGATGCGCGCCGCTATTTCCGCGCGTTTGATGTGTTTGCATTGAGCTCCGACCACGAGCCCTTCGGCATGGTGCTGCTTGAAGCGATGGCGGCCGGCGTCCCCTTGCTCGCCACCGCCTGTGGCGGCGCGCGCGAAGTGGTCGAAGGCGTGGGCATCCTGTTTCCCTTGGGCGACGCCGAGCACCTGGCCCAAGGGCTGGGACACCTGGCCGCGATGGATCAGCAGCAGCGACGCCAGTGTGCCGAGCTGATGCTGGAGCGCCTGCATGCACGATTCTCGGATCAGGCGGTACGCGCTGCCTTCTGGCAATTGCCGCCTGTCATTGAACTGACTGCGAGGGCTTGATGCTCAATCGATTCCAAGGCTGGCGCGAGCGCGGCTGGTCCGTCGTCGATGCGCCGGCTTACAGCGAGGCCTGGCAACGTTTTGGCGGCAGCGTCGCGACGCATCCGCAGGTGATCGAGCGCCTGGCCGGCCTGGCGCAGATTCCGGTGCGTTACCTGGCCTGGGAGCAGGCCGGTGAACTCAAGGCGTGCATCGCCACCTGGGGGCGCGACTTGGCATTGTCCAAGGATGTGCTCAAGCGAAGCGGCAAGAAAGGCCTGTTCGACCTCGGCAACGCCGAGCTGATCCTGCCGGCCGCCGCCGATGCGCAGGCGCCGCTGCGCCAGCGTGCGCGCTACCTGTCGGCGTTGAACGAGGGCCGTTTCAGCGGCCTGAAGCTTCAGGCCGAGCAGTTGGCCATGGCGCGTACCCCCGAAGAACTGTCGAAAAAGTTTCGCTACAACCAGCGCCGCGAACTGCGCTTGCTGGAAGAAGCGGGCGGCCTGGTGCGGCCTGTCAGTGAGTTTTCCAGCGTGGAGTTGGCGTCCATCTACTGCGACCTGTTCCTGCGTCGCTGGGGCTTCACCGCCACGGGCGCCGAGCGCATGGCCGAGGTGATCGAACTGATGCGTGAATGGTTGATCGGCTCGGTGATTTTTCTCAACGACGCGCCCATCGCCATTCAGTTGGTGTACCGGGTTGAGTCGCCGCAGTGGATCAGCGTGGAGTACGTCAACGGTGGGGTTGACCCCGAAACCCGCGCCTTCAGCCCAGGCAGTGTGTTGAGTTTTATCAACACCCAGAGCGCCTGGGAGCAGGCACGCGAAGCCGGCAAGCCACTGCGTTTCTCCTTTGGCCGCGCCGACCGCGAATACAAGGACCGTTGGTGCAACCCCGTGCAGGTATTCAGCGTATGACCCGCAAGCAGCAATTGCTCAAGCGTCACCGGCGCAACAAGCGCACGGCGTTGATGGTCGGCGTGTTGCTGCTGGTGGTGGTCGGCATCCTGGTCGCCTGGTGGCTGCCGTTGCTGTTGGCGGTGCTGGCCTGGGTCGCCCATGAAGCCTGGTTTGCCGATCACCTGTTCTACGCGCCCAACGAAGATTATCAATACCGTTTCTCGGCAGAGGCCGAGCTGGCAGGTGTGCGCCTTGATGGCGACCGCTTGCTGCTCGATCAGCCGTTGGCGCTGGAGGCAGGCGCGACGCTGGTGCTGGCGATCAAGGTCAAGAGCACCTGGTTGGGGCGTTTTCTCGACCCTTGCGTCGAACTGGCAGACGACCGGCAAACCTTCGAACGCGGGGTCAACGGCGTTCGGTACCTGAACCTCAGCGGTCTGGCGCCGATGTTGGCGGCAGGTGAGTTGCGTCTGCGCGGGCGGCATTGCCGATTGCTCGGCTCACCCCGCCTGTGGGCCTGGTCCCATCCGGATTACCGCGCACAACGGGTGATGGTCATCGCCCCGCATGCCGACGACGCCGAATTGGCCGCCTTCGGCCTGTACAGCCAGGCTGAAAAACCCTGGATCGTCACTCTGACGGCGGGGGAGATCGAAGCCGAGCATTATGAGCGGATGGGCCTGGATGCGGTCGAGGCCTCGCGCATCAAGGGCCGCCTGCGCGCCTGGGACAGCATCGCCGTGCCGCTTTGGGCCGGTGTGCCGCAGGCCCATTGCGTGCAACTGGGCTACTTCTGCCTGCAATTGCAAGCGATGCAGGCCGCGCCGGACCTGCCGTTCGCCTCCCGTGAAGCAGAGCTGACCGACGTTCGGCCTTTTCGTCGGTTCAATCCGTTCCCCTTACCGTCGGACAGCGACGGCCTGCCCACCTGGAACAATTTGCTGGCCGATCTGCGCCACGTGCTGTTGATGGCGCGCCCGGAAGTGATCGTGTTGCCGCATCCGGTGCTGGACCCGCACCCCGATCATGTCTGTGCGCAACAAGCGGTGCTGCAAGCCTTGCAGGGCCTGGAGTGGCAGCCGACCACCGTGTTGGGCTACGCCAATCACCTGCATGACAACGACCGCTGGCCCATGGGCGACGCCGGTGCCGGCATTGCATTGCCGCCGCTGTTCGACGCCACTGAAGAGCTGATCCCCTGCTGCCTTCCCCTGACCTTGGCGCAGCAGCGCGACAAGGCCATGGCGCTGGGCATGATGCATGACCTGCAACCGGAGGCGCCGTTCAAGCGGCGTGTACGGCGTTGGCTGCAGCGGATGTTGGCGGGGCGTGCGCGGTCGCCTTATGGTGAGAACGAGTTTTTCCGCAAGGCCGTACGACGGCATGAGTTGTTCTGGCGTTTGTGAATGCATTGGTGAAAGGGAATGTAATGAAAGTCTTGTTTCTAGTGCAGAAAGAACAGCGCGCTATTCTGGATCGCTTGTACGAAGGTGTGGCCGAACACTGCGACTGTGACATTCGTTGGTTGAGCAGCGATGAGCAGCGCAACCTGCGCGGTTACTTCCGGCGCGAGGTCGACGTGACCCGTTACGAGCGCATTGTGTTTTTCCTGCGCTTTAAGCAAGAGATCCGCCAGGCCGGGTTTATCCGCACCCTGCCGAACCTGGTGATTCTCGAGCACGACGCTTACCAGAACTACATTCCCTGCAAATACACCGGCAAGTTCAGCGCCCATTACCGTCGGCTGCCCTGGGCGCGGGTAATCAGCTCGGGCTTCATGGTGACCGAACGCCTGCGCGCCGAAGGCTTTGATGCGGTATTCGTGCCCAAAGGCTATGACCAGTCCCTGTTGCAGCCCCAGGACCGTGAGCGGGATATCGAACTGGCGTTTGTCGGCAGTACCAACAGCGTGGCCTATAGTGGTCGCAAGGCATTGCTCGATGAGCTGGCACGGGTTGAACCTTTGGTGGTGACGCGCACCAAATCCGGTGAGGAATATTGTGCGACCCTCAACCGGATTCGCTTTTTTGTCAGCGCCGATGTGGGCATGGGCGAGTACATGATCAAGAACTTTGAAGCCATGGCGTGTGGCTGTGTATTGCTGGCGTTCGATCAGGGGGCCGAGGAAAACGCGGCCTTGGGGTTCGAGGACATGGTCAATGTGGTGTTCTACAAGGACATCCCGCAGTTGCAGGAAAAACTCGCCGTGCTGCGGTCCAACCCGCAACTGGCAGCAGATATCGCGCGTAGTGGGCAAGCGCTGGCAGTCAGCCAGTTCAGCTTTGCGCGTATCGGCCAGCGCATTGTCGAAGCCCTCGAGGCGCCGCTGCGGCCCCGTGCTCCCTTGAACGTGTTGGAAAGGTTGCGTCTGAAGTTGGGCGTTTGATACGGGCCAAATGGCCACAAATGATGGCTATATGATATTATCGAGGCGTTAATGCAATTCTCCGATCAAAGCGACATAACGCTCGTGGTGACCAGTTGCGGTCGCTTCGATTTGTTGAAACGCACGCTCGAGAGCTTCGATCTGTTCAATACGGCGGCGATACGTGAAGTCTTCATTACCGAAGACTCCGGCGACGACGCCGTGCGCCATGCGGTTCCGGAGCACTGGCACAGTCATTGCACTTTCCTGATCAACCGCCCGAAACTTGGGCAGTTGGCGTCCATCGACCTGGCTTACGAGTCGGTCAAGACCCCCTACATATTCCATTGCGAGGATGACTGGGCGTTTTATCGACCGGGCTTTGTCGAGGACTCCAAGACGGTGCTGGAGCAGCGGCCCGATATTTTGCAGGTGTGGCTGCGCAACTATGTTTATGACTTGCAGGTGCACAGCCCCTATATCCATTTGGGGCCGCGTGAAGTGATTGGCGGGGTGCCGTGTTATCCCCTGCTGTCCGACAAGCCTGAGTGGCAGGGGTTTTCGCTGAACCCCGGGTTGCGACGCATCAAGGAATATCGCTTGTGCGCGCCCTATGCCGGGTTCGGAGGAGAGAAGGGGTTATCCAAGCGTTACGCGCAGCTGAACCTGGCGGCCGTGACTCTGGAAGGCGATGCGGTTTTGCATACCGGTTTCGGTTTGCATGTGGCGACGGCGGAAGAGCGCTTGACCAAGGCGCGGCGCAAGCGGCGAGAGCGGATCAAGCTGGCGGCCATGCTGGTACTGGGTGTCGGTATAGGCTGGCTGATCCATTAAGTAACTACGACAAGCCTTCACAACGCCGCAAAAGGTCATTTTTTCGATGAGTATCCTCAATATCATGTGGGCCGGTGGTTCTGCATTCGCCTCAGTGCAGAAGGTCCACCAGCAGATACTTTCCCACGCGGTTTGCCGTGCACCGATCACTACTTGGTTGCTTCAAGGTCGCTCACAGGAGAGTGAGCCGGCAGTGGAGTGGAACCTCTCTTCCGCCCGACTCAAGGGCAGGCATCTTTGGAAGTTATTGATGCCCTGGATGCGCGCGCGTTTCCAGAAGGCGTTGCCGGACGATCTTGAAGTTGTCTTACTCGACGGCGTAGGCGTGGCCCGGGTGATGTTGCCGGTGCTCAAGCACTTGCCACATGTGCGCGCCGTGGTTGTGTTTCATGGCGTCACACGCATGCGCCGGGCGGACCAGAAGCTGTTTGCGCAGTTTCCGGCGGCGCAACTGACCCTGGCGGCCGTGTCGCAAACCTTGGCTCACTCGATCGAGCGTTTCCTGCAACGGCCCGTGACGGTGCTGCGCAGTGCGTTTGACCCGGTGGCGTTTCGTGCCGCCGCGCTATCCCGGGCGCAGGCGCGCGCTCGCCTGGGCCTGCCGTTGGAAGGCTCGCCCGTGCTCGGGGCGGTTGGCCGATTGGTCGACGGCAAGGGGTTTGGTTGTTTGCTGGACGCGTTCGCCGCTGTGTCGGCGGATCAACCGGACGCGCGCCTGGTCATTATCGGCGAAGGAGACGCGCGGCCTGCGCTTGAGGCGCGTATCGCACAGCTTGGCTTGCAGGACAAAGTTTCGCTGCCGGGTCATCTGCCGGACGCGGCGACGCTGTACCGGGCTTTTGATTGGGTGGCCATTCCGTCGACGCAAGAAGGTTTGGGGTTGATCCTGCAAGAGGCGGTAATGGCCGGGGTTCCGGTGCTGACCAGCGAATTGGCCGTGTTCCGCGAGCAGTTGGCGGACGCCGGCTGGTACGCCCCTTCCGATGATGCGCAGGCTTGGGGTCGTCTGATGGAGCGTGCGTTCGCCACGTCTGTCGAGGGCGTGCTCGAGGCTCAGTCACGTGCATTGGCGCCGGAGCAAGCCTGGAAGGACTTCAGCGAAACCTCCCAGCGCCTGTTTTCATGCCGCTAGCAGCGCTTGCTCCAGTGCTTGCATTGGAAAGCGTTCGTTCAGCTTCTCGCGCGCAATATAACGTGCGAAATGTTGCAAGTTACGCCGTGCGAGCTCCGGGTTAAGCGGTGCGCGCAAAAAGCGCATGTCCGCGACGTCAATCAGCCCCATTTCGTTATCAGGTGTGACAACGATATTGCCCAGGTGCAGGGAGCGGAAGTAAATTCCCGCGCCATGCAGGCGGCGGATCAGCGCCACCAGCGGGTCGAGGTTCGATAACCAGTCAAAGCCTTCCTGGTTGGAAATCTGGCGCAGCGTCTCGCCCGGCAGCGGGCGATACAGCACGGCAGTCATGCCGGGTGCAGCCAGTTGAAAGAACGCGAGGACGGTCAAGGTGGGGATGCCGCGCTGTTGCAGTTGCGCCACGTTGTCGATGAAACGCTTGGAGTAGGGGCGAAACAGCGCCGAGGAGAACAGGCGCTTGCGGCGAAACAGTTTGAGGATATTCCCGTCGGCCAGCAGGTAGACTTTGGGGCCGTAGCTGTCCTTTTCGAGGATTCGGGCACCTTCAATCATCGCGTTTAAATCGGCTTGGGGAAGCCTTGAACATTGCATCGTCGGAAAGCCTTGTGGGGAGTCGCGGGCACAGTGATCGGTAATAATGCCGAAAGTTTTGGGTTTTAACCATGCCGGGTTGGCAGGTTGCACGTATTCAGGAGCGGGTGATGCAAGCAAGTCGTTGGGCGCAGGTATGGATGATTTTCGGGTTACTTTGGTTTTTGCTGGCAATTGCCTTCGCGCCGACCAACAAGATTTATCAACAAGGCTTGACCCTGTTTCTGTGGTTGCCGGCCATGGTGTTTGCCTGGTCGGCCCGTGAACGCCTCAAGGAAGTCTGGCGTGAGCAGCGCTGGATCTGCCTGATGGTGGCGGCGTTGGCCATCTGGGGCGCAATCAGCCTGCTGTGGACCAACGCCCAAGACCCGTCGCGCGAGGCCAAGCGCCTGCTGTATATCGGCGTGTTCCTGCTGTTTTTTCCTGTGTTTGCTTGCGGGCGCACCGAGCAAGTCATCCGTGTGATGCAGTGGGGTGGTTTCGGCCTGGCCCTGTCTTCGCTGGTGACGATCATCAAGTTCTATGGCCTTGAACATAACGTCTGGTATGCGCGCATCGAGGGCTTGGGGCAGTTGTCCCATCCGATCCTGGGCGCCTATGTGATTGGCCTGGCCGCCGTCTGGTTGCTGCACTGGCTGCCGCGTGGGCGCTGGATGCAGGTGGCGTGGGCAGTGTCAATCGCGCTGCTCGGGCTCTTTGTGGTGCTCAGCCAAAGCCGCGGTGCCGCGCTGGCCTTGCTGTTGACTGTCGTGGCGATGCCGGCCTGGTGTCGTGACCGCCGTACCGCGGTGATTTCAATCGGGGCGGTGATTGCCGCGCTGGCGGTGTTCTTCGCCATGCAATCGCTGGTCATGTCTCGGGGTGTCTCTTACCGACCGCAGATCTTCATGGCGGCCGTCCAGATGATTTCCGAGCGCCCGTGGACCGGCTTGGGCCTGGGTGGCGACTACAAGGTGTTTGCCGACGGCATTTATTTCGACCACGCCCACAACCTGTTCTCCCACGTCGCGATCGAGCTGGGCCTGCCCGGCCTGCTGTTGTGGTGCGGGCTGTGGTTCGGCGTGTTGTGGCAAGCCTGGAAGGCCCGCGACACGCTCTACGGCAAGGGCATCATCGGTATGTGGGTGTTTTCGTTCCTGGCCATGCAGTTCGACGCGGCCAGCCTCACGGGCACCCCTCGGGCCGAGTGGTTTATCTCGTGGCTGCCGATTGCGCTGGCCAGTGTCTTGGTCTGGGCTCGGGCCAACCCCGACGCATGTGATAAAGTTCGCGTCCTACCCAATCAGTGAGCTCGACACATGAGTGACGCACCGCCCAAAGCGGACCAGGAATCCAGCCTTAAAATTTATTTGAGGCTGCTGGGCTATGTGAAACCTTACATCGGCATGTTCATGCTGAGTATCGTGGGCTTCGTGATCTTTGCTTCCACCCAGCCGATGCTCGCCGGGATCCTCAAGTACTTCGTGGATGGCTTGAGCAACCCCGACGTGGTGTTCCTGCCCAACATACCGTTGTTCAAGGACCTGAAGCTGCTGATGGCCGTGCCGCTGCTGATCATCCTGATCGCCGCGTGGCAGGGCCTCGGCTCGTTCCTGGGCAACTACTACCTGGCCAAGGTTTCCTTGGGCCTGGTGCATGATCTGCGCGTGCAGTTGTTCAACAAGCTGCTAGTACTGCCCAACCGTTATTTCGACACGCACAATTCCGGGCACCTGATTTCCCGCATCACTTTCAACGTGACCATGGTCACCGGCGCCGCCACGGATGCGATCAAGGTCGTGATCCGCGAAGGCCTGACGGTGGTGTTCCTGTTCGGCTACTTGCTGTGGATGAATTGGAAGCTGACCCTGGTGATGCTGGCCATCCTGCCGCTGATCGCCGTGATGGTTGGCAGCACCAGCAAGAAATTCCGCAAGCAGAGCAAGAAGATCCAGGTGGCAATGGGCGACGTCACCCACGTGGCCTCGGAAACGATCCAGGGTTACCGCGTGGTGCGCAGCTTCGGCGGCGAAAGCTACGAGGAACGCCGTTTCGCCGCCGCCAGCCAGAGCAACACCGAAAAACAGATGCGCATGACCAAGACCGGTGCGGTTTACACGCCAATGCTGCAGTTGGTGATCTACACCGCAATGGCCGCCCTGATGTTCCTGGTGCTGTTTTTGCGCGGAGACGCGACGGCGGGCGACCTGGTGGCCTACATCACCGCCGCGGGCCTGTTGCCAAAGCCGATCCGCCAGTTGTCGGAAGTCAGCTCGACGATCCAGAAAGGCGTCGCCGGTGCCGAGAGCATCTTCGAGCAGTTGGATGAAGAGCCGGAAGTCGACAGTGGCACCGTGGAGCGTGATCGCGTCAGCGGTCGCCTGGATGTGCGCAACCTGAGCTTCACCTATCCGGGTACCGAACGCGAAGTGCTGAAGAACATCAGCTTCACGGCCGAGCCTGGGCAGATGATCGCCCTGGTCGGGCGCTCAGGCAGCGGCAAGTCCACGCTGGCCAGCCTGATCCCGCGTTTTTACCATCACGAAACTGGCGACATCCTGCTCGATGAAGTGGAGATCGAAGACTACCGCCTGCGCAACCTGCGCCGGCATGTGGCCCAGGTCACGCAGCACGTCACGCTGTTCAACGACACCGTGGCCAACAACATCGCCTACGGCGACCTGGCGGATGCCCCGCGCGCCGACATCGAAAAAGCCGCCACCGATGCCTACGCCATGGACTTCATCGCCGAACTGCCCCATGGCCTGGACACTGAAGTCGGTGAAAACGGCGTGCTGCTGTCCGGCGGCCAGCGCCAGCGCTTGGCCATTGCCCGTGCACTGCTCAAGAATGCCCCGCTGCTGATCCTGGATGAAGCGACTTCGGCGCTCGACACCGAGTCCGAGCGTCATATCCAGGCCGCGCTGGACAAAGTCATGAAGGGCCGCACCACCTTGGTGATCGCGCACCGACTGTCGACCATCGAGAAAGCCGACATGATTCTGGTGATGGACCACGGTGAAATTGTCGAGCGTGGTACACACGTGCAACTGCTGGCCATGGGCGGCTATTACTCGCGCCTGCACGCCATGGGCCTCGATGAGCCAGTAACGGCCAACATCACCTGATGGGCCGGGGCGCGCAAAGCGCCCCGGATTTTGTATCAAGCCCCTTACAGGCTTGACCAAAGCCAAATAATTCCCAGCCTGGCGTTTGTTATGTTGGCCTTCTCGATTCGAATGACGAACGAGAGGGCTAACCTTCTTGCGTGGGTAATGGAATGCTGCAACGTCTGTTCTGGAAACTCCTTCCCAAACCCCAGCGGGTGTTTCTGCTGGGGCGATTGCCCGTGGTGGATCGCCAGGCGGTGAATAAATCCCTGTCTGGCGTGATCGCGCTTCCCCGCGCGTTCGAACGGCACCAATGCGTATTTATTCACGTGCCAAAATGCGCTGGCAGCAGCGTCTGCGCGGCGTTGCTCGATGGGCGCTGGCCGGGCCACCTGCCGTATTACTGGTATCAGCAGCAATTTCCCGAACACTGCGCACGCAGCTTCAAGTTTGCCTTCGTGCGTGACCCGCTGGAGCGAGCTTACTCGGCCTATACCTACTTGCGCAGCAACAATATGGGCGCCCGCGACCTGCACGCCCAGGCATTGGTGTGCAGCTACCGCGACTTCGATCATTTCGTCGCCGGCTGGTTGCACTCGGACAACCTGCGCCGCCAGCTGCACTTTGCTCCCCAGACCGACTTCCTGGTTGATCACATGGGCGCCATGGCCATGGATTTCCTGGGCCGCCAGGAATCCCTGGCGCAAGACTTCGCACGGTTGTGCGAACGCCTCGGCGTGACGTCGTCGCTGCCCCATCTCAACGTTTCACTCGGGCGGCGCAGCGAGCCGGTCAGAAACTTCTGCACCCTGCGTACGCGTCGCCTGGTCCGGCGTGCCTATCAGCGTGACTACGAGGTCCTGGGTTATGAATAATCCGTCGCTCTCCCAGGCTGGCGCGTCCATTCGGCCCTTTGCCCTATCGCTGCCCGTGGCCGCGCGGGCGGCGCTCAAGCACCAGCAGCCTTGCTGCCTGTGGCTGACGGGGTTGTCCGGGTCCGGCAAGTCGACCCTGGCCAATGCACTGGAAGTGCAGCTCAATGAGCAGGGCCGGCACACCTTCGTGCTCGATGGCGATAACGTGCGCACAGGGTTGTGCAACGACCTGGGCATGAGCGATGCGGCACGCAAGGAAAACATCCGGCGTATCGGCGAAGTGGCGCGGCTAATGGTCGACGCGGGATTGATCGTGATCGTCTCGGCGATTTCTCCGTTCAGCGCCGACCGCGCGACGGCCAAGGCACTGTTCGCTGAAGGACAGTTTCTTGAGGTTTACATCAGCACCCCGTTTGATGTGTGTGCGCGGCGCGATCCCAAGGGCTTGTACCGCGCGGCGCTGGACGGACGCATCAAGGCCTTCACCGGGCTCGACAGCCCCTACCAGGCGCCGCTTGCAGCCGATTGCGTGATCAACACCGATGAGGTGGAGCTGGCGGATGCAGTGGCGCATGTCCTGGGGGCTCTGTTCAAAAAATGAGCAGATTTTTCGTCTGATGCATCCCGGATAAAGCTCTCGAACTAGGCGGCGCTCACCCTGTGCTAATATCGCGCCCCTGTTCATTTTGTATGTGGGTTGCTCCATGAAGTTGTCCATGCCGCGATTCGATCAAGCCCCTGTCTTGGTGGTCGGCGATGTCATGCTCGACCGTTACTGGCATGGTGGTACCTCACGGATTTCCCCTGAGGCGCCGGTACCGGTAGTCAAGGTCGAGCAAATCGAAGACCGTCCAGGTGGCGCTGCCAACGTTGCCCTCAATATTGCCGCCCTTGGCGCCCCGGCCTCACTGGTCGGCGTGACCGGCGACGACGAAGCCGCCGACAGCCTGGCCAACAGCCTGCGCGGTGCCGGCGTGCGCGCGCTGTTCCAGCGCATTGCCCATCAGCCGACCATCGTCAAGCTGCGGGTCATGAGCCGTCACCAGCAATTGCTGCGTATCGATTTCGAAGAACCCTTCGCCACCGACGCCCTGGCCCTCAGCGGTCAGGTCGACGAGTTGCTCGAAGGCGTCAAGGTGCTGGTGTTGTCCGACTACGGCAAAGGCGCCTTAAAGAATCACCAGATGCTGATCCAGGCCGCCAAGGCTCGCAACATTCCGGTATTGGCCGATCCCAAGGGCAAGGACTTCTCGATTTATCGCGGCGCCAGCCTGATCACGCCGAATCTCAGCGAGTTCGAAGCCATCGTCGGCGGTTGCGCCGATGAGCACGAACTGGTGACCAAGGGCGCCGCGCTGATGGCCGACCTCGACCTCGGCGCCTTGCTGGTAACCCGTGGCGAACACGGCATGACCCTGCTGCGCCCTGGCCACCCGGCGATGCACCTGCCGGCACGCGCGCGCGAAGTGTTCGACGTCACCGGCGCCGGTGATACCGTGATTTCCACCCTGGCCGCTTCGATTGCGGCCGGCGAAGAACTGCCCCACGCCGTGGCCCTGGCCAACCTGGCGGCGGGCATCGTGGTGGGCAAGCTGGGGACCGCGGCCATCAGCGCGCCCGAGCTGCGCCGTGCGATCCAACGCTCCGAAGGCTCGGAGCGCGGCGTGCTGACCATCGAGCAATTGCTGCTGGCGATTGACGATGCCCGCGCCCATGGTGAAAGCATTGTGTTTACCAACGGCTGCTTCGACATCCTGCACGCCGGCCACGTGACGTATCTGGAGCAGGCCAGCGCCCAGGGCGATCGCCTGATCGTGGCGGTCAACGACGACGCGTCGGTCAGCCGCTTGAAAGGCCCCGGCCGCCCCATCAACAGTGTCGACCGGCGCATGGCGGTGCTGGCGGGTCTGGGCGCGGTGGACTGGGTGATCAGCTTTTCTGAAGCGACCCCGGAAAACCTGCTGGCCCAGGTCAAGCCGGACGTGCTGGTCAAGGGTGGCGATTATTCCGTCGACCAGGTCGTCGGCGCGGACATCGTCAGCGCCTACGGCGGCAAGGTCAAAGTCTTGGGTCTGGTCGAGAACAGCTCGACCACCGCCATCGTCGAGAAGATCCGCAACCATGAGTAAATGGGTGCTGATCACTGGCGGCGCGGGCTTTATCGGCTCGCACCTGGTCGATGCGCTACTCGCCAAGGACTACGGCGTACGGGTGCTGGATAACCTGTCCACCGGCAAGCGCGGCAACCTGGCGTTGGACAACCCGCGCGTCGAGCTGCTGGAAGGTGATGTGGCCGATGCGGCACTGGTGGCCCGTGCCGCCGTCGGTGCAACGGCGGTGGTGCATCTGGCGGCGGTGGCTTCGGTACAGGCCTCGGTGGATGACCCGGTCAGCACGCACCTGAGCAATTTCGTGGGCACCTTGAATGTCTGCGAAGCCATGCGCAAGGCCGGTGTCAAACGCGTGGTGTACGCCTCCAGCGCAGCGGTGTATGGCAACAATGGCGAAGGCGCTTCGATTGATGAAGAGACCGTCAAGGCACCGTTGACGCCTTATGCATCCGACAAATTGGCCGGTGAGTATTACTTCGACTTCTACCGCCGCCAGCATGGCCTGGAGCCGGTGGTCTTCCGCTTCTTCAATATCTTCGGGCCGCGCCAGGATCCCTCATCGCCGTATTCCGGCGTGATCAGTATCTTCAGCGAGCGCGCGCAGCAGGGCGTGCCGATTGCCGTGTTTGGCGATGGCGAGCAAACCCGTGATTTCATGTACGTTGAAGATCTGGTGGATGTGTTGGTGCAGGCTATTGAAGCGCCAGCGGCGCCAGTGGGCGCAATCAATGTAGGCTGGAACCGTACCACCACGCTCAAGCAGGTGCTGCAGGCGTTGGAAGAAATAGTCGGTACGTTGCCGGCGGTGACTTATGGGCCGGCGCGCTCTGGGGATATCCGGCATTCGCGGGCGAACAACCAGCGGTTGCTTGCCAGCTTTACGCTGCCCGAGCCTACCCCCCTGAAGGTGGGCCTTGAGCGCTTGCTCAAAGGCTGAACGCAATTAAATGTGGGAGCGGGCTTGCTCGCGAATGCGGTGTATCAGTCACTGAATACTTGGCTGACCGACCGCCTTCGCGAGCAAGCCCGCTCCCACAGTTGGATCGCGGTGTGTCAGGTTATAAGCAAGCGGCTTCAGGCCTTGGCTTTCTTCTTCGGCACAATCTTGCGCAGCACCCGCTGTGCCAGGCGCTTGAGTTTCGATTCCTTCTCCGGCGCTGCCAGGCCTTGCTGGCGCAGCCAATCCTTCCAGCGAATCCGCTCCTCCCGCACCAGCCAGCCTTCCTGCCGGGCGAAGCTTTCCGCCAGGTACAAACCCCGTGTGCTCGCCGGGTACAGCTGGTCTTTCTTGACGGTGTACAGCTCGGCCACGGGTTGGCCGTCTTTGAGCGGCATCAGGTACAGGTCCGGGCGCTGGCGGTCCAGGCGCGCGACCAGTTGGTCACCCTCCAGGCGCTCGTCCACATGGAACAGGCTCAGGGATTTGGCTTCCTTGGGCACTTCCAGGCGCAGATCGTAGATCAATTGCAGCGATGCGGTAGGCAGGTGCACATAGGCGCGTGGGCGTTCAATCAACTGCGTGGTGGCGCATCGCACCGGGCGGGCCGCACCCGACAAGGGGCTCAGGCGAAAGGGCAGGGCTTCGCGGTAGTGCAGCGCAGCGGAGTAGGGCGCCGGCAGCCAGGTGTCGTTGAAGCGCCCGCCGAGCCAGCCTTCCGGGGTTTCCAGCAGGCACTCTTCGGCGATTTCCTGGATGGCGGTGTGCAGCGGCAGGTTCAGTTCATGGGCAGGCACATAGCCGGAGATCAGCTTGAGCACCACATCGCCACGGTCCTGGCGGCGCTGGCGGACCAGCACCCAGTAATCGCGGTTCTGCCAATGCAGGGTCAGGCGCACCGACACCCCGAGATTGGCCAGTTCCAGGGCGAAACGCTCGGGATCGGCGACGTCCACCGGCTTGCGCCGTTGCAGGGTCTGGGCAAAATTGAGCGGCATGCCGACGCTCTGGTAACTCAGGCCTTCCGGGGTGGCTTCGACGTGCAGCGGCAGTGTCTTGAAGTTGCTGGGGTTCTTTCTTATGAGCGTTCGCGGCATGTCGGCTCCTTTTTGCGACGGGGTCGGCCGCG
Organism: Pseudomonas sp. SWRI18; assembly: GCF_014268345.1. Classification (NCBI taxonomy): domain Bacteria; kingdom Pseudomonadati; phylum Pseudomonadota; class Gammaproteobacteria; order Pseudomonadales; family Pseudomonadaceae; genus Pseudomonas; species Pseudomonas sp. SWRI18. The sequence goes on from NZ_JACCQQ010000002.1 coordinate 429,491, forward strand.
TCGGCGGCATCAGAGTTGACGGATGACCTTGGCAGCGGTCGCCACGTTATGGGCCAGGTGCAGCGGATTAATGGTCCCGACAATAGCACTGGCGACGCCCGTTTGCGCAAACAACAACATGAAACTGGCTCGAATTGGATCCACTCCGGGTTCCAGGCAAACGTGACCGCTGGCCAGGGCTTTTTTCACCAGGATGCCCTTGCCGTGCGCCGCCGCATATTCAATGACGGCTTTCTCGGTCTGTTCGTTCAAATTATAGGTAACCATCGCGCAGTCGCCTTGTTCCAGGGCCTTCAGCCCGCCTTCGACGGTCTTGCCGGAAAAGCCGAAGCCGCGGATCTTGCCTTCCTGTTTCAACTCGGCCAGGGTCTGGTAGACCTCACAGTCGTCAAGGATATGCAGGTCGTTGCCGTCGGAGTGCACCAGCACCAGGTCGATAAAATCAGTTTCAAGTCGTTTCAAGCTGCGTTCGATCGACAGGCGGGTGTGTGCCGCGCTGAAGTCGTGGCGGGACACGCCGTCTTCGAACTCTTCACCGACCTTGCTGACAATCACCCAATCCTTGCGCTGGCCACGCAGCAGTGGCCCCAGGCGTTCCTCGCTCATGCCATAGGCCGGCGCGGTATCGATCAGGTTGATGCCCAGTTCGCGGGCCTGGCGCAGCAGCATGCGGGCTTCGTCGTCACCGGGAATCTGGAAACCGCTGGGGTACTTCACCCCCTGGTCGCGGCCCAGCTTGACAGTGCCCAGGCCCAGTGGCGAAACGCGCAGGCCGGTGCTGCCCAAATCGCGATGCAGGTCGTGCAGGGTGGGCAGGCTCATGGCAACAGTTGCTCCCAGACAGGTACGCCGAGGGCGGGTTTTGGCAAGTCCGGCAATGGCCCGCTGGCACTCGGGTGGATACCGTCACGTTCCAGGCTGTTGATCACCCGGTCGGCGAAATCCGGCGCCAGCGCCAGCTTGGTCGGCCAACCCACCAACAAGCGGCCCTGTTCAGCGATAAAGGCGTTGTCGGGGCGGCTGAGGCCCGACTGCAGCGGCTCGGCGCGGTCAACGCGCAGGGTGGCCCACTGGGTCTGGCTCATGTCGATCCACGGCAGCAATTGCGCCAGCTCTTTCTGGGCGGTGGCGATCTGTTCTTCCGGCGTGCGCGCCACGCCATCGGCTTCGGCAATGTCGCCGCCCATGTACCAGACCCAGTTGCCATCGGCCGCAGGGTGAGTGGTGACGGTGATGCGCGGCTTGGTGCCGCCGCCCAGGCAGTGGGCATACAGCGGCTTCAGGCCGGGGCCTTTGGCGATGATCATGTGCAACGCACGCTTTTGCATGGCCGGCTGGCTCAGGCCCAGCGCGCTCAGCAGGTCGGCCGTGCCTGCGCCGGCACTCAACACGATGCGCTGGGCGCGGATCTCGCGACCGTCCACCTTCAAGCCCACCAACGCGTCGCCTTCGCGCAGCGGTTCGATCTGCTGCCCGGCGAGCAAACCATCGCCGGCCAGTTGCGCCAGGCGTTCGATCAGGCTTGGTACATCGACGACCAATTCCGCCAGGCGATAGACCTTGCCCTTGAAGCGACGGTCTTGCAGCGCCGGGGGCAGGTCATCGCCCTTGACCTGATCGACACGGCCGCGCACGGCCTTGCTGGCAAAGAAGCTGGTGAGGTTGCCGGCGAGGGTACCGGGCGACCACAGGTAATGGGCCTCGGACAGTAGACGTACGCCGGACAGATCCAACTCGCCCTGACCCGCCAGCGCTTCACGCCAGCGGCGCGGCATGTCGGCAATGGCTTCGGAGGCGCCGGTGAGCGCGCCGTGCAGGGCGTATTTCGCACCGCCGTGAATGATGCCCTGGGATTTCACGCTTTGCCCGCCACCCAGGCTGGCGCTTTCCACCAGCACCGTGGAGAACCCCTGGCAGCGCAGGCGCGCATTCAGCCAGAGGCCGGCAACCCCGGCGCCGACAATCAGAACGTCGGTGGAAATAACGGATGGCATGGGCGACCTCAGTGTTCAAGACAAGGGGCGCAGTATACAGCCTGTTGACGGGTGGTCAGTGCCCGGCGGTTTTCGAGAACAATTGGATCACCACCACGCCCAGCACAATCAGGCCCATGCCCAGCATCGCCGGAATATCCAGCTTCTGCCCGTAGATGAACAGCGCCGCGATGCTCACCATCACAATGCCCATCCCGGCCCACACCGCGTAGGCCACGCCGACCGGCACGGTGCGCACCACCAGCGTCAGCATCCAGAACGCGATGCCGTAGCCGACGATCACCAGCAGCAGCGGGATCGGCGTGCTCCAGCCCTTGATGGCTTTCATCGAAACGGTGGCGATCACTTCCGAGCAAATGGCGATAGCCAGGTAGCAGTAGGCGGCGTTCATGGGTCAATCCTCGGGGTGAAAGCATTCAGATAAGGCCTGCATTCTAGAGTTCTTTCAGATGGGGTAAAGTCATTACCTATCCGAATCGGAGATAGGTTGAGCCATGAGTGTGCAATGGGATCTGGAGCAGATGCGCTTGTTTGTCAGCGTGGCCGAGCAGCGCTCGTTTTCGGCGGTGGCGCGCCAGCAGCGCAAGGCTCAATCGGCGGTCAGCAATGCGATAGCACTGCTGGAGGCGGACCTGGGCGTGAGCCTGTTCGAGCGCAGCAGCGGCCGCCAGCCTCGGCTGACCGAAGCCGGCAGCGTGTTGCTCGAAGAGGCACGCGAAGTGCTGCGCCAGTGTGAACGGCTCAATGGTCGGGCGCTGTCACTGACGCGTGGCGAAGAGGCTTGCCTGCGCCTGGCCCAGGATGAGGCGATGCTGTTCCAGCCGGTACTCGATAGCCTTGAGGCGCTGGCGGTGCGGTACCCGCTGCTGGAAGTGCAATTATCCAGCGCCGCCCAGGGCGATGTGGCGCGCAAGCTGGTGGAGCGCAAGGCGGACCTGGGCCTGTTGTTCTATCACGACCAGATCCCCGAAGCCCTGGAGCGGCGGGTGGTCGGTAGCGTGGAGATGGTCACGGTATGCGGTGTCAACCACCCGCTGGCCAAGGAAACGTACGTGACGTGCCAGCACCTGGCGCAGTTTCGCCAGTTGCTGATGTCGACCCAGACCAGTGTCTACCCCGGCAGTGAAGCCGCCAGTCCGCTGGTGTGGCGTGCGGACAGTTTCTACGTATTGGCCGAATGGTTGATGAGTGGCCTGGGCTGGGCCTGGCTGCCCCGGCATATCGTGCAGTACCCGACCTACCAGCAACAGATGGTCGAATTGCGCAGCGAGTGGACGCCGCCGGCCCTGGTGGTCGAGCTGGTCTGGCGGCGCGACGAGCATCTGGGGCCTGCCGCGCGGTTCCTGGCCAAACGATTTGCCGAGTGCTTGCAGGCGATCGACTGAAAAAGCCGATAAACTCCGCCGCCATGAATAGAACTCTCTACAGCTGTCTGTTTTACCTGGCGCTGCCCCTGGTGGCTTTACGTCTGTGGCTGCGTGCGCGCAAGGCGCCGGCCTATGCCAAGCGCGTCGGCGAGCGCTTCTCCTATGGCTTGCCGCCGATGCAGCCAGGCGGAATCTGGGTGCATGCGGTGTCCGTGGGCGAAAGCATCGCTGCGGCGCCGATGGTGCGCGCGCTGCTCGAGCGCTATCCGCAGTTGCCGATCACCGTGACCTGCATGACCCCCACCGGTTCCGAGCGCATCCAGGCCTTGTTCGCCCATGAGCCGCGCATCCAGCACTGCTATCTGCCCTATGACCTGCCGTGCGCGGCCAGGCGTTTCCTTGATCGCGTGCAGCCCAGACTGGCGGTGATCATGGAGACCGAGCTGTGGCCCAACCATATCCACGCCTGCGCCCAGCGCGGTATTCCCGTGGCGCTGGCCAATGCGCGGTTGTCGGCGCGCTCCGCCAAGGGCTATGCACGTTTCGCCAAGCTGACCGCGCCGATGCTGGCGCAGATGAGCCTGTTCGCCGTACAGACGCAAACCGAGGCCCAGCGCTTCCTGAGCCTGGGGGCCCGGCCCGAAACCGTCGACGTCACCGGTTCGATCAAGTTCGACCTGAGCATCGACCCGCAATTGCCCGTGCGTGCCGCCGCGTTGCGCGCGCAGTGGGGCGCCAGCGAGCGGCCGGTCTGGATCGCCGCCAGCACCCACGAAGGCGAAGATGAAGTGGTACTGGCGGCCCATCGCCAATTGCTCGAGAGCTATCCCAACGCGCTGCTGATTCTGGTGCCGCGCCATCAGGAACGCTTCGGGCCGATGTTCGAACTGTGTGAGCAGCAAGGCTTTGCCACGGTGCGGCGTTCCAGCGGCATGCCTGTCAGCACGCAAACCAACGTGCTGCTCGGCGATACCATGGGTGAGTTGCTGTTTCTCTACGCCTTGGCCGACAGCGCCTTCGTCGGCGGTAGCCTGGTGGCGACCGGTGGGCATAATCCATTGGAGCCGGCAGCGTTGGCCCTGCCCGTGATCATGGGGCCACATGTGTTCAACTTCCTTGAGATCACCGCGATGATGCGCGAAGCCGGGGCGTTGCGACAGATCGATGACGCCGAGGGGCTGGCCGAAGCCGTGCGCCAGCTGTTCGAACTGCCGCAGGATGCACGCCGGATGGCGCAGGCGGGGCTGAAGGTGATGCAGGCCAATCAGGGGGCTTTGAAGCGTTTGCTGGAGGGTTTGAACAAGCTGCTCAACCACTGACAACACAAAATCAAATGTGGGAGCGGGCTTGCTCGCGAAAGCGGTGTATCAGTACCAGATGTACTGGCTGAAACTCCGCATTCGCGAGCAAGCCCGCTCCCACAGGGGATTTTCGGTGTTATCAGTTATTCGGCCGGGCCTTGAGTTGCTCGGCGGCGGCCTTGGCCAGGTCCGGCGGCAGGAAGTCGCGGTCCGGGTTGTAGTCGGCCTTGAGGTAACGCGCCAGGTCCTGCAAATCCCCTGGGTTCAAGGTGCCGGCCGCCTGCTTCAGGCGCAGGTTATCGAGGATGTAGTCGTAGCGGCTGTTGTTGTAGTTGCGCACCGAGGCATAGAGCTGGCGCTGTGAGTCGAGCACGTCGACGATATTGCGCGTACCCACCTGATAACCGATTTCCGTGGCCTCCACCGCGCTCTGGTTAGAGATGATCGACTGGCGGCGCGCCTGTACCTGCTCCACATCAGTGTTCACCGCGCGGTGCAGGTTGCGCGTGTTTTCCACCACCTGGCGGCGCAGGCCTTCGCGTTGCTGCTCGGTCTGGCCCAGGCGCGAGTAGGATTCACGCACCTGCGAGCTGGTCAGCCCGCCGCTGTAGAGCGGGATGTTCAAGCGCAGGCCGATGGTGCGTTGTTCCACGTCACCTCGGTAAGGCGTGCCGAAGGCATTCGGGTTGCTGAAGCCGAGGGCGTCGTTGTCGCCTTTTTCGTACTGCGCCACGGCGTCCAGGGTCGGCGCATGCCCGGCCTTGCGCTGCTTGAGGGTCTCTTCGGCGGCGGTGACGGCGTAGTTGCTGGCGAGCAGGTTCAGGTTCTGGCGGCCGGCGGTTTCAACCCAGGCCTTGGCGTCGTTCGGCAATGGCGGTAATACGGGCAGTGTGTGCACGATGCCCTGGATCGAATTGTACTGGCGGTTGGTCAGGGTGATCAGCGCCTCGAACGCGTCTTCCACCTGACGCTGCGCCAGGATCCGGTTGGCGCGGGCGGTGTCGTAGCTGGCCTGGGATTGCAGCACGTCGGTCTTGTCCGACAGGCCCACGTCGAAGCGCTCGTTGGATTGGTCCAGTTGGCGCTTGAAGGCGTTTTCTTCGGCCTTGGTCGACGCCAGGTTGTCCTGGGCGCGCAGCACGGCGAAGTAGCTTTCGGCGCTTTGCAGGATCAGGTTCTGTTCGGTGGCCGACAGTTGCAGCGCGGCCTGCTCGTTAGTGGCTTCGGCCGCCTGCAACTGGAACCAGCGGTCGGCGCGGAACAGCGGCTGGCTCAAGGTCGCGCGCCAGGAATGGGCATCGCGGTTGGCGGTGGCCGCCGGCGTGTCGATCTGGGTGCGCACGTTATTGATATCGGCACCGCCCGACAGGTTAGGCAGCAGCCCGGCTCGGGCCTGGGGCACCACTTCCTTTTGCGCGCCGTATTGGGCGCGGGCGGCCGCCAGGTCGGCATTGTTGTCCACGGCTTCCTGGTAGACGCTGACCAGGTCGGTTCTGGCGGACAAGGGCGCTTCAGCTGCCCAGACCAGTCCGTTGGTCGCACAAGACACGGCAACAGCCAGTGAGAGTTTGCGCAGCATGAGGCGATCCCTGAATTAATATTACGGCTATAATTTATCGGCCAAGGCTACGGTGACGTATTAAGAGCGTCAAGCCTTGAGGCAGCTGGGGAGTGTAGTGGCGCTTATCCCGCGCAACAATCCTGTAATCACGCCATTCATCACGCTGAATGCACCGCTATTGGCAATTTGCCCGCGCCATGGTCTAGACTGGCCACGTTCTTGTCGGGGTGCCTTGTTGGAAGGCTGAGATCGGTAAATACCGGATCCCGTTGAACCTGATCAGGTTAGCGCCTGCGTAGGGAACAAGATTTCTCGTCACCCGGCGAGTCCTCTTGTGCTTCGTCCGGGATGCTGTTCGGCCATCGAACAGCCCTCGTGCACCGAGCACAGCACTGGTTCCAGTGCGTCCATCCGTCCCAGGTTCGCTCCGACAAAAATCCACCGCCTGGATAGTTGGAGAGCCCGTGATGAGCACAGAACTAAAAAATACAAAGCTGAAAAACACCGTGCACCTGAGTGAATCGGCCAAGGTCGACGCTGGCTCCGTGCAGCCCTTCACCCGTTCGCAGAAAATTTATGTGCAGGGCACTCGCCCGGATATCCGCGTGCCGATGCGTGAAGTCAGCCTGGACGTGACGCCCACCGATTTCGGCGGTGAGATCAACGCCCCCGTGGTGGTCTACGACACCTCCGGCCCGTACACCGACCCCAACGTAATCATCGATGTGCGCAAAGGCCTGGGCGATGTGCGCTCGCCGTGGATCGAGTCCCGTGGCGACACCGAGCGCCTGTCCGGCCTCAGTTCGCACTTCGGCCAACAGCGTCTGAGCGACGCCGAGCTTACCGCGCTGCGCTTTGCCCACGTGAAGAACCCGCGCCGCGCCAAGGCCGGCGCCAACGTCACGCAGATGCACTACGCGCGCAAAGGCATCATCACCGCCGAGATGGAATACGTCGCCATCCGCGAAAACATGAAGCTCGAAGAGGCCCGCGCCAGCGGCCTGCTCGACCAGCAACACGCCGGCCACAGCTTCGGCGCCAGCGTGCCGAAAATCATTACCCCGGAATTTGTGCGCGAAGAAATCGCCCGTGGCCGCGCGATTATCCCGGCCAACATCAACCATACCGAGCTGGAACCGATGATCATCGGCCGCAACTTCCTGGTGAAGATCAACGGCAACATCGGCAACAGTGCCCTGGGTTCGTCCATCGAAGAAGAAGTGGCGAAGCTCACCTGGGGCATTCGCTGGGGCTCGGACACGGTGATGGACCTGTCCACCGGCAAGCACATCCACGAAACCCGTGAATGGATCATCCGCAACTCGCCGGTGCCGATTGGGACCGTACCGATCTACCAGGCCCTGGAAAAAGTCGGTGGCGCCGCCGAAGACCTCACCTGGGAATTGTTCCGTGACACCCTGATCGAACAGGCCGAGCAGGGCGTCGACTACTTCACCATCCACGCCGGCGTGCTGCTGCGCTATGTGCCGCTGACCGCCAAGCGTGTAACCGGCATCGTGTCCCGTGGCGGCTCGATCATGGCCAAATGGTGCCTGGCGCACCACAAAGAGAACTTCACCTACACGCATTTCGACGAAATCTGCGAAATCATGAAGGCCTACGACGTCAGCTTCTCCCTCGGCGATGGCCTGCGCCCGGGTTCGATTGCGGACGCCAACGACGCCGCACAGTTCGGCGAGCTGGAAACCCTCGGCGAACTGACCAAGATCGCCTGGAAGCACGACGTGCAAACCATGATCGAAGGCCCTGGCCACGTGCCGATGCAGTTGATCAAGGAGAACATGGACAAGCAGCTCGAATGCTGCGACGAAGCGCCGTTCTACACCCTTGGCCCGCTGACCACCGACATTGCGCCGGGCTACGACCACATCACCTCCGGCATCGGCGCGGCGATGATCGGCTGGTTCGGTTGCGCGATGCTGTGCTACGTCACGCCCAAGGAGCACCTGGGCTTGCCGAACAAGGATGACGTGAAGACCGGGATCATCACCTACAAGATCGCCGCGCATGCCGCCGACCTTGCCAAAGGCCATCCCGGCGCGCAGATCCGCGACAACGCCTTGAGCAAGGCGCGGTTCGAGTTCCGCTGGGAAGACCAGTTCAACCTCGGCCTGGACCCGGACACCGCGCGGTCGTATCACGACGAAACCTTGCCGAAGGACTCGGCCAAGGTCGCGCATTTCTGCTCGATGTGCGGGCCGAAGTTCTGCTCGATGAAGATCACCCAGGAAGTGCGTGAGTACGCGGCCAACCAGCGGATTGACGCGGTGGACGTGGATGTGGCCAAGGGCCTGGCCGAGCAGGCGGAGCGGTTCAAGCAGGAGGGGAGTCAGCTTTACAAGAAAGTTTGATCCGGGATTGCGGGCGCCTGTACCGGCCCCTTCGCGAGCAAGCCCGCTCCCACATTTGAAATGCATTCCAAGTGTGGGAGCGGGCTTGCTCGCGAAAGCAATTTACCAAACAACAAGTGTTCCTCAGAGATATCCCCCTTGAGCATTCAACCCAGCACTTATTCCCCTGATATCGCGGTACCCGCCGACAAACGCGTCTTCGGCGCCCGCGATCTGTTTTCCCTGTGGTTCTCCCTCGGCATCGGCCTGATGGTCCTGCAAACCGGTGCTTTGCTCGCGCCTGGCCTTGGCCTGTCCGGCTCATTGCTGGCGATCTTCCTCGGCACCCTGGTCGGCGTACTGCTGTTGGCGGCGGTCGGCGTGATCGGCAGCGACACCGGCCTGTCCGCCATGGCCGCCCTCAAACTCAGCCTTGGCGCTAAAGGCGCGAGCCTGCCGGCGCTGTTGAACCTGCTGCAACTGATCGGCTGGGGCTCATTCGAGATCATCGTGATGCGCGACGCCGCCAGCCTGTTGGCCACGCGGGCGTTCGGCGACGGCAGCCTGCTGAACAGCCCATTGCTGTGGACCCTGTTCTTCGGTGGCCTGGCGACCCTGCTTGCCGTCAGCGGCCCACTGACCTTTGTGCGCCAGATCTTGCGCAAATGGGGTATCTGGCTGCTGCTCGCCGCCTGCCTGTGGCTCACCTGGAACCTGTTTGCCAAAGCCGACCTCGCCGCGCTCTGGGCCCAGGCGGGTGACGGTTCGATGCCGTTTGCGGTGGGGTTCGATATCGCCATTGCCATGCCGCTCTCGTGGCTGCCGCTGATCGCGGACTACTCGCGCTTCGGCAAACGCGCAAAAAACGTGTTCGGCGGCACTGCGCTCGGGTTCTTTATCGGCAATTTCTGGCTGATGAGCCTGGGCGTGGCCTACACCCTGGCGTTCGCGCCGAGCGGTGAAGTGAACGCGCTGCTGCTGGCGCTGGCCGGGGCCGGCCTGGGGATTCCGCTGCTATTGATCCTGCTGGACGAGTCGGAAAACGCCTTTGCCGATATTCACTCGGCGGCAGTCTCCAGCGGGATATTGTTGCGCTTGAAGGTCGAGCACCTGGCATTGGCGATCGGCGTGATCTGCACCCTGATCGCCTGCTTTGCGCCCTTGGCCCAGTACCAGAACTTCCTGTTGCTGATCGGCTCGGTGTTTGCGCCGCTGTTTGGCGTGGTGCTGGTGGATCACTTCATCCTGCGCCGCCGTGGCCAGGGTGTGATCGCCAACCTGCGCTGGCCGGCGTTGTTGGCCTGGCTGGGCGGCATCGCCACCTATCATCTGCTGGCCAATTTGTATCCGGAGGTCGGCGCAACCCTGCCGGCACTGGTGCTGGCAGGGCTGCTGCAGTTGCTCCTCGGCCGGGCCTTCAGCGGCGCGCGGGCACCAGCTCAGGCTTGAGGATGCCGTCGAGGCGCGAGTAGGGAATCTGCAATTCGACGTGGCCCAGGGCGTACGGTGCGATGGTGCTGGTGGGGTACTTGAGGATCACGGCGCCGTAGGTCAGCGCCACGTTCGGGGTTTTCTGGAAGGGGTAGGTTTTCACGAACTCCGGCTCCAGGCTCAGGCGGGTGCTGATCAGCCAGCTGTTGTGGGCCACCTGGGCGGCTTTCCAGAACGCGTCTTCTTTGCCGGGCAGGAGCATGTCGGTCAGCGACAAGGCTTTTTGCTGCTGGCGCGAATAGTTGATGAACGCGCGGCCCGGCTCGCCGTGGGTGGCGCCCTGGTCGAGGTAGCTGGACAGTTCGATGATCACCAAGCCGTCATGCTGCTCGCGTACCTTGGCCTGCAAGTACATGCTGTTGCGCGGGGCGGCGGTGCGCAGGAACTGCTCGCTGTAGCTCGCAAGGCTGGTCGGCAGCGGGTCGCTCGGGGAGGTCTGGGTCATTTCCAGCAGGCGCTGTTCGATCAAGGCGTCCAGCTTGGGTTCCTTGGCGAAATGCACAGTGTCGATATTCACCAGCGGGCAATCGGCGCTGGCGCAGCCCGGCTTGCTTTGCTCGGTGGCATCGCGGGTGGCTTCCAGAGGCGTGCGCCAGTTGGGTTGGAACAGGCTTTGGCAGGCACCGAGGGTCAAGGCGATGCAGGCCACGGAGGCAATTTTTAACAGCGACATGGATGTCCTTCGTCTAACGATAAGAGCGAAATTGTGCAGCTTCGACTACCGGCAAGGCAGTCAGTTCGCCACTAAGCTCATTAGAGTGAGTTTGAGGTCCGCCGTCTATCCCGGCAACCGGAAAGAGGCTGCATTAACGGGCATGAGCGCGTTAGGATGGCGCGAAATGCGCAGGCTCAACGAGGACAGGATATGACGGACTTTGCAAGATCGACGCCGGGCAAGATCGAAATTGTGCAGCGCGACAATGCTTATACGGGCTTCTACAAGCTGGATCGCGTGCAACTGCGCCACGAAAAATTCGATGGTGGCATGAGCCGGGTGATCAACCGCGAAGTCTTTGTACGTCATGATGCCGTATGCGTGCTGCCCTACGATCCGCAGCGCGATGAAGTGGTGTTGAACGAACAGTTTCGCGTGGGCGCCATGGGCCGCACCGACAACCCCTGGCTGATCGAGATGGTCGCCGGCCTGATCGACAAGGACGAGCAACCCGAGGAGGTTGCACACCGCGAAGCCGAAGAGGAAGCTGGGCTGACGTTCTCCGCGCTGTGGCCGATCACCAAGTATTTCCCATCGCCCGGCGGCAGTACCGAATACGTGCACTTGTACCTGGGCCGTTGCGACAGCGCCGGCGTGGGTGGCATCCATGGATTGGAAGAAGAAGCTGAAGATATCCGCGTCACCGTCTGGGCGTTCGAAGATGCCCTGCAAGCGGTGCGTGACGGCAAGATTTCCAACGCAGCCAGCATCATCGCCCTGCAATGGCTTGCGCTTAATCGCGCGGAAGTGAGGGGGTTATGGCAGTAAAGGCACGGGAACGTTATCGAGTCGACCTGATCGGGCTGCAAGCGGCCTGCGAGGCCAACTATGCGCGGCTGATGCGCCTGCTGCCCGACATGCGTCACGCCCCCGAGGCGCGGCGCATCGGTGTGACCCATGGCGACCAGATGCTCGGCGTGCTGGCGCTGGAAGTCATCGTCAACTGCCCGTACACCACCACCTTGCGTGTGCGCCAGGAGCACAGCCTGCCCTGGCTGCCGGTGCCGCAACTGGAGGTGCAGGTGTACCACGACGCGCGCATGGCCGAAGTGATCAGCGCCGAACATGCACGCCGCTTTCGCAGCATCTATCCTTACCCCAACGTGTTCATGCACCAGCCCGATGAGAAAGCACAACTCAATGTGTTCCTCGGCGAATGGTTAAGCCACTGCCTGGCCCTGGGTCACGAGTTCGAAGCTGTTCGGTAGATGTGAACTGCGTCGGGTTCCTGGGTTTCCTCTTTGTGTCCTGCCCCAGCATAATCACGCCAAACGTCCATTCCTGTGATTGCCTTGGGAGAGCGCCTTGCCGAGCGTATCCACCGTGAGCCCCGATGCACCGGTATTGCTGGTGCAACTGTCCGACAGCCATTTGTTTGCCGAGGCCGATGGCGCGCTGCTGGGCATGAACACCCGCGAAAGCCTGCGACAGGTAATCGAGTTGGTGCGCGCGCAGCAGCCCTGGATCGACCTGGTACTGGCCACGGGTGATCTGTCCCAGGACGGCACGCTTGAGTCGTACCGGCAATTTCGCGACATGACTACGCCCTTGGGGGCTGCGACGCGCTGGATTCCGGGTAATCATGACGAGCCGCCGATCATGGCCCGGGCCGCCGCGCACAGTGATCTGCTGGAACCGGTGGTCGATATCGGCCACTGGCGTGTCACCCTGCTTGACTCCGCCGTTCCCGGTTCCGTGCCGGGTTACCTGCAAGACCAGCAACTGCAATTGCTGGCCCAGGCCTTGAGCGAAGCGCCGAACCGTCACCACCTGGTGTGTTTTCACCACCATCCGGTATCCATCGGTTGTGCCTGGATGGAGCCCATCGGCCTGCGCAACCCCGACGCCTTGTTTGCCGTGCTCGACCGTTTCCCCCAGGTGCGGGCGGTGCTCTGGGGGCATGTGCACCAGGAGATCGACCGCGAACGCAACGGCGTGCGCCTGCTGGCGTCGCCATCCACCTGTATCCAGTTCGCGCCGGGCAGCGAGGATTTCAAGGTCAGCGAGCAGGCGCCGGGTTATCGCTGGCTGCGGTTGCATGCCGACGGGCGGTTGGAGACGGGTGTGGAGCGGGTGCAGGATTTTGCGTTTACGCCGGATTACGCCAGCAGCGGCTACTAAAAGCTGCAAACACGGTTTGAAAAGGTGGGAGCTGGCTTGCCTGCGATTGCGGTATGCCAGTTAACACCTCTGTGACTGAAACACCGCCATCGCAGGCAAGCCAGCTCCCACACAAGTTATTCAGTGTCTGGTGGTCCGGGGAACTCACACACGCCCCCGATCCCTGTAAACTGCGCCCCTTTGGCAGAGTCACGGAGAGCCCGGCATGTCGGCTTCGATCCTGTATATCCACGGTTTCAACAGCGCGCCGGCGTCCAACAAGGCCAGCCAGTTGATCAGCGTGATGGACAACCTCGGCCTGGCCGACCGCCTGCGGGTCCCGGCGTTGCATCACCATCCCCGTCAGGCGATTCCTCAATTGGAGGAGGCCATTGCAGAACTGGGTCGGCCACTGCTGGTCGGCAGCTCACTCGGCGGCTACTATGCAACCCACCTTGCCGAACGCCATGGCCTCAAGGCGCTGCTGGTGAACCCGGCGGTCAGCCCTCATCGGATGTTCGACGGTTATCTGGGCACCCAGAAGAACCTCTACACCGACGAAACCTGGGAACTGACCCACGATCACGTCACGGCGCTGGCCGAGCTGGAAGTACCGGCGCCCCAGGATGCCGCGCGTTATCAGGTGTGGTTGCAGACCGGGGATGAAACCCTGGATTATCGCCTCGCCCAGCACTACTACCGGGCCTGTGCCTTGCGCATCCAGGCCGGTGGCGACCATGGTTACCAGGGTTTTGCCCGCCAACTGCCGGCGTTGTTGAGCTTCGCCGGCTTTGGCGCAGATCAGTACCAATCCTTCGATTTTGCAGCACTGTAAACATCGCAGGTTACTTTTTAATCGAACGACTCACGACGAGACACCATGGCCACTCCCAGCGCTAGCTCTTATAACGCCGACGCCATCGAAGTCCTCTCGGGCCTCGACCCGGTGCGCAAACGCCCCGGCATGTACACCGACACCAGTCGGCCGAACCACCTTGCCCAGGAAGTCATCGACAACAGCGTCGACGAAGCCTTGGCCGGGCATGCCAAATCGGTGCATGTCATTCTTCATGCGGACCATTCCCTTGAAGTGTCCGACGACGGTCGCGGCATGCCGGTGGACATTCACCCTGAAGAAGGCGTGTCGGGCGTCGAGCTGATCCTCACCAAGCTGCACGCCGGCGGCAAGTTCTCCAACAAGAACTACCAGTTCTCCGGCGGCCTGCACGGTGTGGGTATTTCGGTGGTCAACGCGCTGTCGAACCATGTGCGGGTCAAGGTCAAGCGCGACGGCAACGAGTACGAGATGACCTTCGCCGATGGCTACAAAGCCACCGACCTGCAAGTGATCGGCACCGTTGGCAAGCGTAACACCGGCACCAGCGTGTATTTTGCGCCGGACCCCAAGTACTTCGATTCGCCGAAATTCTCCATCAGCCGCCTCAAGCACGTGCTCAAGGCCAAGGCCGTGCTGTGCCCGGGCCTGCTGGTCACCTTTGAAGACAAAGGCACCGGCGAGAAGGTCGAGTGGCATTACGAAGACGGCCTGCGCTCCTACCTGGAAGATTCCGTCAGCGACTTCGAACGCCTGCCCAACGCGCCGTTCTGTGGCAGCCTGGCCGGTAATAAAGAAGCCGTCGACTGGGCACTGCTGTGGTTGCCGGAAGGCGGCGACAGCGTGCAGGAAAGCTACGTCAACCTGATCCCTACCGCCCAGGGCGGTACCCACGTCAACGGTTTGCGCCAGGGTTTGCTGGATGCCATGCGCGAGTTCTGCGAATACCGCAGCCTGCTGCCGCGCGGCGTCAAGCTGGCGCCGGAAGACGTGTGGGAGCGCATTGCGTTCGTGCTGTCGATGAAGATGCAGGAGCCGCAGTTCTCCGGCCAGACCAAAGAGCGCCTGTCGTCGCGCGAAGCGGCGGCGTTTGTCTCCGGCGTGGTCAAGGACGCGTTCAGCCTGTGGCTCAACGAGCATCCCGAGCTGGGCCTGGCCTTGGCCGAGTTGGCGATCAACAACGCCGGCCGTCGTTTGAAGGCCAGCAAGAAGGTGGAGCGCAAGCGCATTACCCAGGGCCCGGCACTGCCCGGCAAGCTGGCTGACTGCGCCGGGCAGGACCCGATGCGTTCCGAACTGTTCCTGGTCGAAGGTGACTCCGCCGGCGGTTCCGCCAAACAGGCACGGGACAAGGAATTCCAGGCGATCCTGCCGTTGCGCGGCAAGATCCTCAATACCTGGGAAGTCGATGGCAGCGAAGTCCTCGCCAGCCAGGAAGTGCACAACATCGCCGTGGCCATCGGCGTCGACCCCGGCGCGGCGGACATGAGCCAGCTGCGCTACGGCAAGATCTGCATCCTCGCCGACGCCGACTCCGACGGCCTGCACATTGCCACGCTGCTGTGCGCGCTGTTCGTCCAGCACTTCCGCCCGTTGGTGGATGCCGGTCACGTCTACGTCGCCATGCCGCCGCTGTACCGTATCGACCTGGGCAAGGAGATTTTCTATGCCCTGGACGAAGCCGAGCGCGATGGCATCCTCGACCGCCTGGTGGCCGAGAAGAAACGCGGCAAGCCACAGGTCACGCGATTCAAGGGCCTGGGCGAAATGAACCCGCCGCAACTGCGCGAAACCACCATGGACCCGAACACCCGGCGCCTGGTGCAGTTGACCCTGGAAGACTACGCCGCCACCTCGGAAATGATGGACATGCTGCTGGCGAAGAAACGCGCGCCGGACCGCAAGTCCTGGCTGGAGTCCAAAGGCAACCTGGCCGAGGTGCTGGGCTGATGCGCACAGGTTTCGCCCTGGCGATCCTGATGTTGTGCGGGTTGGCGGCCACCCAGGTGGCTGCTGCGCCCGTGGCTGAGCTCAAGCTGATCTCCGAGCATCCGGTGGACGGCATGCGCGGCGGTAACCTGTCGGGCCTGGCCGTGTGCGGTAACGCGTTGTGGACGGTTTCCGACCGCGACGACGACCAGATCTACCGCTTGGATACGCATGCGCCGACCTGGCAAGCTGAGGCAGTCAGGATCGACGTGCCGCCGGTGCCCGAATCCGGGTTGCCGTGGGGGCTGCGTTCGCGCACCAAGGCTGCCTCGCTCATTCGCGGTGGCGACCTGGATTTTGAAGGCATCGCCTGCGATGCCGTCGGCAACCGCTACATCGTCAGCGAAGCCCACGCCGCAGTGCTGAAAGTGCCGCTGGCGGGCGCGCCGCAATGGTTGAACATTGCCCCGGCGATGGTGCGTGAAGCGCGGGCCGGCGGCATGTTGCTGCACTTCAACGCGTTGTTTGAAGGCCTGGCGATCAGCCCCGAGGGCAACCAGATCTGGCTGGCTGCCGAGCGTGAGCGGCGCGGGCTGGTTTCGATCAAGTCTGCGCAGGGCCTGTGGGGCTGTGATGGGCCCTGTGTGCTGATGAGCGAGGTGGGCCGGCAAGTGCAGCCGGCCAAGTTCACCGATGCCAAGGCTGTGTCCAAGGATTTCGCCGACCTGGCGCTGTTCAACGGCAAGCTGTTTACTCTGGAGCGCAATGCGTTCCAGATTTGCCGACGCGATCCCGCCACGGCCCAGGTGGAGTTGTGCTGGTCGTTTGCCGACGAAACCCTGACGCCCCAGCGACGTTACCCCCAGCCCTACGGCCTGGCTGAAGCCCTGGTGGTGGACGCCGAAGGCGCCTGGCTGGGTATCGATAACAATTTCGGCCCGCGTGCCGATGGTGAAAAGCGCCCCATGGTCTATCGTTTCGCCGCCCCTGCCGGTGGCTGGAGCGCCCGGCCATGAGCCCCTGTTTTTTTGACTTGACCCGGTGCAGCGGCAGTTCCGCTGCGCCTTACCCGACCATGATGAGGCCCGCATGAGTGACATCCTCGCAGACAGCTTAGACGGCGTAGAGCGCCGGTCGCTGGCTGACTTCACCGAAAATGCCTACCTCAACTACTCCATGTACGTGATCATGGACCGTGCCTTGCCGCATATCGGCGACGGTCTGAAACCCGTGCAAAGGCGCATCATCTACGCCATGAGTGAGTTGGGCCTGGATGCCGACTCCAAGCACAAGAAGTCGGCGCGTACCGTCGGTGACGTGCTTGGCAAGTTCCACCCCCACGGTGACTCGGCGTGCTACGAAGCCATGGTGCTGATGGCCCAGCCGTTCAGCTACCGCTACACGCTGGTGGACGGCCAGGGCAACTGGGGGGCGCCGGATGATCCCAAGTCCTTCGCCGCCATGCGATACACCGAGGCGCGCCTGTCGCGTTACTCCGAAGTACTGCTGAGTGAGCTGGGGCAGGGCACTGCGGACTGGGGGCCGAACTTCGACGGTACACTCGACGAGCCGCTGGTGTTGCCGGCACGTTTGCCGAACATCCTGCTTAACGGCACTACGGGCATTGCGGTCGGCATGGCCACTGACGTGCCGCCGCACAACCTGCGCGAAGTCGCCACGGCCTGTGTGCGTTTGCTGGATGAGCCTAAAGCCACGGTCGAGCAGCTCTGCGAGCATATCCAGGGCCCGGATTACCCGACCGAAGCTGAAATCATCACGCCACGCGCCGATCTGCTGAAGATGTACGAAACCGGCAAGGGCTCGGTGCGCATGCGCGCCGTGTACCACATCGAGGATGGCGACATTATCGTCACGGCGCTTCCGCACCAGGTGTCCGGCGCCAAGGTGCTGGAACAGATCGCTGCGCTGATGCAGGCCAAACCGTCGAAATTGCCGCAAGTGGCCGACCTGCGTGACGAGTCCGACCACGAAAACCCATGCCGCATCGTGATTATCCCGACCAACAGCCGGGTCGACCACGAAGTACTGATGCAGCACCTGTTTGCGAGTACGGAGCTTGAGTCCAGCTACCGGGTCAACATCAATATCATCGGCCTGGACGGCAAGCCGCAGCTGAAAAACCTGCGCAACCTGCTGGTGGAGTGGCTGGAGTTCCGGGTGAACACCGTGCGCCGTCGCCTGCAATTCCGTCTGGATAAGGTCGAGCGTCGTCTGCACCTGTTGGACGGCTTGCTGATTGCCTACCTCAACCTGGATGAAGTGATCCATATCATCCGCACCGCGGAGCACCCCAAAGCCGAGCTGATCGCGCGTTTCGAGCTGAGCGAGATCCAGGCTGACTACATCCTCGACACCCGCTTGCGCCAATTGGCGCGTTTGGAAGAAATGAAGCTGCGCGACGAACAGGACGCGCTGCTCAAGGAACAAGCCAAGCTGCAAGCCTTGCTGGGCAGCGAAGCCAAGCTGAAGAAGCTGGTACGCACTGAGCTGATCAAGGACGCTGAAACCTATGGCGACGACCGTCGCTCGCCGATCGTCCAGCGTGCCGAAGCGAAAGCTCTGACAGAAACAGAGCTGCTGCCAAATGAGAAAATTACCGTCGTTTTGTCGGAAAAGGGTTGGGTTCGCTCCGCCAAAGGGCATGATATTGATGCAACCGGGCTGTCGTACAAGGCTGGCGACGGGTTCAAGACCGCCGCGGCCGGGCGTTCCAACCAGTTTGCGGTGTTTATCGATTCCACCGGGCGCAGTTATTCGGTACCGGCCCACACGTTGCCGTCCGCACGGGGGCAGGGCGAGCCGTTGACGGGGCGCCTTACGCCGCCGCCGGGTGCGAATTTTGAATGTGTGCTGCTGCCGGACGACGACGCGCTGTACGTGATCGCCTCCGACGCGGGCTACGGTTTCGTGGTCAAGGGTGAAGACCTGCAGGCCAAGAACAAGGCGGGCAAAGCGCTGCTGAGCCTGCCGAATAACGCCAAGGTGATCCTGCCGCGGCCGGTGGATGACCGCGAGAGCAATTGGCTGGCGTCGGTGACCACCGAAGGGCGCTTGCTGGTGTTCAAGATCAGCGACCTGCCGCAGTTGGGCAAAGGCAAGGGCAACAAGATTATCGGTATCCCAGGGGAGCGCGTGGCCAGTCGCGAAGAGTACGTGACCGACATTGCGGTAATCCCGGAAGGTTCTACCCTGGTGCTCCAGGCCGGCAAGCGCACGTTGTCATTGCGCCCTGACGACCTTGAACACTACAAGGGCGAGCGTGGTCGACGCGGTAACAAACTGCCTCGGGGCTTCCAGCGGGTGGATGCTTTGTTGGTGGAAACGCCTGCGTAAGGCGTATTAGAGCCCTCGATCTACGATTTAACGCGTAGATCGACGCTTTGGCGCTGGAGTCATGGCGCATATTCACGGATGATATGGCCTTTCCAGCGCCGGCGTGGCCGAGCGTGTTTAGGTTGTTTTTAAGTATTACATTGTGGTTTGCCTTGTGGCAGCCACCTGGATGGGATGATGACTGCTCCACGCCTTCCTTTTATTTTCATGCTCGCTGGCCTTTTGGGGCTGGCGGGTTGCAGCACGCATCAGCCGGTGTCGCTGTACCAGCTGGACAGCGGAAGTCCGGCTCAACCCGCTCAGACCGCCGGCATGGCCGTCTTGTTGGGCCCGGTGGTGGTAGCCGACTACCTGCAACGCGAAACCCTGCTGCAACGTCAGAACGACGGCAGTTTGCAAGGTTCCACCGATGGTCGTTGGGCGGGCAGCTTGTCCTCTGACATCAACCAGCTGATGTTGCGCCAAGTGGCGGGTCACCTGGACAGCCAGCGCGTTGTGCTCGCACCCGCACCCACCGGCTTTACCCCGGATGTGCAGGTGTTGTTGACCATTACCCGGCTCGATTCGGGTAAATCGCAACCGGCGATCCTCGATGCACAGTGGCGCTTGATCGACCGCCGTGGTCAGGTGCGCGATAACCGCATCGTGCATTTGCAGGAAGAGCACGCCGGCACCACCGCCTCCCAGGTCCAGGCCCAGGGCGTGTTGTTGCAGCACCTGGCGGAACAGTTGTCGGTGGCGCTCAAGCCATTGGCCAACCAACCGCCGATTGCCGAATCGCCACGCAAGCAAAGCGCCCCGGTGCAGGCCAAACCGACCGAGCCGCAGAAGCCAAAAATGCCGATGGCGACGCCGATCCGTACGGATATGGAAGTGTTCAGGTTCTGATCTGAATAACACGCAAACAAAAGGCCCGCTGACTCAGCGGGCTTTTTTGTTTGTACGCAATTTGAAGGACACTGAAGATCCCTTGTGGGAGCGGGCTTGCTCGCGAAAGCGGTGGGTCAGCCGGTACATCTGGTACTGATACACCGCATTCGCGAGCAAGCCCGCTCCCACACAAGCCCGCTCCCACAGGGTCCTGCATTGTTCATCAGGGCTTGGCGCGGGTCTCATGCATCCGCGCCAACTGGCGCTCCAGCATCGACGGGTACGGCTCCATCAAGCGCTCCACACAACTGGCGCCTTCAGGGCTGGCAATCGGGCGAATACGTGCGCGCTGACGGATCAGCGTATCTTCGCTGATCTTGCGCTCCACCAGCAGCAGGTTGCGGCTGTGTTGGGACAGGGCCAGGGCATCCTGGGCGATCTCGGTCAGCAACAGGTCGATCTGGCTCATGCCAAACAGATCGTCGCCTACCGTCAGGCCCAGCTGCAATTGCAGGGTGATGCCGCTGTCGGCCACTTCGATTTGCAATTCATGGCCCAGGGCGCGCAGCAGCTCACCGCAGCAGATGGCGTTGGTCAGGTAGTCTTCGCCGCTGTCTTCGCTGTGGAACAGCATCAGGGTGCTGCCGTCATTAAGGGTGTGCAATTCACTCTGGTACAGCGACGCGGCCTGGTCGAGGCAGTCACGGTAGCGTTCCAGCAGTTCGGTCAGGCGCGCGCGCGGCAGGCGACGCAATTGGTCCTGGGCGCCCAGTTGCACCGCGAGTACGGCACTGTACTGGGGTTCGGTGCTTCTGAGCGGGGCCGGTTTCGGGGCGACGGCCGGGGTGCCGTCCGAAGTGTCGCGCAGGTCGGCGAAAGGGTCTTCGTCGTCCAGTTCGTCTTCTTCGGCGATGAACGCCTTGCGGGTCGCAGGCTTCAAGCCGGCCACCGGCGCTTCTTGCACGGCAAATTCCGGTTCGTCGTCGTAGTCGGTGTCGTCGAACTCAGGCTCGGGCTCGGCTTCGCGCACTACCGGTTCCGGGGCGAAGCTGGCGTGCAGTTGGCGGGCGAGGTCGCCGATTTCATCCTGGCGGTCGGTGGCCGGGGTGTGCTCGTCAATGTCGCGCAGCCAGATGCGCAGTTGCATCAACGGCGTGGAGATATGCCGGCCCAGGCGCAGGCTCAAGGCCAGGGCCAGCGCCAGCAGGATCGCGCTCAAGATGCCCATGCTTTGCAGGCTGATGGTCATCGGCTGCTGGAATTGCTGCATATCCAGGCTGATGCGCAGTTGGCCGGCCTTCACATCCTGAAACGTGATATTGCTCTGGTACAGGCCTTCGGCTTCGCCCAACAGGCCGTTTTTCGGGCGCTGCCCGGCTTCGGCCATGATCCGGTTGTCCACGCTATAGATGGCGGCGTGGGCCACCAGCGGGTTTTTGGTCAGGTTGTTGAGCAGCACGTTGAGGCTGAGGATGTCGTTGGACACCAGCAGCTCGGTCGCCGACGTGGCGGTCTGGGTGGTCAGGCTTTCGCCCAGGGCGTCGGCCTGCTCGTGCATGGCCTGCTTGAACTGCAAACCCATCACGCAGGCGTAGATCACCAGTGCCAGGGCGACCAGGATCACGTTATGGCTGGCGATGCGTAATGCGATCGGTACACGGCGGTGGCGCAGTGCCCGGAAGATCAGCAGGAAGAAGTTGTCGGTTTTTACTGGCGTAGGCCGGTTCACTTGAGCTCGGCTCTTGGTCCGTGAAGTTGACGCGCAGTATAGCGACAGCCCTAGAACCGGCAAAGCGCTGGCTGTGCCCGATGGTCACTGAAAGTGGGTAGAATGCGGTTTTTTTCCAGCCTGGGGGTGCGCCTTGCGCGAAATTGTCCTGATAAACATCACCGGTGTTGACCGACCGGGTCTCACCGCAGCCATTACCGGTGTTCTGGCCCAGGGTGGTGTAAACATTCTCGACATCGGCCAGGCGGTGATCCACGACACACTGTCGTTCGGCATTCTGGTGGAGATCCCGAGCACTGAACAGGCGTCCTCGGTGCTCAAGGACATCCTGTTTACGGCGTACAAGCTGGACCAGCAGGTGCGTTTCACACCCGTGTCCGAAGCCGATTATCAGCATTGGGTCGCCGGCCAGGGCAAGAAACGCCACATCGTGACGCTGCTGACCCGCAAGGTAACCGCCGAGCAGTTGCAGCGCGTCAGCTCGATCACCGCGAAGTATGGCTTGAACATCGACCACATTGACCGTTTGTCGGGTCGCATGCCGCTGGATACCCCCGCCGACAAGCGTAAAGGCTGCATCGAGTTTTCCGTGCGCGGCGAGCCGGCCGACCCGCAAGCCCTGCGCGCCGAGTTCCTCAGCGTGGCCCAGGAGCTGAACGTCGATATCGCCTTCCAGGAAGACTCGCTGTTCCGCCGCAACCGCCGCCTGGCGGTGTTCGATATGGACTCGACGCTGATCGAAGCCGAAGTCATCGACGAATTGGCCAAGGCCGCGGGTGTAGGCGAGCAGGTTTCGGCGATTACCGAGCGTGCCATGGCCGGCGAATTGGATTTCCGTGCGAGCTTTAAAGAGCGCCTGGCGCTGCTTAAAGGCCTGGACGTGAGCGTGCTGGACTCCATCGGCGCATCGCTGCGCCTGACCGAAGGCGCCGAGACCTTGTTCGCCGAGCTCAAGCGCCTGGGCTACAAGACCGCGATCCTGTCCGGTGGCTTCACCTATTTTGCCAAGCAGTTGCAGGCCAAGCTGGGCATCGACTATGTATTCGCCAACGAGCTGGAAGTGGTGGACGGCAAGGTCACCGGCGTGGCCGTGGAGCCGATTGTCGACGCACAGCGCAAGGCGGATCTGCTCAAGGAATTGGCGCACAAGGAAGGTTTGCGTCTGGAGCAGACCATTGCGGTCGGCGACGGCGCCAATGACTTGCCGATGCTGGCGATTGCCGGGCTGGGCGTTGCGTTCCGCGCCAAGCCGTTGGTGAAGCAGTCGGCCAAGCAGGCGATTTCGACGTTGGGGCTTGATGGTGTGTTGTATCTGCTGGGCTTGCGCGACCGCGACGGGCAGCTCTAAACCCCCGATACCACTGCAGAAATGGGATCAAAATGTGGGAGCTGGCTTGCCTGCGATAGCGGTGTTGGATTCACCACTGTCATCGCAGGCAAGCCAGCTCCCACATTGATTTACAGCTTGAAATCTGCTGGGGATCAGGCTTTGGGTAAGCCGATGCCCTGGCCCATCTGCACCGGCGAACCCGCAACAAATTCTTCCGTCCACTTCACCTGATCCGGCCCGAACAGCACGATCGCCGTCGAGCCCAGCTTGAAGCGGCCCAATTCCGCACCTTTTTCCAGGTGGATCGGCGCCCGCGCCGCTTCGTCGTAGCGGAACGTCTTCAGCTCACGCTTGGGCGGCGTGACCAGGCCGGCCCACACGGTTTCAATCGAGGCCACAATCATCGCGCCCACCAATACCACCGCCATCGGGCCGCGTTCGGTGTCGAACAGGCAGACAACCCGCTCGTTACGCGCAAACAGTTCCGGCACGTTTTCGGCGGTGGTCTGGTTCACCGAGAAGATCCGGCCCGGCACGTAGACCATCTCGCGCAAGGTGCCGGCCAGTGGCATGTGCACGCGATGGTAGTCCTTCGGCGACAGGTAGATGGTGGCGAAGTCGCCGCCCATGAACGGCGCCGCTACGGCTGCATCGCCGCCGAGCAACTCCAGCACGCTGAAGCTGTGGCCCTTGGCCTGGAACACCCGACCATGCTCGATCGGACCGAGCTGGCTGACCGCGCCATCGGCTGGGCTCAAGACTGCGCCTGGGGTTTGATCCAGCGGGCGAGCGCCCTCCTTGAGGGCCCGCGTGAAGAAGGCGTTGAAGTGCTCATAGGCGGTCACGTCTTCAACCAGGGCCTGGGACATGTCCACTTGATAGCGCTTGGCGAACCAGGTGGTGAAGGCATTCTTGAACCAGCGCACGCGGCACTCGGCAATGCAGCCGGCCAGGCGCGACAGCAAGTGGTGCGGCAGCAAGTACTGGCTGAGGATAAACAACTGCTTTTTCATAACTGTCCTTAAACCTTAAATCTCGACGGGGGTGTCGGGGTGGTTGCCCCATTCGCCCCAGGAACCGGCATAACCTTTGACCCGCGGATAACCGAGCGCCTTGGCCACCAGGTAGGTGAAGCCAGAGCGGTGGTGGGTCTGGCAATGGGTGATGATTTCTTTGTCTTTGGTCAGCCCCAGGCCTTCGAGGATCTGCGGCATGTCGCGGCGGATGCGCAGGTTGCGCGCCTGGTCCATGCCGGCGGTCCACTCGAAATTCACGGCGCCGGGAATGTGCCCACCTTTGGCGGCGAGCACCTTTTCACCGGAGTACTCCAGCGGACCCCGTGCATCCCAGATGCCCAGGTCGGCCGCGCCCAGGCGGCTTTGCAGGTATTCGCGGGTGGCGGTGGGGCCATCGTGCAGCGTCAGGCTGACCGGGCCGCCGACGGGCGCGGACACATCGGTGGAGACAGGGTGTTTTTCTGCCAGCCAGGCCGGCAGGCCGCCGTCCAGGTAGTGGTATTTCTGGTGGCCGATCACGTCGAGCAGCCAGATGAAGCGCCCGGCCCAGCCGCCGCCTTCGTCGTCGTAGACCACGTAGGTCGCGTCCGGAGTGTGGCCCAGTTCACCGAACAGGGTTTCCAGGTCAACTTTGTTGGGTAGCAAGCCCGGAGCAGGCGCCTGGCCCAATTGGGTGCGCTTGGGGTCAACGAAATGCGCGCCGGGGATATGCCCTTCGGCGTAGCGGGCGGCACTGGTGAGGTCCACCAGGATCAGGTGTTCGGCCTCCAGGCGACCGAGCAGGTCGCTGGGTTCGATCACCAGCGGCAAGCCAGAGAAGTCAGGCATGTGAGGTCTCCTGGGCACAAAGGTTGGCGATAAAAGAGGGGCGATTGTAGCGCAAGCATCAGGTGCTGCGGTTGGTAAAGCAGTGCAGGGCCTTCTCGATGCATTGGGCGGTTTTGCCGAAGGCTTGCACCGTGGTTTCCGAGAACGGCCCGCCGCCCTGGTCAGCCACCATCAGCATCACCACCTTGCCGTTGCAGCTCAGCGAGCGCAGCAGCAGGTGTTCGCCGGTAAACAGGCGACGCAGGATCGGCGGCAGCAAGGCCGAGAACTGCGCATGGTTGTCAGGGTTGAGACGCACCTGGGCGGACTTTTCCAATAGACGCTGCAGCAGCGTGCTGTTGGTCACGTCCAGGCTGAGGTTGGCGGCGTCCTTGGGCAGGCCGTCGACCTGATGCACGCGCAAGGTGCTCTGGGCGCGATCGGTCATCAGCAGCATGACCCGCTGCATGCCACTGGCCACCAAGGCCTCCTTGGCGCAGGTGGTCAGGTGCATGGCGTTGGCAAAGCGGCTCGGCTCCACCAGCAGCTCGGTGCAGCGCTTGCGCCACACGGCCAGGGACTCGGCGGTGGGCGGCGGCGCCGGCAGCAGGCCGCGATGGATCTTCTGCACGTGCCACGGCCAGATCAGCGACAGCGCCGGGTGCCACAGGTCGGGCATCAACGTGGTGCGGGCGTTGGTGACGGCTTGTTGGTGGACCTGTTGCTGAACGTCGCCCAAGGGTTGTTGCAGGTACAGCGCAGTCAGGTACTGCCAACGCTCGGTGTGCGGGCAGGTCCAGGACTCCTGAGCCGACATCGCCAGGCCGTTGGCCAGCAACACGGTGTTGGCCGGCTGGTTCAACCAGCGGCGCAGGTTGGGTTCGGCATCAAGCAGCTGTTGATGACGCAGCGGGTCATCTTCGCGGGCGATATGCAGTGCCTTGACCAGCAGGCGTTGTTCGCTCAGCAGCAATTTATAGCCTTGGGATACCCAGATTGGCAGGTGCCAGGCTTCAGTCAGGCCGACGCACAGATCCAGCAGGCGCACGCCGAACAATTCCTGCTCGACCTCGCGGGCCGGCTGGTTCTTGTGGATAACCCGCAGTTCCCATTCTTCCAAGAGTTTGGGGTAGGCAACCGCCATCGGCCACATGGGTGAAAGAAACAGCAGGCTGCCCCAATGAATGTCCTGCCACAGCCGCGCCAGGCGGCTGCCAAACAAACCGTTGGCTTGCTGCGAAGCATGCTGGCTCACCAGCAGCAATTGGCGCAACGCCACCGGAATCTCGTGGGCCGGTACCGCAGGCAGGCGCGCCAGCAGTTCTTCGGCGCGCTTGAGGCCCAGCCGGTTAAGCGCCACTTCGAGGTTTTCCGCCGGTTCCGCCAGGCTGCCATGGGTGTGGCTGTTGGCCTCGCGCATTACGCTGAGCACGAGGGCCGGGCTGTCTTGCATCAGCTCGGCAATATCTCGCAACGAGCTGCGGCTGTCGCGGATGCCTTTGCACACACGGTCGTGGCTGGCCTGGGGAACAGGCAGCAGCACCTCATCCAGGCGCTTGATCCAAGCGGCGAGAGAAGTGGGTTTTGCAATTGGGACTGTCGTTTCATTGGCCATGGTTGGGGCGCGATCATCACTTGCTGTCAACACGCCCGGAGCGGGCCGAACTGGCTTTTCGCCTTAACGGGCTATAGTCTGGCGCAGTTTTGCCGATAAGAGGAACAAGAGTTTTCAGTTCCCCCCAATATGTCCATGAACCCGACGGCGCAAGTACTCATCTCCTATGGCTAAAATTATCGGCATCATCGTCGTCATCGCAAGCGTGCTTGGTGGCTACGTCCTGTCCCACGGTAAAATTGCTGCGCTGATCCAGCCCTTCGAAGTGCTGATCATCGGTGGTGCGGCGTTCGGCGCTTTCTTGCAGGCGAACCCTGGCTACATGACCATGCACGTGGTCAAGAAGTCGCTGGGCATGTTCGGTTCGCGCTTCACCCACACCTTCTACCTGGAGGTGCTGGGCCTGGTCTACGAGATCCTCAACAAGAGCCGCCGCGAAGGCATGATGGCCATCGAGGCCGACATCGAAGACGCCGCTGCCAGCCCGATCTTCGCCAAGTACCCGGCCGTGCTCAAAGATGAGCGCATGACCGCCTATATCTGTGACTACCTGCGCATCATGTCCTCCGGCAACATGGCCCCCCATGAGCTGGAAGGCCTGTTCGACATGGAACTGTTCAGCCTTAAAGAAGAGCTGGAACACCCTTCGCACGCCGTGACCGGTATCGCCGACGGCATGCCCGGCTTCGGTATCGTAGCGGCGGTACTCGGTATCGTGGTGACCATGGCGTCGCTGGGCGAGGGCGACCAGGCCGCGATCGGCATGCACGTGGGTGCGGCGTTGGTGGGTACCTTCTTCGGTATTCTCGCGGCCTACGGTTTCTTCGGGCCCCTGGCGACCTCCCTGGCCCATGACGCCAAGGAAGAAATCAACCTGTACGAGTCGATCAAGGCCAGCCTGGTCGCTTCGGCTTCCGGCATGCCGCCATCGCTGGCGGTGGAGTTCGGTCGCAAGGTCTTGTACCCCAAGCACCGCCCAAGCTTCGCCGAGCTGGAACAAGCGGTTCGCGGTCGCTAAGCCATGGAAAACAACCAGCCGATAATCATCAAGCGCGTCAAGCGCTTCGCTGCGGGGCACCACGGCGGCGCCTGGAAAATCGCCTTCGCCGACTTTGCGACGGCGATGATGGCGTTCTTCCTGGTGCTGTGGCTGATGTCCACCGCCACGCCGGAACAGAAGATCGCCATCGCCGGCTACTTCAAAGACCCGATTGGCTTTTCGGAAAGCGGCACGCCCTTCGTAATCGATCTGGGCGGTTCGCCGCAATTGGCGCCGGAGCGCACCATCAACCCGGAAGTGCAGACCGAATCGCCGCAGGAAAAAATCCCGATCGAGCGCGATACTGTGGAAGCGATGGCCGAGCAGGTCGAGCAGGAACGCCTTGAACTGTTGCTGCAGGAACTGCAGAACAAGGTCGAGGAAAACCCGCAACTGCTGAAGTTCAAGGATCAGATTTCGTTCGAAATCACTCCGGATGGCTTGCGCATCCAGATTACCGACGCCGCCAACCGCCCGATGTTCGACTCCGGCAGCGCGCGCTTGAAGCCGTACTTCGAAGACATCCTGCTGGCCATGGCCGATACCATCAAGGCGGTGCCGAACAAGATCAGCATCAGCGGCCATACCGACGCCAAGCCCTACTCGGGCCAGGGCGACTTCGGCAACTGGGAACTCTCGGCCAACCGCGCCAACGCCGCACGCCGCGCGCTGGTGGCCGGCAGCTACCCGGACCCGCAAGTGGCGCGGGTGGTGGGGTTTGCGTCTTCGCAGCTGTTTGACGCGAAGGACCCGTTCAACCCGATCAATCGGCGTATCGACATCGTGGTACTGACCAAGAAAGCCCAGCGTGCGATTGAAGGTGACCAGCCGCCGCCACCGCAGCCGACCCCAGGCGCGGGCGCGCCAGGCGAAGTGCCCGCCGACCCGAACGCCATTCCCCCAGGGCAGGAGCCGTTGCCGGCGCATGAACTGCGTCAGAAGCTGAATCTGTTTGATGATGGCGGGGTTAAGGATCCTACGGTGCCTGGCACCGGCTCGTAAGCCGTAGAAAGATATGCGGCGAGCGGGCTTCCTGTGGCGAGCGGGCTTGCCCCGCGTTGGGCTGCGCAGCAGCCCCAAAACCTGTTGGCGCGTTTTGCCTGAAGAAACGCGGCGGTTGGATCAGGGCTGCTGCGCAGCCCAGCGCGGGGCAAGCCCGCTCGCCACAATGTTGGCTGGGCGGTTAGTAACTGCTCTCGGGCAAACTCGCAATAATCGACCGATAGCTGTTCATACGCTGCTGCTGCACGCGGCCGTCTTCCAGCGCCTTGAGCAACGCACAGCCCGGCTCGCGGTCGTGCTTGCAGTCGCGGAAGCGGCAGGTGCCGATCAGGTCGTTGAACTCGATGAAGCCCGCTTCCACATCGCTGCGGCTGACGTGGCCCAGGCCGAATTCTCGGATGCCGGGGGAGTCGATCAGCTCGCCGCCGCCGGGGAAGTGGAACAACCGTGCGGTGGTGGTGGTGTGGGTGCCCTGGCCGGACAGTTCCGACAGCGGGCCCACGCGGGTGTCGACTTCCGGCAGCAGGCTGTTGACCAGCGAGGATTTACCCACGCCCGACTGGCCGACAAACACGCTGATGCGTCCGTCCAACTGCTGTTGCAGCTGTTCCATGCCGTTGCCGTGGTGCGCCGAGACTTCCAGCACCGGGTAACCGAGGGTGCGGTACACCGCGAGCAAGGCGTTGAGCGCCGGGGCGTTCTGCTCGTCGATCAGGTCGAACTTGTTCAGCAGCAACAGCGGGCGAATGCCGGCATGCTCGGCCGCGACTAGGTAGCGGTCGATCAGGTTGGCATGCGGCTCGGGCAGCGGCGCGAACACGATCACGATCATGTCGACGTTGGCGGCCACCGGCTTGAGCTGCCCGCGGCTGTCGGGGCGGCGCAGTTCGGTGGTGCGCGGCAATTGGGCGACGATCACGCCGATGCCCTGGTTGCCGGCACGCCAGACGACTTTATCGCCGGTGACCAGCGCCGGCAGGTTGGCGCGCAAGTGGCAACGAGACACCGAACCCGCGAGTTCGCCCTCGAGTGCCTCGACTTCGACCTGCACACCGAAGTGCGCGATCACCAGGCCCGTTTGTTCGGGGCCCAGGTCACCGCCCTCGAGCGCTTCCACGGCGGAGGACTCACGTTTGGCGGCGCGCGCGGCGCGCTCACCCTGAATCTTTTCGATGCGCCAGTTTTGGCGACGATTGAGCTGGCGTTTGGCCATTGGTGTTCCGTGTCGATAATGCAAAGGTTTAGATGAAACGGTCGCGAGTCTAGCACGGCCCTGCCTGCTAAACTGCGCAGCTACGCCAAGGTGCCAAGAGAATCAAGCCATGCAAAACCCACAGAACCTGATTTGGATCGATCTGGAAATGACCGGTCTGAACCCCGACACCGACGTCATCATCGAGATGGCGACCATTGTCACCGACAGCAACCTCAATACCTTGGCCGAAGGTCCGGTGATCGCGATCCATCACAGTGATGAAGTGCTGGCGACCATGGATGAATGGAACACCCGCACCCACGGCAACTCCGGCCTGACCCAGCGCGTGCGCGATAGCCGCGTCAGCATGGCCGAAGCCGAAGCCGAAACCATCGCCTTCCTGGAAAAATGGGTGCCGAAGGGCAAGTCGCCGATCTGCGGCAACAGCATCTGCCAGGACCGCCGCTTTCTCTACACCCACATGAAGGCGCTGGAAAGTTACTTCCACTATCGCAACCTGGACGTTTCGACGCTCAAGGAGCTGGCTGCACGCTGGGCGCCAGAGGTCAAAGACAGCTTTCATAAAGGCAGCACGCATTTGGCGCTGGATGATATTCGCGAGTCTATTGCCGAATTGCAGCATTATCGCAAGCATTTCATCAAGGCTTGATTCGCTTCTTGTCGGTCCTTGTAGTGAGCGGGCTTGCCCCGCGCCGGGCTGCGAAGCAGTCCTAATACAGCCAACGCACATCTCTAAACGGATATCATCGTCGGCTTTTGGGGCTGCTACGCAGCCCAGCGCGGGGCAAGCCCGCTCACTACACCATCGCAAGGATCGCCCTCATGCTGCTGATGCTCTACCTCATCGCCATTACCGCCGAAGCCATGACCGGCGCCCTGTCGGCCGGGCGGCGTGGCATGGATTGGTTTGGCGTGGTGCTGATCGCCTGCGTGACGGCGTTGGGCGGCGGTTCGGTGCGCGACGTGCTGCTGGGGCATTACCCGCTGACCTGGGTCAAGCACCCGGAATACCTGGTGCTGACCTCCATCGCTGCGCTGGTGACGATCTTCGCCGCGCCGCTGATGCGGCATCTGCGCTCACTCTTTCTGGCGCTGGACGCCGTTGGCCTGGTGGCCTTCACGCTGATCGGCTGCATGACCGCCCTGGAAATGGGCCACGGCATGTTGGTGGCGTCGGTCAGTGGTGTGATCACCGGCGTATTTGGCGGCATCCTGCGGGATATCTTCTGCAACGACATCCCGCTGATTTTCCGCCGCGAGCTGTACGCCAGCGTGTCGTTCCTCGCCGCCTGGTTCTACCTGCTGTGCCTTTATCTGGAGCTGCCCAGCGAGCAAGCCATTCTGCTGACCCTGTTCAGTGGCTTTCTATTGCGCCTGCTGGCAATCCGTTTTCACTGGGAAATGCCCAAGTTCGTCTACAACGACGACGTTCACTGACGCTCGGCGTGCTGTTTGAGCGCCCATTCCACATGCTCGCGCACCAGCTCCGAGGGGTAATCCCGGCGCGCCTTCAAGGCCTCCAGCACGGGGATGCTTGATGGTGCATTGCCCAAGCCCACCGCCAGGTTACGCAGCCAGCGCTCAAAACCGGCGCGACGCAGGGGTGAGCCTTCGGTGCTGCTGAGGAATTTATCCTCGTCCCACATGAACAGCTCGGCCAGTTCCGCATTGTCCAGATTGTGCCTTGGCTTGAAATCGCCTTCGGCGGTGGATCGGGCGAAACGATTCCACGGGCAAACGATCTGACAGTCATCGCAACCGAACACGCGGTTACCGATCAATGGGCGCAGGTCCTCGGGGATCGCGCTCTTGAGCTCGATGGTCAGGTAGGAAATGCAGCGCCGCGCATCCAGCACATAAGGGCCGACGAAGGCATTGGTGGGGCAGATGTCCAGGCAGGCGGTGCAGCGCCCGCAATGTTCGGTGCCGTGGGGCGGGTCGACCGGCAACGGCAAGTCGACAAACAGTTCGCTGAGGAAAAAATAACTGCCGGCCTTGCGATTGAGTACCAAGGTGTTTTTACCGATCCAGCCCAGGCCGGCTTGTTCGGCAATGGCTTTTTCCAGTACCGGCGCGCTGTCGACAAAGGCGCGAAAGCCAAAGGGGCCGATCTGGGCCTGGATGCGATCCGCCAGTTGCTGCACGCGTTTGCGGATCAGCTTGTGGTAGTCGCGGCCCAGGGCATAGCGCGAGATGTAGGCTTTTTCCGGCTGGGCCAGCCGTTGCGCCATGTGTGTGTCGCCGGGCAGGTAATCCATGCGCAGCGAGACCACACGCAACGTGCCCGGCACCAGTTCATCGGGGTGAGAGCGTTTGCTGCCATGGGCGCCCATGTAGTCCATTTCGCCGTGGTAACCCGCGTCGAGCCAGCGTTGCAGGTGCTGTTCGTGCTCGGCCAGGTCCAGGCCGCTGATGCCGACTTGTTGAAAGCCCAGCTCGCGGCCCCAGTCTTTGATCGATTGGGCGAGGGCGGGCAGATCGGTGGTGATGGCAGGCATGAGACAAGGGAAACCGCAGGTTAGATAGGTATAATTCTGCCAGACATCGGAGCTTGAAGACGCATGCCGCAGACAAAACACGCAATAACCGACGTACAGCGCCTTTTACACGGCCATTTGCCGCAACTGCCTGCACGTTCCCCGAATGCTCATAAAGGCCAGTTCGGCCACCTGCTGGTCATTGGCGGTGACCGTGGCACCGGCGGCGCTGCGCTGTTGAGCGCCGAAAGCGCCTTGCGCAGTGGCGCGGGCATGGTATCGCTGGCAACGCGCATTGAGCATCTTCCCGCTGCGCTGGCGCGTTTGCCGGAAGTCATGAGCGTGGGGGTGAGTTCGGCCAATCAATTAATGGGCTTGCTGGAAAAGATCTCGGTCATTGTGATCGGGCCCGGGCTCGGCGACGCATCCTGGGGCAAAAGCCTGCTCTCTGTCGCCGCCAACGCGCAACAACCGCAAGTCTGGGACGCCGACGCCTTGAACCAACTGGCGACCGGCAGCGTCAGCCTGCCGCCCAACTGCGTGATCACCCCGCACCCAGGCGAAGCCGCGCGCTTGTTGGGCATCTCGACAGCCGAGGTTCAGGCCGATCGCCTTAAGGTGGCGCGCGCGTTGAGCCAGACATTCAACGCAGTGGCTATCCTCAAGGGTGCTGGCAGTTTGATCGTCAGCCCGGACGGACGTGTTTCACGATGTGACCAAGGCCATCCGGCGATGGCGACGGCCGGGCTGGGCGATGTGTTGGCTGGCCTTGTAGGCGCACTGCTGGCCCAGGGCATGCCCGCCTATGAAGCAAGCTGCCTGGCCGTGTGGTTGCACGCCACGGCGGGTGATCGCCAGGGCACCTTTGGTCGCGGTCTGGCCGCCAGCGACCTGATCCCGGCCATTCGTCAATTGTTGGAGGAACAGTCGCCGTGTCTGAAGTAATTCTTTTCCTGGCCGATGAAGAGGCCATGGTTGCGTTCGGCCAGCGCATTGCCCAGGTCACGGCCGGGGCGGGGCTGATCTTCCTCGAAGGCGACCTGGGGGCGGGCAAGACCACGCTGTCGCGGGGGATCATTCGCGGGCTGGGCCATGCCGGGGCGGTAAAAAGTCCGACGTTCACCTTGGTGGAACCCTACGAGATTGGCGACGTGCGAGCGTTCCATTTCGACCTCTATCGCCTGGTGGACCCCGAAGAGCTCGAGTACATGGGCATCCGGGATTACTTCGATGAAGATGCGTTGTGCCTGATCGAATGGCCAGAGAAAGGCACAGGCTTTTTGCCAAAGCCGGACCTGACCATTACCATTACGCCGCATGAGCACGGACGTCAGTTGAAGTTGTTGCCCCAGAGCGCGCGCGGCCAGTCGTGGTGCGCCGCTTTGGCATTGGAATTCAAATAATTGGTGGGGTTAGGTATGCGCTTTCGCGCGTTGGTTGCTGTCGTAGGGGTGTTGCTTGCGGCAATGACTGTCAATGCTCTGGCTGCTTCACAGGTGAAAAGTGTTCGCCTGTGGCGGGCGCCGGATAACACGCGACTGGTGTTCGACCTGTCTGGCCCGGTCCAGCACAGTGTCTTTACCCTGACGGCGCCCGATCGCCTGGTGATCGACATCAACGGTGCAACGCTGGGCGGGCCGTTGAACGTGTCCACCGCCAACACTCCGATCACCGCGATGCGCTCGGCCCAGCGTACGCCGACCGACCTGCGCGTGGTGATCGACCTGAAAAAGGTCGTGACCCCAAAAAGCTTCTCCCTGGCGCCAAACGCCCAGTACGGCAACCGACTGGTGGTCGACCTGTTCGACAACGCCGCCGATGCCGCGCCGCCGCCTGCGCCAACGCCGAGCGTGGCAACCGTGCCGGCCGTTCCGGTCAACCCGTCGCAGCCACAGGTCAAGCTGCCACCACCGCCGCCGGCTCCGGCCGGCAAGCGCGACATTATTGTAGTGATCGACGCCGGTCACGGTGGTGAAGACCCTGGTGCGTCCGGCTCGCGTGGTCAGCATGAGAAAGACGTGGTACTGGCCATCGCCCGCGAGCTGCAGCGCCAGGTCAACGGCATGAAAGGCTACCGCGCCGAGCTGACCCGTACCGGCGACTACTTCATTCCGTTGCGTGGCCGTACCGAAATCGCGCGCAAGAAGGGCGCCGACCTGTTCGTATCGATCCACGCCGACGCCGCGCCGTCTACGGCTGCCTTCGGCGCCTCGGTGTTTGCCCTGTCGGATCGCGGCGCCACGTCCGAAACTGCGCGCTGGCTGGCCGACAGTGAGAACCGTTCCGACTTGATCGGCGGGGCCGGCAACGTGTCCCTGGATGACAAGGACAAAATGCTCGCCGGCGTGCTGCTCGACCTGTCGATGACCGCTTCGCTGACGTCCAGCTTGAACGTGGGCCAGAAGGTCCTGAGCAATATCGGCCGGGTCACCTCGCTGCACAAGCAGCGCGTGGAGCAAGCGGGGTTCATGGTGTTGAAGTCGCCGGATATCCCGTCGATTCTGGTAGAAACCGGGTTTATCTCCAACGCCAACGAAGCCTCGAAGCTGGCCAGCGCCAGCCACCAGCAAGCCCTGGCGCGCTCGATCAGCGCCGGTGTTCGCCAGTTCTTCCAGCAGAACCCGCCGCCGGGCACGTATATCGCCTGGCTGCGTGATTCCGGCAAGATCGCCCAGGGCCCGCGTGACCATCGCGTGCAGCCTGGCGACACCCTGGCCATGCTGGCGGTGCGTTTCCAGGTCTCGGCCGCGACCTTGCGCAGCGCCAACAACCTGCGCACGGATGAGTTGAAAGTCGGCCAGGTGTTGACCATCCCCGGCACTGAATTGGCGGCCCAGTAATGAGCGAAACCCTCTTGAACAGCGGCTCGCGTATCGAGCTGCTCAGCCCGCGTCTCGCCAACCAGATCGCTGCGGGCGAGGTGGTCGAGCGCCCGGCATCGGTGATCAAGGAGCTGCTGGAAAACAGCATCGACTCCGGCGCCAAGCGTATCGATGTCGATGTGGAGCAGGGCGGCGTCAAGCTGCTGCGGGTGCGTGACGATGGCAGCGGCATTTCCGCCGATGACCTGCCGCTGGCCCTGGCGCGTCACGCCACCAGCAAGATCCGCGACCTGGAAGATCTTGAGCGTGTGATGAGCCTGGGCTTTCGTGGCGAAGCGCTGGCGTCCATCAGTTCCGTCGCGCGCTTGACCCTGACGTCGCGCACCCGCAGCGCCGAACAGGCCTGGCAAGTGGAAACCGAAGGCCGCGACATGGCGCCTCGGGTCCAGCCGGCAGCCCATCCGGTGGGCACGTCGGTGGAAGTGCGCGACCTGTTCTTCAACACCCCAGCGCGGCGTAAATTCCTCAAGGCCGAAAAAACCGAATTCGATCACCTGCAGGAAGTCATCAAGCGCCTGGCCCTGGCCCGTTTCGACGTGGCGTTTCACTTGCGCCACAACGGCAAGACCATTCTCAGCCTGCACGAAGCCCATGACGACGCCGCGCGTGCGCGCCGGGTGTCGGCGATTTGCGGCGCAGGGTTCCTGGAGCAGGCGCTGCCGATTGAAATCGAGCGCAATGGCCTGCGCCTGTGGGGCTGGGTCGGGCTGCCGACCTTCTCCCGTAGCCAGGCGGACTTGCAGTATTTTTTCGTGAACGGCCGCGCGGTGCGCGACAAACTGGTGGCCCACGCGGTGCGCCAGGCGTATCGCGATGTGCTGTTCAACGGGCGGCACCCGACGTTTGTGCTGTTCTTTGAGGTCGACCCGTCGGTGGTGGACGTCAATGTGCACCCTACCAAGCACGAAGTGCGCTTCCGTGACGGACGCATGGTGCACGACTTCCTCTATGGCACCTTGCACCGCACCCTGGGCGATGTGCGCCCGGACGATCAGCTGTCGGCACCGATCGTGACGGCGATGGTCCGGCCGAGTGGGCCGGAAGCCGGCGAGTTCGGGCCCCAGGGCGAAATGAGCCTGGCGGGCAACCTGCTGCAATCGCCGCAGCCGCAACCTTCCTATGCTGCACCTGGTTCTGGCGCGGGCTCGGGTTATCAGTACCAATACACGCCGCGCCCGCTATCGACGGTGCCGGTGGCCGAGGCCCAGGCTGCGTATCGCGAATTTTTTGCGCCGTTGCCAGGTGCCGAGCCGGGCGCTGCGGTCGCCTTGCCCGAAGGCGGTGGCGACATTCCACCGCTGGGTTATGCGTTGGCGCAACTCAAAGGCATCTATATCCTTGCGGAAAACGCCCACGGGCTGGTGCTGGTGGACATGCACGCCGCCCATGAGCGGATCATGTACGAGCGCCTCAAGATTGCGATGGCCAGCGAAGGCCTCAGCGGCCAGCCGCTGTTGGTGCCGGAATCCCTGGCGGTCAGCCAGCGAGAGGCGGATTGCGCCGAAGAACACCACGCCGTATTCCAGCGGCTGGGCTTTGAGCTGCAACGCCTGGGGCCGGAAACCCTGGCTATCCGCCAGATTCCCGCGCTGCTCAAGCAGGCCGAGGCCAATCGTCTGGTCGCCGACGTATTGGCTGACTTGATGGAATACGGCACCAGCGACCGTATCCAGGCGCACATCAACGAACTGCTGGGCACCATGGCCTGCCATGGCGCCATCCGCGCCAATCGCCGTTTGGCCCTGC
Source organism: Pseudomonas sp. SWRI18 (assembly GCF_014268345.1). Classification (NCBI taxonomy): domain Bacteria; kingdom Pseudomonadati; phylum Pseudomonadota; class Gammaproteobacteria; order Pseudomonadales; family Pseudomonadaceae; genus Pseudomonas; species Pseudomonas sp. SWRI18. Next base: position 466,218 of record NZ_JACCQQ010000002.1, read on the forward strand.
CGGAAATGAACGGCCTGCTGCGCGACATGGAAAACACCGAGCGCAGCGGGCAATGCAACCATGGCCGACCGACCTGGACCCAAATGGGCCTGGACGATCTGGACAAACTGTTCCTGCGCGGCCGTTGATGAGTGCCTTGCCCCCTGCGATCTTCCTGATGGGCCCCACGGCCGCCGGCAAGACCGACCTGGCCATCGAGCTGAGCAAGGTGCTGCCATGCGAGCTGATCAGTGTCGACTCCGCGCTGGTCTACCGAGGCATGGACATCGGAACCGCCAAGCCTTCAAAGGAATTGCTGGCCCAGTATCCGCACCGTTTGATCGACATCATCGACCCCGCGATGAGCTACTCGGCGGCAGATTTTCGTACCGATGCCCTCGCGGCCATGGCTGAAATCACCGCGCGCGGCAACATTCCGCTGCTGGTGGGCGGCACGATGCTCTACTACAAGGCGTTGCAGGAAGGCCTGGCGGACATGCCGCCGGCGGATCCCCACGTGCGCGCCGAGCTTGAAGACGAGGCTGCACGCCTTGGCTGGCAGGCCCTGCACGACCAATTGACGGCGGTAGACCCCGTGTCGGCCGCGCGCATTCACCCCAATGACCCCCAGCGCCTGAGTCGCGCCCTGGAAGTCTGGCGTGTCAGTGGGCAGACCATGACCGAGCACCGGCAGCGACAATCTGCGCAAAGTGCTGACGCAGGCGCATCTGGACACTCACAATTGCCCTATACTGTGGCCAATCTGGCCATCGCTCCGGCAAATCGCCAGGTGCTGCATGAACGAATTGCACAAAGATTCACAAATATGTTGGAACAGGGGTTTGTGGACGAGGTCGTAGCTTTGCGTTCCAGAGGTGACCTGCATCCAGGGTTGCCTTCGATACGTGCCGTAGGCTACCGCCAAGTCTGGGATCATCTGGATGGCAAGCTGACGTCAGCCGAAATGCAGGAGCGTGGCATCATTGCCACACGCCAATTGGCGAAGCGACAGTTCACCTGGTTGCGCAGCTGGAGCGATTTGCACTGGCTGGACAGCCTGGACAGCGACAATCTGTCACGCGCCTTGAAATACCTGGGAACGGTCTCCATATTGAGCTGAGTCCTTGCAATTGCCGTCTATCCTTGGGGGTGTGACGGCCTTGAGCTATCTATTTTCCGATTTTTTATTATTGATCCTTAAAGGAGTGCGGCACATGTCAAAAGGGCATTCGCTACAAGACCCTTACTTGAATACTTTACGTAAAGAGAAAGTGGGGGTTTCCATCTACCTGGTCAACGGCATCAAGCTGCAAGGCACGATCGAGTCGTTCGACCAGTTCGTGATCCTGCTGAAAAATACCGTCAGCCAAATGGTTTACAAACACGCTATCTCGACCGTCGTCCCTGTTCGTCCGATCCGTCTGCCTAGCGCAGCAGGTGATGAAGCAGCTGACGCTGAGCCAGGTAACGCCTGATAGGAGTCTCCTTTGTTCTTTGAGCGCCACGGTGGTGGTGAGCGAGTCATCCTCGTTCACTTGGATGGACAGGACCCTGAGGCGCGCGAAGATCCGCAGGAGTTTCAGGAGTTGGCAAATTCGGCCGGCGCCGAGACCGTTGCGTTTTTTAACGTGCCGCGTCATCGGCCAACCGCCAAATACTTGATTGGCAGCGGCAAGGTCGAGGAACTGCGCGACCTGGTCCACGCCGAAGAAGCCGATCTGGTGATCTTCAATCACACCCTCACGCCCAGTCAGGAACGTAACCTCGAACGTGTCTTCGAGTGTCGCGTGATCGACCGTACCGGCCTGATTCTCGATATTTTCGCCCAGCGCGCGCGTACCCATGAAGGCAAGCTGCAGGTCGAACTGGCCCAGCTTGACCACATGAGCACGCGGCTGGTCCGCGGCTGGACTCACCTTGAGCGCCAGGGCGGCGGTATCGGCATGCGTGGTCCGGGTGAAACCCAGCTCGAAACCGACCGACGCCTGCTGCGGGTTCGCCTGCGCCAGATCAAGGGCCGTCTCGAGAAAGTGCGCAGCCAGCGCGAGCAGTCGCGACGTGGCCGCTCGCGCGCGGATATCCCTACCGTGTCCCTGGTGGGCTATACCAACGCCGGTAAATCCACGCTGTTCAACAATGTGACGAAGTCCGATGTGTATGCGGCCGACCAATTGTTCGCCACCCTCGACCCGACCCTGCGCCGTCTGGATCTGGACGACCTGGGGCCGATTGTCCTGGCTGACACGGTGGGCTTCATTCGTCACTTGCCGCACAAGCTGGTCGAGGCATTTCGGTCTACGCTCGAAGAGTCGAGCAATTCCGACCTGTTGTTGCACGTGATCGATGCGGCCGAACCGGATCGCATGTTGCAGATTGAACAGGTGATGCTGGTGCTGGGCGAGATTGGCGCCCAGGACTTGCCGATCCTGGAGGTCTATAACAAACTCGATTTGCTTGAAGGCGTTGAGCCACAAATCCAGCGCGATGAGAATGGCAAGCCCCAGCGGGTCTGGCTGTCGGCGCGTGATGGCAGTGGTCTTGAGTTGCTTGAACAAGCCATCGCCGAGCTGCTCGGCGGCGATTTGTTCATTGGCACCTTGCGCTTGCCGCAGCGTTTTGCTCGACTGCGTGCACAGTTTTTCGAGCTGGGCGCGGTACAGAAAGAAGAACACGACGAAGAAGGGGTCAGCTTGCTGGCCGTTCGATTGCCGCGCTCGGAACTGAATCGGCTGGTCAGCCGTGAAGGTGTTGTTCCGGCGGAGTTTCTCGAACAACACACTTTGCAATAAAAGCCTCCTAAAGCGGTTGTGCCGCAGTGGCAGGCATTCTGTAGCATTGGTCGGCGCGCCGTGGGTGCGTCTTTGCTTTATCAGATGGAGAGCGCTATGGCTTGGAATGAGCCGGGTGGCAACTCGAATAATCAGGATCCTTGGGGTGGTAAACGCCGCAATAATGGCGACCGCAAGGGGCCACCGGATCTCGACGAGGCCTTCCGAAAGCTGCAGGAAAGCCTGAATGGGTTGTTCGGTGGTGGAAAAAAACGTGGTGGTGACGGCGGCGGTCGCACAAGCAAGGGCGGCGGCTATGGCCTGCTGGGCCTGGGTCTTGTCGTGCTGGCGGCCGTGTGGCTGTACAGCGCCGTTTACGTAGTGGACGAGCAGGAGCAAGCCGTGGTGCTGCGCTTCGGCAAGTACTACGAAACCGTCGGCCCGGGCTTGAATATCTACTTCCCGCCGATCGACAAGAAGTACATGGAGAACGTCACGCGTGAGCGTGCCTACACCAAGCAGGGCCAGATGCTGACCGAAGACGAGAACATCGTCGAAGTGCCGCTGACCGTGCAGTACAAGATCAGCAACCTGCAGGACTTCGTGCTGAACGTCGACCAGCCGGAAATCAGCCTGCAGCACGCCACCGAAAGTGCCCTGCGCCACGTCGTCGGTTCTACCGCGATGGACCAGGTGCTGACCGAAGGTCGTGAGCTGATGGCCAGCGAAATCAAGGAGCGCCTGCAGCGGTTCCTCGATACCTATCGCACCGGTATCACCGTGACCCAGGTGAACGTACAGAGCGCAGCCGCACCGCGTGAAGTGCAGGAAGCCTTCGACGACGTGATCCGTGCCCGTGAAGACGAGCAGCGTTCGCGCAACCAGGCTGAAACCTACGCCAACGGCGTCGTGCCGGAAGCCCGAGGTCAGGCCCAGCGTATCCTCGAGGATGCCAACGGTTACCGCGACGAAGTGGTCTCCCGCGCCAAGGGTGAGGCGGACCGCTTCACCAAGCTGGTCGCCGAGTACCGCAAGGCACCTGAGGTTACCCGCGAGCGTCTGTACCTGGACACCATGCAGGAAGTCTTCAGCAACACCAGCAAGGTTCTCGTGACCGGCAGCAAAGGTGGGCAGAACAACCTGCTGTACCTGCCGCTGGACAAGATGATCGAAGGTGGTCGTAGCAGCACCGGCGCACCGTCCAGCGGTTCCAATGCCGCTGCCAACGAAGCGAGCGCCCGTGCGGCCGCTGACTTGCTGCAACAGCAAACACGTACCAGGGAGAGTCGTTGATGAGCAATAAATCGCTGACCGCCCTGATTGTGGGCGTCGTCGTGGTCATCGCTGCCTGGAACTGCTTCTACATCGTGGCTCAGACCGAGCGTGCGGTGCTGCTGCAATTCGGTCGCGTGGTCCAGGCGGATGTCCAGCCGGGCCTGCATGTGAAAGTCCCCTACGTCAACCAGGTGCGCAAGTTCGATGCGCGCCTGATGACCCTGGATGCACCGACACAGCGCTTCCTGACCCTGGAAAAGAAAGCCGTGATGGTTGACGCCTACGCCAAGTGGCGCGTCAAGGATGCCGAGCGCTTCTACACCGCGACTTCCGGCCTCAAGCAGATTGCCGACGAGCGTTTGTCGCGCCGTCTGGAATCGGGTCTGCGCGACCAGTTTGGTAAGCGCACCCTGCACGAGGTGGTATCCGGTGAGCGTGATGCGCTGATGGCTGACATCACGCGTTCGCTGAACACCATGGCGGAAAAAGAGCTGGGCATCGAAGTGGTCGATGTTCGGGTCAAGGCGATCGACCTGCCCAAGGAAGTGAACCGCAGCGTGTTCGAGCGCATGAGCACCGAGCGTGAGCGTGAAGCCCGTGAGCACCGCGCCAAGGGTAACGAGCTGGCCGAAGGGATCCGTGCGGATGCCGACCGGCAGCGCCGTGTACTGTTGGCAGAGGCCTATCGCGAGTCTGAAGAGGCCCGTGGTGATGGTGATGCTCAAGCCGCGGCGATCTACGCCAAGGCCTACGGCCAGGACCAGGAGTTCTACGCGTTCTACCGTAGCCTGCGTGCCTACCGTGAAAGCTTCGCGAACAAGACCGACGTGCTGGTGCTGGACCCAAGCAGCGACTTCTTCCGCTACCTGGAAAAGTCCAAGTAACAGGCCTGTGATTCTGTAGGCTCACTCCCGTCGGGCGGCTAAAATGCCTGGCGGGGTGATCCTTTCAGAAAACGGGTGTATGATGCGGCAGCCGGGAAATTCCCGGCTTTTTTGCGTCTGCATGTTTGATTCGGCAGGCGTGACAGGTTTTTCGAGGAAAGTGCCCGACGAGGCCGGTTACAGGCCGTTCGTCACGTCGCTCTTGCGCGTGGTTTATGCAAGGGGCGGGTATTTTCTGCTCTACTCAAGGCTCGGCCTAGGGCTGGCCGCCCGGATCAAAGGGGAATGGCGTAATGGCAACGGTAGACCGCTGGCTGCTGCCAGATGGCATCGAAGAAGTACTGCCACCAGAAGCTGCGCGCATTGAAGTAGCGCGTCGCCAGGTGTTGGATCTGTTCCAGAGCTGGGGCTACGAGTTTGTCGTGACCCCCCATATCGAGTACCTGGAATCCCTGCTGACCGGCGCGGGCCAGGACCTGGATCTGCGCACCTTCAAGGTCATCGATCCGCAATCGGGCCGGCAAATGGGCTTTCGTGCCGACATTACGCCGCAAGTGGCGCGCATCGATGCGCACACTCTGCGCCGCGAAGGCCCGAGCCGCCTGTGCTATGCCGGCAGCGTGCTGCATGCGCAACCGCGTGCACTGTCGTCTTCCCGTAGTCCGATCCAATTGGGCGCCGAGCTGTACGGCGATGCCAGCCCGAGCAGCGACGTTGAAGTGATCAGCCTGATGCTGGCCATGCTGCAACTGGCTGACGTACCGGATGTCCACATGGACCTGGGCCACGTCGGTATCTACCGTGGCCTGGCCCGCGCGGCCGGTTTGTCCGGCGAAGCGGAGCAACAGTTGTTCGATGCCCTGCAACGCAAGGCTATCGATGAGGTGATCGCCCTGACCGAAGGCGTGCCTGCGGACCTCGCCGGCATGCTGCGTGCGCTGGTGAATCTGTGCGGTGGCCGTGAAGTGCTGGTGGCTGCGCGCGAACGCCTGGCCAACGCGCCGGCGCCAGTGCTGGCGGCTCTGAACGACGTGCTGGCGATTGCCGAGCAGTTGTCGGCGCGCTTCCCGCAGTTGCCGCTGTATTTTGACCTGGGCGAGTTGCGCGGCTACCACTACCACACCGGTGTGGTGTTCGCGGTGTTTGTACCGGGTGTTGGCCAAGCCATCGCCCAAGGCGGTCGTTATGACGATATCGGCGCCGACTTCGGTCGTGCACGTCCGGCTACCGGCTTTTCCACCGATTTGAAAACCCTGGTGACCCTGGGGCGTGCTGAGGTCGAGCTGCCGTCTGGTGGCATCTGGATGCCCGACAGTACGGACGCAGCACTCTGGCAGCAGGTTTGCCAGTTGCGCAGTGAGGGTCAGCGTGTCGTCCAGGCCTTGCCTGGGCAACCATTGGCCGCCGCCCGTGAAGCGGACTGCGACCGGCAATTGATTCTGCAGAACGGGCTTTGGCAAGTAACGCCACTGGCTTCTTGAGTTTTCCTGCCGGCCATCGCCGGCACCAAGTTTGCGCGAATGAGGACAAGTGTTATGGGTAAGAATGTCGTAGTCCTGGGCACCCAATGGGGTGATGAGGGCAAAGGCAAGATCGTTGATCTGCTGACCGAACATGCTGCCGCCGTAGTGCGCTACCAAGGTGGCCACAACGCTGGCCATACCCTGGTCATCGATGGCGAAAAAACCGTATTGCACCTGATCCCGTCGGGTGTGCTGCGCGAAGGCGTGCAGTGCCTGATCGGTAACGGCGTGGTGGTTGCACCGGACGCCCTGTTGCGTGAGATCACCAAGCTGGAAGAGAAAGGCGTACCGGTGCGTGAGCGCCTGCGTATCAGCCCGTCCTGCCCGCTGATCCTGTCCTTCCACGTTGCGCTGGACCAGGCCCGTGAAAAGGCCCGTGGCGAGCTGAAGATCGGCACCACCGGTCGTGGCATCGGCCCGGCCTACGAAGACAAGGTGGCGCGTCGTGGCCTGCGTGTGGGCGACCTGCTCAACATGCCGCGCTTCGAAGACAAGCTGCGTGAGCTGGTGGATTACCACAACTTCATGCTGGTGGGTTACTACAAAGAGCCAGCCATCGAGTTTGAAAAGACCTTGGCCGAGTGCAAGGAATACGCCGAGCTGCTCAAGCCGCTGATGCTGGACGTGACCGCCGAGCTGCACGACCTGCGTCGCGCCGGCAAAGACATCATGTTCGAAGGCGCCCAGGGTTCCCTGCTGGACATCGACCACGGCACCTACCCGTACGTGACCAGCTCCAACACCACCGCTGGCGGCGTTGCGACCGGTTCGGGCGTTGGCCCGATGTTCCTGGACTACATCCTGGGCATCACCAAGGCCTACACCACGCGCGTAGGTTCGGGCCCGTTCCCGACTGAGCTGTTCGACGCAGTCGGCGCGCACCTGGCCAAGCAAGGTCACGAGTTCGGCGCGACCACCGGCCGTGCTCGTCGTTGTGGCTGGTTCGACGCCGTTATCCTGCGTCGCGCTATTGACGTGAACAGCATCTCGGGCATCTGCCTGACCAAGCTGGACGTGCTCGACGGTCTGGAAGCGATCAACATCTGCACCGGTTACAAGGATGCAGAAGGCAATGACGTTGCCCCGACTGACGCTGACAGCTACGTAGGCCTGCAGCCTGTGTACGAAGAAGTGCCGGGCTGGACCGAATCGACCGTGGGCGCCAAGACCCTGGAAGAGTTGCCGGCCAACGCCCGTGCCTACATCAAGCGTGTAGAAGAGCTGATCGGCGCACCGATTGACATTATTTCGACGGGCCCGGACCGCAACGAAACCATCGTTCTGCGTCACCCGTTCGCTTAATAAGCTGTTGATGTAAAAAGCAAAGGGCTCCTCAGGGAGCCCTTTGTCGTATCAGTTCTCCAAGCGGCACGACCCTTGCTGTGTTTCTCTCTTTCGCGGTGCTATCAAATTAATGGCACCCGTGGTGGAGGGATTCCCGATGTCTGCCGTTCTCTCATTGTTACAAAGCCGTCTGTTGCGGCCGGTGTTCGTTACCCTAGGTATCGCTCTTTTGGTGCAAGTGCTGGTAGCCGTCGCTCTCACACGAAGCACGGTCACGGCGCTGGAAGCTGATCTGGGCAATCGCCTGGGCATCGACAGCCAGAAACTGTCCGGCGAGCTGGCGCAGGCAGGCAAGGAAGTCACGTCCAGCCTCGATAGCTTGTCCACCAGTACCCGGCAGCGCTTGACTGCCGGGCTGTCGACGCGCCTGCAGGAAGAGCAGAAGCAACTGCGTGCGACCCTGGAAAAAGACCTGAAAGATTCCGCCAATGATATGGCGCAACTGCTGGCCTCGGTGGCGCCTCGCGCCATGTGGGATAACGATGTACCGACGTTGTCGGAATTTGCCCGGCGCGCGCAGCGCAATCCCAACGTGCTGTTCGTGGTGTATGACGACGCGGCGGGTGAGCATTTGACCCGCTACCTGAATCGCGAAAACCCGATCAACCAGGCGCTGCTGGCCAAGGGCGCGGGTGACCGCGCGTTGGACAAGGTGTTGGACGCGGCCAGGAGCGACCCTTCCGTGTACTACGTCGAGGCCTCCATCAGCCCCAACGGGGTGGAGATCGGCAAAGTCCGCATGGGCGTGTCGACCGCGTCGGTCGAGGCCGACCTGCAGGCACTGGACAAGCGTTTCGCCGCGCTGATTGCCAGCGGTGATCAACTGGTCGGCGACAGCCTCAAAGGCGCAGCGGCCGACAGCGCTGCCGCCATGGGCGCGCGCCTGCAATCGGCGCAAGCCACGGCCACCCAGATGACCGCCAACACCACCAGCGCGGTGCAGGACGCTGCCGGCACCTTGCGCTGGCGCATCGGCATGGGCCTGGCGCTGGTCGGTCTTGGCGTATTGCTGCTGATCGCCATTGTGCTCGGTCGCCGTGTGGTCAACCGCCTGAAGCTGTTGATCGCCGCCATGGATGACCTGGCGGCGGGCGAGGGCGATCTCACCAAGCGCGTGCAGATCAGCAGCAAGGACGAGATCGGCGACATGGCGTCTGCGGTCAATCGCTTTGTGGATAAGTTGCAGCCCATCGTGCGCGAGGCGGGCGATGTGGCCCAGCGTACCGGCGTAGAAATCGGCGCCATGACCTTGCGCAACGCCGGGGCTGATGCCGCGGCAGGCTTGCAGCGCGATGAAGTGGCCGAGAGCCTGCGCGCGCTGTCGCAGATGGCCGATGAGGCGCAGGCCGAAAGTCATGCGATGCAGGCGGCGTTGCAGCAGGTGGTGGACATTCGCCAGGCCACGGATGAGAACTCGCGCACGTCAACCGAAGTGGGCGGCTTGATCGAGGCGTTGGCGGGCCAGGTGCAGGCAGGTTCCCAGGTCATCGAGCGGTTGGCGCAGCAAAGCGAGCAGATAGAAGTGGTGTTGACCGTGATTCATGGAATCGCTGAGCAAACCAACCTGCTGGCGCTCAATGCAGCCATCGAAGCGGCCCGTGCCGGCGAAACCGGGCGTGGCTTTGCCGTGGTCGCGGACGAGGTGCGTGCGCTGGCGAGCAAGACCCAAAGCTCCACCGGAGATATCCAGGCACATATCGTCGCGTTGCAGCAGGGGGCTCGGGAGGCGGTGGAAACCATCGGCAAGGCCGGGCGCCAGGCCGACGAAGGCTTGCGGGTGCTGCGCGACAGCGTGCGCTTGCAGCAGACGGTGCAGGCTTCGGTGGAGCAGGTGCATGCGGCGATTGGCTTGGCGACGCGCGCTGCCGAACATCAGGCCCAGGGCGCCCATGCGGTGCGCGGGCGGGTCGAGGTGATCCATGCCCAGGCCGAGCGTGCCGCGCAGGCGGTGGTGGAGACGACGGCCAGTGGCAAGGTGCTGGATGGGTTGGCGGCGCAGTTGAAGGCGAGTTTGGGGCAGTTTCGGGCCTAGCGTGGTCAGTTCGGGCCCTTTCGCGAGCAAGCCCGCTCCCACATTTGATCGGGTTCCAACTTTGGAATGCATTCCAATGTGGGAGCTGGCTTGTCGGACCGCCGCACCGCTGCGAAAGCGGTCTCAGCGGCTCAGATACATCCGAGTCGTCAGCAAATAAACCGGTAACCCCGACACCAGAATCAACAACGCCGCATAAGGCGCCGCTGCCGCAAACTCAACATTCGAGGTATGCGCCCACACCGCTGTCGCCAAGGTATTAAGCCCGGTCGGACTGAGCAGCAACGTCGCCGTCAATTCCTTCATCGCATCCAGAAACACCAGCGCAAACGCCGCGCCCAGCGCCGGGAAGATAATCGGCAAGGTCACCCGGCAAAACGCACTGAACGACGACGCCCCCAGTGTCCGCGCAGCCTCTTCCAACTGCGGTGCGGCCTTGTTCAGTGCCGTGCGAATCGGCGCCTGGGCCAGCGGCAAAAACAGCAGTGCATACGCAATCAACAGTAACGCCGATGTCTGGTACAGCGCCGGCACGTAATGCAGGGCGAAATACACCAGGGTCAGTGCGATCACCAGGCCAGGCAGGGCGTGGAGCAGGTACGGCAGGCGCTCGGCCCAGATCGCCAGTTGGCCTTTATAGCGCACCACCAGCAATCCCACCGGCACCGCCAGCACCAGGCACAGCGCTGCGCCGCCCAGAGACAGTGCCAATGAAGACAGCAGCGCCTCACTGATCTGCGCCACCGGGAATGCCGCGGAGGAACCCACCGCCAGCCAATAGCCGAGCATCCCCAGCGGAATGCCGCTGCCGATGATCGCCAGCGTCAGGCAGTACACCTGGCCCAGCGCTGCCCACTTGCCCAGCCGGACCTGCTCGGCATGCCGCGCCGCGCCCTGGCCGATACGCACGTGTCGGCCCTTGCCGCGCACGCGCAGCTCCAGCCACAGCAGCGTCAGGCACATCACCAGCAGCACCGCCGAAAGCATCGCGGCATTCGCGTTGCTGAATTCCAGTTCGAACTGTTGGTAGATTGCCGTGGTGAACGTCTGCAACCCGATGATCGACAGCGCGCCGAATTCCACCAGCATATGCAGCGCAATCAACAGCGCCCCAGCCAGCAGCGATGGCCACAACAACGGCAAAGTGATGCGAAAGAAAACGCCCCAGCGATTCAATCCCAGGGTGCGGGCCGACTCTTCCAGGGCGGGATCAAGATTGCGCAGCGTCGCCGCCACCGGCAGAAACACCAGCGGATACTTCGACAGACTCATCACCAGGGTGGCGCCGGCCAGCCCTTCGAAATTGGCGCTCAGCGATACCCAGGTAAAGCTGCTGACAAACGCCGGAACCGCAAACGGCAGGCACAGGACCACGCCCCAGAGGCGCCGCCCCGGCAGGTTGCTGCGCTCCAGCAGCCAAGCCAGGGAAAGCCCTACAACGGCGCAGGCCACGGTCACTCCAATCATCAGTGCCAGGGTATTGCGCAGCAGTCCGAAGACATACGGACGCCACAGCAGATGTACCGCCTGCGCCCAGCCGGCCTGCCAGGCCTTGAGCCCGACATACGCCAGTGGCAGCAGGCTCAAGCCAACCAGAAGCAGCACGGGCAGCAGCAGCCAGATCGAAGGGCGTTTGCGCCGAGGGCTGAACCCCGCAGCGCTTAGCGATGGGTTCATCAGTTCAAGCCAACGTCGCGTTCCAGGTCCAGGGCTTCTTCGGCGTTGCCCAGGTCGGCGGGGGTGACTTTCGGCGGTTGCAGCTCGCTGAAAGGTTTGAGCCCGCGATTGGACTCCATGCCTTTGCGCAGTGGGTACTCGGCCGAGGTATTGGTGATGACGCGCTGGCCTTCTTCGCTGGCCATGAACGCCAGCAGTTGCTGGGCTTCCTTGGGGTGCTTGCTGGATTTGAGTGCCGCGGCCGAAGACACGGTGATCAGCCCGCCAGCGTCGCCGTTGGTGAAGTAGTGCAGTTGCGAATCCAGGTTGGTTTTTTCTTTCTTCAGGGCAAACCAGTAGTAGTTGTTCACCAGGACGGTGGCCACTTCGCCGTTTTCCACTGCTTTAAGGGCGACCATATTATTGCTGTACACCTTGCCGAAGGCGCGCAGGCCGGTCAGCCATTCTTCGGCGGCTTCGCGTCCGTGCAGCTTGATGATCGCCACGGCCTGTTCCTGGAACGCGCCGCTGGTGGGCACGAAACCGACTTTGCCTTGCCACTCGGGGCCGGCGAAATCCAATACCGATTCCGGCAAGTCTTTTTCAGCGATCAATTTGGGATTGAAGGCCACGACGCGCGTGCGTGCGGTGACGCCCATCCAGTCGCCGTTGGTGCCGACGTAATCCTTGGGCAGCACGTCGAGGGTGCTGGCGTCGATCTTGGTCAGCAGGCCTTGCTCGCCGAGTTTGTTCAGCGGCGGAGATTCTTCGGTGTAGATCACGTCGGCAGGCGAGCGGTCGCCTTCTTCCACGACTTGGCTGGCCAGCTGGTTGCTGCTGCCTTTGCGCACGTTGACGTGAATGCCGGTCTTGGCCTCGAAGGCCTTGGCGAGCTCATCGCCGACTTCTTTGTGCTGGCCGTTGTAGAGGGTCAGGGAAATCTTGTCGGCGCAATAGGCGGTGGGCGAGAGCAGGGTCAGGCCGAGCAGGGTGAGGGTCAGGCCACGCAGAAGGGATGTTGTGAGTCGGTTATCGCGGATCATCATCCGAAGTGTTCCTCGCTTATATGCAACAAATCATTGCAAGGATAAACGATAAAACTTCTCAAGTGCGGCGCAGGGAGGTATCGGGGGTGGAGTTTTTTAGCCCCCGGAAACGAAAAAACCCGCTTTCGCGGGTTTGATCTGAATTTGGTGCCCAGGAGAAGACTCGAACTTCCACGACCTTGCGATCACCAGCACCTGAAGCTGGCGTGTCTACCAATTTCACCACCTGGGCATTTATCAGCAGCGCTTGCGCCGTTGATGGGACGAACTATACGGAGGGCTTTTTGATCTGTAAACCCCTGATTCGAAAATATAAATCAAGTTTTCCGTTGAAAATCAAAGGCCTGAAACGAAAAAACCCGCTTTCGCGGGTTTGATCTGAATTTGGTGCCCAGGAGAAGACTCGAACTTCCACGACCTTGCGATCACCAGCACCT